>DASPSF010000125.1:0-9864 GCA_035624075.1 Steroidobacteraceae bacterium | reverse complement strand
AGCACCGCGGTGAGGATCACGAGGCTCATCACGGTGGCTGCGGCCGGGATGCGCAGCACCTCCATGACGCTCACGTACGGGCGCGACATGCGGACCGTGTCGTTCCAGGGAACCAGGGCGACGACCAGGAAGATCGAGCCGATATAGAAGACCAACACCCGCCAGATCACCGACTGCGTGGTCTCGGCCACGGCCTTCTCGGGCTCGGCGGACTCGGCCGCGGCGATGGTGACGATCTCGGCGCCGAAGTAGAAGCCGGTCGCGGCGACCGCACCCGTGAGTACCGGCACGATGCCATTCGGCATGAAGCCGCCGTCGGCCGTCAGGTGCGGCAGCCCCCCGTGCGCTCCCGGCCAGCCGCCGAAGACGAACAGCGCGCCGGCGACCAGGAACGCCACGATGGCCGCCACCTTGATGGAGGCGAACCAGAACTCGGCCTCGCCGTAAGAGCGCACCGAGAGGAGATTCACGATCGTGAAGAGCGTCATGAGGGCGAGGGTGAACTCCCAGGGCGCAACCGCCGGCCACCAGGTGCCGAGAATCTTCGCGCCGGCAACCGCTTCCAGCGCAACCACGATCACCCAGAAATACCAATACATCCAGCCGGTGAGGAAGCCCGCGAGCTCGCCGAGCGCCAGGCGGTTGTACTCGTAGAAGCCGCCGACGGCGGGGTAGGCGACCGCCATCTCCCCGAGCATGCGCATCACCAGCACCACGAGGGTGCCGGTGAGGGCGAAGGAGATGACCGCGGCAGGTCCCGCCGAGGCGATGACGACGCCGCTGCCGACGAACAGTCCCGCGCCGATCACCCCGCCGAGCGCGATCATCTGCATGTGGCGGCGTTGCAGCGAGCGGCGCAGTCCGCTCGCGGCGAGGTCGGGCGCCGCTGTGCTCGCGCTCATCGCCCGCAGTCTCACACGAACTTCTGGTATTTGGCGAGGTGCCGCACCGGCTTCGAGAGCGCGTCGCGGCGAAACGGATCACCGAGCTCCTGGGTCACCATCATCTCTAGCACGGTGGTGCGTCCCTCGGCCTGGGCCGCGGCGGCGGCGCGCAGCGCCGGCTCGATGTCGGTGAGCCGCTCGACGGTAACGCCTTCGCAGCCGAACGCCTGCGCCACCTTCGCCCAGCTCGGATTCTCCAGATTCACGCCCTGATAGCGGCGGGCGTAGAAGTCGACGTGATTCTTCTTCTCGGCGCCCCACTGGCCGTTGTTGAACACGATCGGCGTCACGCCGATCTTCTCGCGCGCGCAGGTCAGCAGCTCGTTGAGGCTGATGCCCCAGGCGCCATCCCCGACGTAGGCGAAGGCGGGGCGCGCGGGCGCGGCGATCTTGGCGCCGCAGATGACCGGAAACGCGTAGCCGCAGTTGCCGAAGCTCATCGCGGCGAACATCGAGCGCGGCTGATCGAAGCGCAGGTAGGAGTTGGCGACCGAGCAGATGTTGCCGATGTCAGTGGACACCATCGAGCCGGCCGGCAGCGAGCGCTCGAGTGCCCGCAGCATCTGCCGCGGATGCATGTATTTCGAGCTGGCCGACACCTCGAGCGAGTAAGGATCGCGCTCGTGCGTCCAGCCGGTGAGCTCCGCCTCCCAGTCGGACTTCTCTGCCGCGATGCGCGCCAGCCGCTCGGCGCGCGTGGCGGCTCCCGCGAGCTTGCGGGTCTTGAGGCGCACCAGCAGGGCGGCGGCCGCGGCGCGCGCATCGCCGTGGATGCCGACCGAGATCGGCTTGACGAGCCCGAGCACGCGCGGGTCGGCGTCGATCTGGATGATCTTCGCCTGCTTCGGCCAGTAGTCGAGGCCGTATTGCGCCAGCGTGCCGAAGGGACCTAAGCGCGTGCCGAGCGCGAGCACCACGTCGGCGCGCGCGATGAGCTTCATGGCGGCCTTCGAGCCCTGGTAGCCGAGCGGGCCGGCGGCGAGCGCATGGGAGGCGGGGAAGGCATCGTTGTGCAGGTAGCTCGAGCACACCGCCGCGCCGAGGACGTCGGCGAGCTGGGTGGCCTCCGCGCTGGCGCCGGCGGTGATCACGCCGCCGCCGGCGACGATGACCGGGAAGCTCGCGCCGGCGAGCAGGTCCGCGGCCGCATCGAGCGCGGTAGCGTCGCCGGCGCCGTGCGCGATGCGCAGCGGGGCGGGGATCGCGGCCTCGAACTCGCCGTAGAAATAGTCGCGCGGGATGTTGAGCTGCGCCGGGCCCATCTCGAGCATGGCGCGGTCGAAGCAGCGTGCCGCGATCTCGGCCATGCGGCGGGGATTGTTGACGTGTCCCTGGTATTTGGTGATCTTCGAGAAGATCGGCAGCTGCTCGGTCTCCTGGAAGCCGCCGAGGCCCATGGTCATCGACCCGGTCTCGGGCGTGATGAACACGATCGGCGAGTGCGCCCAGTAAGCGGCCGCGACCCCGGTGACGAAGTTGGTGACGCCCGGTCCGTTCTGAGCAATGCAGACGCCGTGCCGGCCCGAGGCGCGTGCGTAGCCGTCGGCCATGTGGACCGCGCCCTGCTCATGGGCGACCGGCACGAAGCGGATGCCGGCGGCGGGAAAGATATCGAGCGCATCCATGAAGGCCGAGCCGACGATTCCGAACACCTCGGTGACACCGTGGGCGGCAAGGGTCTCGACGAGCGCCTCGGAGGGGCCCATCTTCTGCGTCTGAGTCATCGGCTTGGCTCCGGCTGCTAGAGTTTCTTCAGATGAAATGATTTGTTTCTTTGAGAGCGCGCATACTACAATACGGACTCCACAGGCGAAATCTCATTCCTTTTCATCCATACTTCTGTCTCGTTTAACGGAACAAAGCGCCCGTGGAGATGAACCGCGTCTTTTCGCTTCCCCCCGAGATCGCCGAAATCGCGGGCGAGACTTCTTCGACCCTGAAGGCTTTCGGAGTTCTCGAGGTGCTGGTGCGCGCCGGCCGGGCGGTCACTCTCTCCGAGCTCATGCAGGCGACCGACCTTCCGAAGCCGACGCTCCATCGGACGCTCGCACTGTTCGAGGAAGCGGGATTTCTCGCGCGCGAACCCGGCGGACGCGCCTACATCAGCGGCGAGCGGCTGTCGCGCTTCGCGCTCGACGTGCTGCGCAGCGATGCCGCCGCCGCGCAGCGGCGCACGATCCTCCGGCGCGTCGTCAGCGAGATCACCGAGACCTGCAATCTGGCGGTGCTGAGGAAGGGGGCACTGGTGTACCTCGATCGAGTCGAGGCGCCCTGGCCGCTGCGGCTGCACGTGCCCGAAGGCGGCGGCGAGCTGCCGCCGCACTGCTGCGCGAGCGGCAAGCTGCTGCTCGCCCATCTGCCGGCCCCCGAGCGGCAGGGGCTGCTCCAGGTGCTGCCCCTCGAGCGCTTCACCGAGCGCACCATCACCGATCGCGCGGTGCTCGAATCCGAGCTCGACCGCATCGTGTCCGTCGGCTATGCGGTCGACAACGAGGAGTATGTGCTCGGCGTTGCCTGTGTCGCGGTTCCGGTGCGCAGCCGCAACGGCGACGTCATCGCCTCGCTCGCGGTGCAGGGCGCCACCGCCCGGCTGCCCCTGATGCGCGCCATCGAATTCATCCCGCGCCTGCGCGCGGCGGCGGCGGAGATCGGCGCCACTTTCGGCTGATTTTGCGGAGATCCACATGGACATGAAGGTCGAAAACCTCGAGCGGCACTGGCTGCCGTTCACCAACAACCGCGAGTTCAAGCGCGAGCCCCGTCTGTTCGTGCGCGCGAGCGGCATGCACTACTACACGCCCAACGGGCGCAAGGTGCTCGACGGGAGCGCGGGGCTCTTCACCAGCGCCGCGGGCCATTGCCGGCCGGAGATCGCGGCCGCGGTGGCCAAGCAGCTCGAGACGCTCGACTTCACGCCCTCCTTCCAGAGAAGCCACCCGGGCGCCTTCGAGCTCGCCGACGGCGTGGCGGCGCTGACCCCCGCAGGTCTCGATCACGTGTTCTTCTGCAACTCCGGCTCCGAGGCGGTCGACACCGCGATGAAGGTGGCGCTGGCGTATCACCTGGCGCGCAAGGAGGGGCAGCGCAACTACTTCGTCTCGCGCGAGCGCGCCTATCACGGCGTCAACATCGGCGGCACCGCGCTCTCCGGCATGGTGCGCAACCGCGAGGTATTCGGCGCGCTGATGCCCGGAATCCTGCATCTGCGGCATACGCTGCTGCCGCAGAACCGCCTGACGCGGGGCATGGGCGCCAACGGCGCCGAGCTGGCCGACGACCTGGAGCGCTTCGTGAGCCTGGTCGGGGAGAAGCGCATCGCGGCGGTGTTCGTCGAGCCGATCGCCGGCTCCACCGGTGTCATCGTCCCGCCACGTGGCTACCTCGAGCGGCTGCGCGAGATCTGCATCCGCTACGGAATCCTGCTGGTGTTCGACGAAGTGATCTGCGGCTTCGGCCGTACCGGCGAGGCCTTCGCCGCGACCTCCTTCGGCGTGACGCCGGACCTCATCACCATGGCGAAGGCGCTCACCAACGGCGCCCAGCCGATGGGTGCGGTGGCGGTGCGCGGCGATATCTACCGCACGATTCTCGATGCGGCGCCGGAGGGGATGCCGGAGTTCTTTCACGGCTACACCTACACGGCGCATCCGGCCGCCTGCGCGGCGGGGCTCGCGACGCTCGAGATCTATCGCAAGGAGCAGCTGTTCGCCAGGGCAAAGGACCTTTCGGGTTACTTCCTCGATAAGATGTTCAGCCTGAGCGATCTGCCGGCCGTCGCCGACGTGCGCGGTTTCGGCATGCTGGCCGGGATCGAGGTGAAGCCGGGTAAGGCCCCGGGGGTCCGCGGCCACGAGCTGCAGGCGAAGCTCTATGATCGCGGCCTGCACGTGAAGACGACCGGCGACAACGCGATCATGGCGCCGGCCTTCATCGCGAGCCGGGCCGATATCGATGCGATGGCGGAGATGCTGCGCGATGCGATCGCCGGGTTCTGATCGCGCCAGGTCCCGGGGCGGCATCGCCGGGTTATGCGCCGTGCTCGCTGCCGCGATGTTCGCGGGTGGGGCGGCACGCCCGGCCCCCGCGCAGGATCTCTCCGGCTACCAGAGCGGTGAAAGCCTCTACCGTGCGCACTGCGCGAGCTGCCACGGAGTGGACGGCCGCGGCGACGGACCGGTCGCCGCGAGCCTGAAGGTGGAGGTGCCCGATCTCACGCGCATCGCCCGCCGTCAGGGCGGGCGCTTTCCGGCCGAGCAGCTGCGCAGGATCATCGACGGCCGCACCACGCTCCCGCCGCACGGCACGCGCGCCATGCCGGTATGGGGCGAGGCCTTCGGGTCCGAGAAGCAGGCGAGTCGCGTGGTCGAGCTGCTCGTTCAGTACCTGCAGTCGATCCAGACCGAGTAACGGCGCGGGCACGCGCTCGTGCGTGCGGGGCTTCGGGGGAGAGTCCGGTGCAGAGCATTCCGTCGCAGGCGCGCGTGGTGATCATCGGCGGCGGCATCGTCGGCTGCAGCGTCGCCTATCACCTCGCCCGGCGCGGCTGCGCCGACGTGCTGCTGCTCGAGCGGCGGCAGCTCACCTGCGGCACGACCTGGCATGCGGCCGGCCTGGTCGGGCAGCTGCGCGCCACCCACAATCTCACCCGCCTCGCCCAGTACACCACGCAGCTCTACGCGGGACTCGAGCGCGAGACCGGGCAGGCCACCGGTTTCCGGCAGACCGGCTCGGTGGCGGTGGCAGCGAGCGAGGCGCGCTTCGAGGAGCTGAAGCGCGGCGCCTCCATGGCGCGGTGCTTCGGCCTCGAGGTGCAGATCCTCAGCGCCGGTGAGGCGCGCGAGCGCTGGCCGCTGCTCTCGATCGAGGATGTCGTCGGCGCGGTCTATCTTCCGAAGGACGGCCGCTGCAACCCGGTCGATACGACCCAGGCGCTGGCGCGCGGCGCACGCATGCGGGGCGCGCGCATCGTCGAAGGCGTCAAGGTCACCGGCGTTCTCCGCGCCGGCGGCCGCGTGACCGGGGTCACGACCGACGCCGGCGAAGTGCGCGCGGACGTGGTGGTCAACTGCGCCGGCATGTGGGGGCGCGAGGTGGGTGCGTTCGCCGACGTCAGCGTGCCACTGCAGGCCGCCGAGCACTTCTACATCGTCACCGAGCCGATTCCGGGCCTGCCTTCCGGCCTGCCGGTCCTGCGCGATGCGGATGCCCGCTCGTACTTCAAGGAGGACGCCGGCAAGCTCCTGGTCGGCTGGTTCGAGCCCGTGGCCAAGCCCTGGGCCACGGAGGGGATTCCCGAGAGCTGTGCCTTCGAGCAGCTGCCGCCGGATCTTCAGCACATCGAGCCGCTGTTCGCCGGCGCCATGCGGCGCGTTCCGATCCTCGAGACGACCGGCGTGCAGGTGTTCTTCAACGGGCCCGAGAGCTTCACGCCCGATGACCGTTATCTCCTCGGCGAGGCGCCGGAGCTCCGGGGCTTCTACGTCGCGGCGGGCTTCAACTCCATCGGCATCCAGTCCGCGGGCGGCGCGGGCAAGGTGCTCGCTGACTGGATCGTCGACGGGCACCCGCCGTTCGACCTCTGGGACGTGGACATCCGCCGCTGCGCCCCGTTTCAGCGCAACCGGCGCTACCTGCGGGACCGGACGGTCGAGGTGTTGGGGCTCCTGTACGCCATGCACTGGCCGTATCTTCAGGCGGAGAGCGCGCGCGGCGTGAGGAAGTCCGCGCTCCACGACCGGCTGCTCGCCGCCGGTGCCTGCTTCGGCGAGGTGGCGGGCTTCGAGCGCGCCAACTGGTTCGCCGCTCCCGGCGTGGAGGCGCGCTACGAGTACAGCTACGGCCGGCAGAACTGGTTCGCCGCCTCCGCCGCCGAGCACCGCGCCGTACGCGAGACGGTCGGCCTCTTCGATCAGTCATCGTTCGCCAAGTTCGCGCTGAAGGGCCCCGATGCGGCGGGCGTCCTCAACCGTGTGTGCGCCAACCAGGTCGACGTGCCGGTCGGCCGGATCGTGTACACGCAATGGCTGAACGAGCGCGGCGGAATCGAGGCGGACCTCACCGTGACGCGCGAGGCCGAAGACGCGTACCTGATCGTCACTGCCTGCGCCACGCAGACACGCGACTTCCTGTGGCTGACCCGCAGCATTCCGCAGGAGGCGCGCGCCGTGGCGGTGGATGTGTCTTCGGCTTATGCGGTGCTCGGGCTCATGGGGCCAAAGAGCCGCGAGCTCCTGCAGGCACTCACCGACGCGGACCTCTCGACCGCGGCCTTTCCGTTCGGCACCTCGCGCATCATCGACTTAGGCTACGCGCGCGTACGTGCGAGCCGCATCACCTACGTGGGCGAGCTGGGCTACGAGCTCTACATTCCCACCGAGTTCGCGCAGTCCGTGTACGACGTGATCGTCGAGGCGGGCGCGCGCTTCGGGCTGCGCCTCGCGGGCTACCACGCGCTCAACAGCCTGCGGATCGAGAAGGCCTACCGTCACTGGGGCCACGACATCTCGGACGAGGACACGCCAATCGAGGCGGGGCTCGCCTTCGCGGTCGCCTGGGAGAAGCCCGGCGGCTTCCTCGGCCGCGAGGCGCTGCTCAGGCAGCGCGCGGGCGGCGTGCGACGCCGCCTCGCGGCGTTCGCGCTGGAGCGCGCCGACCGGCTCCTCTATCACAACGAGCCGATCTGGCGGAACGGGGAGCTGGTCGGAAAGATCAGCTCCGGCATGTTTGGCCACACGCTCGGCGCAGCGCTCGGTCTGGGGTACGTCGCCAGCGCAGCGGAGCCCGTGAGCGCTGAGTGGGTCGCTGCGGGCCGCTACGAGATCGAGGTCGCCGCCGAGCGCGTGCCGGCGCGCGTGTCGTTGCGGCCGTTCTACGATCCTGCGGGCGAGCGCGTGAAGTGCTGAAGACCGAAGCGCGGGTCGTGGTCATCGGCGGGGGAGTGGTCGGCTGCAGCGCGCTGTATCACCTGACGCGCCTCGGCTGGACGGACGTGGTGCTGCTCGAGCGCGACGAGCTCACCGCGGGCTCCACCTGGCACGCCGCGGGCAACTGCCCGAACTTCTCCACCTCGTGGTGCCTGCTCAAGCTCCAGCAATACTCGACGCAGCTGTACGCACGGCTCGGAGACGAGGTCGGCGCCGACCTCAGCTACCACCGCACGGGCAGCATCCGCCTGGCGCACAGCGCCGATCGGGTGAACGAGTTTCACCACGTCGCGGCGCAGGCGCGCGCGCTGGGTCTTGCGTTCGAGCTGCTCTCGCCCGCCGAGATCCGCG
The DNA here is from genome assembly GCA_035624075.1 of Steroidobacteraceae bacterium. Lineage (GTDB taxonomy): Bacteria > Pseudomonadota > Gammaproteobacteria > Steroidobacterales > Steroidobacteraceae > 13-2-20CM-66-19. The sequence goes on along the minus strand of DASPSF010000125.1, from coordinate 1,646 downwards.
CGCGACATCCGTTCCTCGAGATCGAGGGGATTCGGGCCGCATTGTGGGATCCCGAGGACGGTGACATCGATCCCTCGCAGCTCACGCAGGCGCTCGCCAGGGGCGCGCGCGATCGCGGCGCGACGATCCACCGGCATACCCGCGTGACGGCGCTGCGCGAGCTCCCCGCAGGCGGATGGCGTATCGAGACTTCGGCTGGCGCGATCGAGGCCGAGTACGTGGTCAACGCCGCCGGCTACCGCGGCGGTGAGGTGGCCGCGATGATCGGGGACTATCTGCCGATCGTGACGCTCTCTCATCAGTACCTGGTCACCGAGGACATCCCGGCGCTCGTGGCTCGCGGCCTTGCACGGCTGCCGCTGGTCCGCGACCCCGACGTGAGCTACTACCTCCGCCAGGAGCGCCACGGGCTGCTGCTCGGGCCCTACGAGTCGGGCGCGCGCGCTCACTGGCTCGACCATGTTCCGGAGGAGTTCGCGCACCAGCTGTTCCCCGACGACCTGGCGCGCCTCGAGGAGTACGTCGTGGCCGCGTGCGCGCGCGTGCCAATCCTCGGCAGCGTCGGCGTGAAGCGCGTCATCAACGGGCCGATCCCCTACGCGCCGGACGGCAACCCGCTCGTGGGGCCGGCCGCCGGCGCGCGCAACTTCTTTCACTGCTGCGCCTTCACCTTCGGCATCGTCCAGGCGGGCGGCGCCGGCAAGGCCATCGCGGAATGGGTCGTGAACGGCGAGCCGGACTGGGACCTCTGGCCGCTCGACTGCCGACGCTACGGGAAGTTCGCGGACCGCCGCTACGCGCTGGCGAAGGCTCTCGAGACCTATCAGAACGAATACGGGGTCGGCTACCCGCAGGAGGAGCGCCCGGCCGGGCGGCCGGCGAGGGCCTCTCCTCTATATGAGACGTTGCAGCGCAGTGGGGCCGTGTTCGGCGCGCGCGGCGGCTGGGAGCGCGCGGTCTACTACCGCGAAGCGGGCGATCCCGGGGGTCCCGAGTGCTCCTTCCGCCGGCCGCACTGGCATCGCGCCGTCGAGCGCGAGTGCGCCGCAGTGGCGGACGGCGTGGCGCTGCTCGATCTTACGGGCTTCACGCGTTTCGAGGTGGCAGGCCCCGGCGCCGCGGCCTGGCTCGATCATCTGGTCTGCGGCGAGCTGCCGCGCGAAGGCCGTACGGCGCTCGCCTACGCCTGCTCCCCGCGTGGCGGCATCGTGATGGAGATGACGGTCACGCGGCTGCGCGCAGGCCGTTTCTGGCTCCTGTCGGCGGCCTCCGCGGAACGGCACGATGAGGACTGGCTGCGCGCGCATTACTCATCCCGCCACGGTGAGGTCGCCATCGCGAACCTCACCGAGCGTTACGGCACTCTGGTGATTGCGGGCCCACGCGCGCGTGACCTGCTCGCGAGGGTCAGCGACGCGGACGTCTCGAATGCGGCCTTTCCGTGGCTCGGCGCCAGGCCGCTGCGGATCGCCGCGGCGCAGGTGCTCGCGCTGCGGGTAAGTTACGTCGGCGAGCTCGGCTACGAGCTGCACGCCGCGATGGAGGATCTCGCGGCCGTGCATGCGCGTCTCGTGGAGGCAGGCCGCGAGCTCTCGCTCAGGCACTTCGGCCTCTACGCGCTCGAGAGCCTGCGGCTCGAGAAGTGC
>DASPSF010000099.1:0-23569 GCA_035624075.1 Steroidobacteraceae bacterium | reverse complement strand
TCATCCCGATCGAGGAGGTGCAATACTTCCTCGCCGACCGCAAATACACCACCGTCGCCCACGTGCAGGGCGAGGATCTGATCGAGGACTCGCTGCGGCTGCTCGAGAGTGAGTTCGGCGCGGCCTTCGTGCGCATCCACCGCAACGCGCTGGTCGCCATCAAGTACCTCGAGCGCATCGAACGCAGCGCCGACGGCCAGTACCTGGTGCGCCTGCGCGGCTGCGCGGCGCCGCTGGCCGTCAGCCGCCGCATGGCGGGCGAGCTCAGGGAGCGGTTCAGAATCTGAAGACCGGCCCGGGACGGCGCAGGCTCAGGGTCCTCAGTGTCCGATCGGCAGCAGCCCCTGCTCGACCAATACGGGAGGATGGCGGTGGCGCGTCCCCTGCTCCCACGCGTAGGCGAAGCCCAGCAAGTCGCCGTCGCGAAAGGGCCGACCTGAGAACTCCATCCCGAACGGCAGGCCGCTCGGATAGAAGCCGCCGACCACGACCACGGCGGGGACGCCCAGCATATTGACCCAGCTGGTCGCCGAGTGCGGTCCGTCGGTGACCTGGCCATACTGAGGCATCGTTTCGTCGACCGGCGGCATCTGGCTCGATGGATAGAGGTAGCCGTCGAGGTGCAGTCGGTCCATCGTGTCGAGATACTCCGCGAGCGCGCGGCGGCGCGGACCGTAGAAGTTTCGCTCCGCGTCCGGATCCGTCTCGAGGGTGCGCTGCGCGATCTTGATGTCGCCGTATTCGAACTCGGACTTGAGAGGCTCAGTGCCGATCATGGGCGCGCCGAGCGGCAGCCCCATGACGCGCTGATAGTCTGCGGCCGAGTGGTACTCGGCCGGACCGAAGTCCCTGAGGAAGATATCCGTACCCTCGCGCCCGTAGGGGTAGGTAGCGATGCGCCAGGCTCTGCGCGCAAAGGCTTCCGGCAGGACTGAGTCGTCGATGACTACGGTGGCTCCGAGCGAGCGCAGCTCCTCGATCGCCTTCATCAGGGCGGCGCGCGTGCGCGGGTCGAGCGGCCAGGCTTCCTCGTCGGCGTGTTTCTCAGCCGCGATGTCCGGCACCACCGCGGGTGTGCCGCGGAATGGGATGCCAATGCCCGCGAGAATGAATGCCGGCACGCCGAAGCGCTTGCCCCTGAGCGCATCGGCCTTGAGATATTGGGTGTAGGGCCCGGGCTGCGCTTTGGCGGCGGAGCCCTGGGTCACCGGATCGAGCGGGTCCTCGCCGGCCATCACGCCGAGCGCGATCGCAGCGTCGGTGACGTTGCGGGCGATGGGCCCGGTGTTGTCGAGCAGCCAGTCGAGCGGCGCGATCCCGGCGATGCTCACCAGCCCGCGCGTCGGGAACACGCCGATCAGAGCGCTGGTGCCCGCCGGCATGCGGATCGAGTTGCCGGTGTCGGTACCGTTGCCGAGCACGGCCATGTTGCCCGTTACCGCCGTCACCGTTCCTCCGGAGGAGCCCCCGGGCGAGAAGCGCACGTCGTATGCATTTCCGGTGCGGCCGAACGAGCTGCTGCGCGTGGTGTCGGAGTTGGCGAAGTCCGGCATGTTGGTATGGCCGAGGATGATCGCCCCCGCATCCCGCAGCCGCGCGACGATCGTGGCATCGCGCGGCGCGATGAGCTCGTGGCCGGGCACGACGAAGCCTTCCCAGCCATTGGTGGTCACCTTGCCCTCGATGCTGGTGTTGGCTTTGATGACGATGGGTACGCCCCACAGCGGGCCGTGCGCTGCAGCCGGGGCGCGGTCTTCGCGCGCCGCCGTCGCGCGCGCCTCGGCGTCGAACAGCTGCTCGAGCGGCCGGTAGACGCCGTTGTAGCGGGCGATGCGCGCCAGGTACCAGTCGACGACCTGCGAGACGGTGTAGCGGTGCTGCTCGTAGTAGCGGTGCAGCTGCGGGATGGTGACCTCAATCAGGTCCCGGTCCATGCCGCTGCCCGAAATTGGTGCGGGCTGCGCACCGAATGAGCCGGGCGCTCCGGCCAGCGCGCACAGGCCGATGCCGAGCTTGAGTATTCTCGTTGTCAACACCGCCGGCCTCCCCGAGCCAAAGCGCGCCAGAGCATAGTCGATCCGCTCGCAGGGTGGGGGAGGTGTCGCGAATCTACAACGCATGCGACGCAGGTTCTTCGGGTTGCATCCACACGTATACTAAGAGAATAAGCGTCGATGCCCCGCGAGCCATGCTCGTTCGGGCAACAGTCACAGCAAGGGGAGCCACGATGATCTCGTCAGCAAGAAGCAGGATCGCGCAGGCGATCGGGATAGCAATGGGGCTGGCGCTCGCCGAGAGCGCATCCGCACAGTTGCAGGCGCAGGCCCAGGCTGCGAGCGGCCCCTCCGGAGATCAGCTCCAGGAGGTGGTCGTCACGGCGGAGAAGCGCACCAGCACGGTTCAGGACACCGGCGCCAGCATCACGGCGGTGTCGGCGCAGGAAATCGCCGACCGCGGCATCGTCGACTTCAACTCCCTCGCGACCTCCGTGCCCGGCATCGCCATGCGCTCTGCCGGCCCTGGTCAGACCGAATTCGAGATGCGCGGCCTCAACTCCGCCGGCGGCAACTCCTCCATGGTCGGCTTCTACCTCGACGAGACGCCGCTGTCGTCGCCGGCCTCGGCACAGCTCGGTAAAGAGGAGATCGATCCGACTCTCTACGATCTGCAACGAGTCGAGGTGCTGCGCGGCCCGCAGGGGACGCTCTACGGCTCGAGCTCGATGGGCGGCACCGTCAAGCTCGTGCCCAACCCGCCGCAGCTCGGCACCTTCGCGGCCTCGGGCGAGGTCGATACGGGCTACACCGGCTCCGGGGGCAGCTTCAATCAGAAAGTCAACGGCATGATCAACCTGCCGATCGGGGATGACCTCGCGATCCGCTTCGTCGGATCGGAGATCTCCGACAGCGGCTGGATCAAGCGCATCGTCTTCCAGGACGGGCTCCCGGTCGACACCGGAGGCTATGCGACAGAGAACAATGCGCGGCCACCGGGCTTCTACACCTATCCGGTGGCCGAACAGATCAACGGCGCCAACACTACCACCATCGATTCGGCGCGCGTGTCGCTGCTGTGGAAGCCGATGGACAACCTGTCGATCACACCGATCCTCATGTACCAGCTCACCCGGCAGGCTGCACCGGACGAGGTGGACGTGAACGGCAATCCGACCCACCCGACCGTCCCCAGCACCCTCGCTCACTGGGAGCCCTACGATTCGCCCGAGCCCCAGGAGGACAAGTTCACGCTCGGGAGCCTGAAGATCGAGTACCAGGCGCCGGCGTTCTCGGTCACATCCGCCACGGCCATGTGGGGGCGCAACACGCTCGTCTCGCAGGACAGCACCGAGGAGAACGAGGACGCCTTCGGCTTCCCGAATTACGATGCGGGTGACGGCTCCGGCGACTCCCCGTTCGGCATCGGACCGTCGGGCCCCGCGCCCAACGGCCCGTCGGTGACGGAGAAGGACTACACGCGGCAGATCAGCGAGGAGCTGCGCGTGACCTCCACCGGCACCGGCCCCTTCCAGTGGATCCTCGGCTACTTCTACCAGGACCTGTATTCCGAATGGGATGAGTGGGCCATCGCGCCGCAGGCGGGACCCGCCATGGTGGCGATCGGGTTACCCGCCACCACCAACCTGTACGTGGACGTTCAGCCGCAGGTCATCACGCAGAACGCCGAGTTCGGCGAGGCCTCCTGGCAGTTCACGCCCGATCTCAAGGGCACGGTGGGACTCCGGCACTACCACTACAGCCTGAGCCAGTCGAACATGGAGTACGGCGTGTTCACGGTGAACGGGGGTCTCGGCTTTCCCGATGAGCCCTACTTCACCGGCGATTCCAACACCGCGAGCGGCACGGATCCCAAGTTCGACCTGAGCTGGAAGGTCGACCCGGACGTGCTGCTGTACGCCACGATCGCCAAGGGCTTTCGCTTAGGCGGGGCCAACCAGCCGATTCCGGTGGCTGAGCCCGTCAGCTGCGCAGCGCCCGTGGGGCCGCTGCAGGGGAACGAGGTCTCCCTGCAGGCCAAGGTTCTCAACACCTGCAATCCCAATATCCTGCTGCAGGCGCCCGCCACTTTCGCCTCGGACTCGGTGTGGAACTACGAGGTCGGCGAGAAAGCGGAGCTGCTGGATAAGCACCTGATCCTCAACATCTCGGTTTATTACGAGCGCTGGATGAACCCGCAGATCGAGACCAATCTCTCCGGCTACGGCATCGCCGCCAACGGCGCCGACGCGCGCATCTACGGATTGGAGGCCGAGATGCAGGCGCTGCTCAGCCGCGAGTGGACCCTCGGGGTCAATTTCGGCTACACCAACGCGCAGTTCACGGCGGACAGCCCCATCACGGGATTCCCCAACGGCTACAGCGTCCCCGACATACCGGACGTCACGGCCTCCGCAACGCTGCGCTGGAAGCATGAGCTCACCAACGACCTGTCGCTGGTCGGAACGCTCGAGGGCGATTACGTCGGCACGCGCACCGATGCGCCCTACGGCGAGTCCATCACGATCTACCCGGGGTCCCCGGGCTTCATCGACAACTTCCTGCTGCATCTGCCGGCGTACGGATTCCTGAACGCGCGCCTGGGATTCGCCGGGAGTCAGTGGACCGCGTCGCTGTACGTGAACAATCTGACGAACAAGGAAGCGCTGCTCGATCCGCAGCCGCAGATCGACCTGCAGACCAATGCCTTCGTGCGCTACCTCGTGAATCGGCCGCTCACCGCGGGCCTCGATTTCACCTTCAAGTTCTGACGAGGCGCGGTCTTAACCAGGAGCGCCCGGCATCACCGGGCGCTCTTTTTTTTGGGCCTCAGAGAATGTAGCGGCTCAGGTCCTCGTCCTTGACGAGCTTCCCTAGATGGTCGTCGACGTACTTCGCGTCGATGGTGACGTTTCCCGCGCCGTTTGCACCCGCGCCCGGCCGTTGCTCCTGCGCCGCGGCCTCGTAGGAGACGCTCTCGAGCAGGCGCTCCATCACGGTGTGCAGCCGTCGCGCGCCGATGTTCTCGGTGCGCTCGTTGACTTCGAAGGCGATCTCGGCGATGCGGCGCACGCCGTCCGCGGCGAACTCGACCGCGACGCCCTCGGTGGCCATCAGCGCCTGGTACTGCGTCGTGAGGGAGGCGTCGGGCTCGGTGAGGATGCGCACGAAGTCGCCGACTTTGAGCGAGTCGAGCTCGACCCGGATCGGCAGACGCCCCTGGAGCTCCGGGATCAGGTCGGACGGCTTCGACAGGCTGAAGGCGCCCGAGGCGATGAACAGCACGTGGTCGGTCTTGACCGGGCCGTACTTGGTCGCGACGGTGGAGCCCTCGACCAGCGGCAGCAGGTCGCGCTGCACGCCCTCGCGCGAGACGTCGGCGCCGATGGTCTCCTGGCGGCGCGTGACCTTGTCGATCTCGTCGATGAACACGATGCCGTTCTGCTCGGCGTTGGCGAGCGCCTGGATCTTGAGCTCTTCCTCGTTGATGAGCTTGCCGGCCTCCTCGTCGGTGAGCAGCTTCAGGGCCTCGCGCACCTTGACCTTGCGGGTGCGGGTGCGGTTGCCGCCGAGGTTCTGGAACATCGACTGCAGCTGCTGCTGCATCTCCTCCATGCCGGGCGGCGCCATGATCTCGACGCCCACGGGCACGGCGCGCAGCTCGATCTCGATCTCACGGTCGTCGAGCTCGTGCTCGCGCAGCATCTTGCGGAATTTCTGGCGCGTCTCGGAGTCGCGCGCGTGGCTCGGCTCGTCGGTGGAGAAGCCCATCATGCGCGGCTTGGGCAGCAGCGCATCGAGCACGCGCTCCTCGGCGGCGTCGAGGGCGCGCTCGCGCACCTTGGCCATCTCCTGCTCGCGGGTGATCTTCACTGCGACGTCGGCCAGCTCCTTGACGATCGAATCGACGTCGCGGCCGACGTAGCCGACCTCGGTGAACTTGGTGGCTTCGACCTTGACGAACGGCGCGTTGGCGAGCTTGGCGAGGCGCCGCGCGATCTCGGTCTTGCCGACCCCGGTCGGGCCGATCATGAGAATGTTCTTCGGCGTGATCTCCTGGCGCAGCGGCTCCTTGACCTGCATGCGGCGCCAGCGGTTACGCAGCGCGATGGCCACGGCACGCTTGGCCGCGTCCTGGCCGACGATGTGCTTGTCCAGCTCCTGAACGATCTGCCGGGGCGTGAGTGCGGAGGACATGCTCAGTTCGATCCCCCGCTGCGGGGCCCGTTCAGCTCCTCGATGGTGAGGCTGCGGTTGGTGTAGATGCAGATGTCGGCGGCGATGTCGAGCGAGCGCTCGACGATCTCGCGCGCCCCGAGGGACGAGCCCTCGAGCAGCGCGCGCGCGGCGGCGAGCGCGTACTGGCCGCCCGAGCCAATCGCGGCGACGTCGTGATCGGGCTCGATCACATCGCCGTTCCCCGAGATGATGAACAGCTTCTCCGGGTCCCCCACGAGCAGCAGCGCCTCGAGCCGCCGCAGATACCGGTCCGAGCGCCAGTCCTTGGCGAGCTCGATCGCGGCGCGGGTGAGGTTGCCGTACTTCTCGAGCTTGCCCTCGAAGCGCTCGAAGAGCGTAAAGGCATCCGCCGTGCCGCCGGCGAACCCGGCGAGCACCTTCTCGCCGAAGAGGCGCCGCACCTTGCGGGCGTTGCCCTTCATGACGGTGTTGCCGAGGGTGACCTGGCCGTCGCCCCCTATGGCGACGGCGCCGTTGCGCCGCACGCCGAGGATGGTGGTGCCGTGGGGATTGAAGACTGCCGGGTCGCTCATAGGGTCCTGAAGGGGTGGTGGTCCTAAGGGGCGAGCGGATCGGTGAGCTTAACTCAAGCCTTACGGCGCGCCCGCGGGTGTGCAGCGTCGTAGATGCGGGCCAGGTGCTGGAAATCAAGGTGGGTGTAGATCTGCGTGGTCGAGATGTCGGCGTGCCCCAGGAGCTCCTGCACGCCGCGCAGCTCCCCGCCCGACTCGAGCAGGTGGGAGGCGAAAGAATGCCGGAACAGGTGCGGGTGCACGTGCAGACCTAAGCCCTGGCGCTTCGCCCAATAGTTGATGCGTGACTGGATGGCGCGCGGCCCCAGGCGCTTACCCCCCTGGCCGACGAACAGCGCCGGCTCGTTCGCTGCCGCGAGCGTCGCGCGCTCCCTGAGCCAGGCACGCAGCGCCGCGAGCGCCAGCCGGCCGACCGGCACGATGCGGGACTTCCTGCCCTTGCCGAGCACCCGCACGGTGCGGTCCTTCAGGTCGATGTCGGGGAGATCGAGGCTGACGAGCTCCGCAAGGCGCAGGCCCGAGGAGTACAGCAGCTCCATCAGCGCGCGGTCGCGCGCCGTGAGACCTCCCCCGGCCGGGATCTCGAGCAGGCGCGCCATCTGGTCGGCATCGAGGGTGTGCGGCAGGCGGCGCGCGGCCTTCGGCGCACGCACCTCGAGCGCCGGATTCACCCGCACGCGCCGGGCGCGCCTGCCGCTCGCCGCCTCGGCTGACCGCTCGCGCAGCAGGAACTCGTAGAAGCTGCGCACCGCCGACAGCCGCCGCTGGATGCTGCGGGGGCTTAAGCCCCCGGCGTGCGAGTGAGCGGCGAAGGTGCGCACGTGCTGGCTGTCGAGCTCGCCCCAGTCGGCGAGTCCCATCCGATCGCAGTACTTCGCCAGCGCGCTGAGATCACGTGCGTAAGCCTCGTCGGTGTGCGCCGACAGCCGCCGCTCGGAGCGGAGGTAGCGGCGAAAGCGGGTGAGCCACTCGAGCGCCGCCGGACTCATGGCGCGGGCTTTAGGCGGCGCTTCAGGCCGCCTCGGTCGCCGTCAGGGCATCGGCGATCAGGTCCGCCATGCGCGCGAGGAACTCGGTGCTCATCCCCGGATGGAAGCGGTCGCGGTCGACGCTGCCGAGCGCCAGCAGGCCAATCGAGCCCTTGGGGCCGAGCGGCACCAGCGCCACCGAGCCCATCTCCGGGCCTTCGGGGCCGAACAGGAACTCGCGCTGCGAATCGCGCGCCTGGCCGCAGCGCGGCTTGCCGCTCGCGAACAGGCTCTCGAAGGATTTCAGATTGGGATCGTCCGGCGCCACGATGCGCACGAAGTGCTGCTCCGGCAGTCCCTGGTGCTCGCCGATCAGCACCAGAGCCGAATGGAACGCGTCGAAGTCTTCGCGCAGTCCGGCCTCGATGCGTGCGATCGCCTCCATGCGCGGCACAGCGCGCAGCAGCCGCCGCGTGAAGCGGTGCAGGCGGTCAGCGATCGCGTCGTTGGCGCGCGCGGTTCGCACCAGTTCGGCGAGCTTACCCTCGGTGCCCGCGAGCTTCTCGCGCAGCACCTCGATCTGGCGCTCGACCAGGGAGATGGCGGCGCCGCCGCGCGCGTGCGGGAGCTTGAGGCGCGCCAGCACGGCCTGATGGCGCTCGAAAAAATCGGGATTGCGCTGCAGGTAGCCGGCGATCCCCTCCTCCTCCGACTCGGCTGCGGTAAGTCCCCGGGCTTCTCTTGTTGTCATGATTACCGACCTCGACTTGTCTAGACCTCGACCTGACCTTCGAACGAGACTTCCGCCGGACCGCTCAGCCAGATGTGCTCTCCCCGGCCCGCCCAGTTTACCCGCAACTCGCCGCCGCGCACCTCGACCCGCACCTCGGCGTCGACGAGCCCGCGGCTGCGCGCCACGGCGACGGCCGCGCACGCGCCCGTGCCGCAGGCGAGCGTCTCGCCGGCACCGCGCTCGTAGACGCGGAGCCTCAAATGCGTGCGGTCGACGATCTCGAGGAATCCGGCGTTCACGCGCCGCGGAAAGCGCGGGTGACGCTCGATCGCAGGGCCGAGCGTCGCCACCGGCGCCGCCTCGACCGAGGCGACGGTGAGCACTGCGTGCGGGTTGCCGAGCGAGACCGCGCCGATCTCGAGCGTGCGGCCTTCGACCTCGAGCGGGTAGCTGTCGGCCTGCGCCGGCGCGTCGAAAGGCAGCGAGCGCGGATCGAAGTCGGGGACGCCCATGTCGACCGAGACATTCGCCGCGCCGTTGACGCGCGCCTCGACCACCCCGGCCGGGCTGCCGAGCCTCACCTGGCCCTCGCGCGTGCGGCCGCGGCGGTGGAGCAGCGCGGCGATGCAGCGCGCGCCGTTGCCGCACTGCTCGACCTCATCGCCGTCGGCGTTGAACACGCGGTAGAAGACCGCGGTGCCCGCGCGCCGCGGAGCCTCGAGCACCAGCGCCTGGTCGAAGCCGATGCCGGTGCGGCGGTCGGCGAGCCCGCGCAGGCTCGCGGGCTCGAGCAGCGAGTCGGGAGGCGCATCGAACACGACGAAGTCGTTGCCGACCCCGTGCATCTTCGTAAAAGCGATGCGCATGCCGTACGAGCATAGCACTGAGCAGCCGGCAAGAGTCCATGCGCCGAACCTCCCACGGAGTGCCCGGCTGCCGAAGCGATCGGGGCAGTGCGTGTCGAGTCCCGATTTTTTCCAATGAACTACCGCAAGGCCGCACGATCGCGGTACAGACATCGGTCCATCACGGTGAGGATACCCGCGGCGCGGGCGCGAGCGGCCGCCGCCTCGTCGATCACGCCGTCCTGCAGCCACAGCGCGGGCATCTTCAGGCGAATGCAGTCGGCGACGATGCCGGCGACGTGCTCGGGGCGGCGGAACACATCGACGAGGTCGACATGCTCGGCGGCACCCAGGACCTCCGGCAGCTGCTCGAGCGAGGCCACGGCCGGCTCGCCGAGAATGCTCTCGGCGAACGGATTCACCGGGATGATGCGATAGCCGAAGCGCTGCAGGGAGCGTGCCACCCCGTGGCTCGGCCGGGTGGGGTCGGGTGACAGACCGACGACGGCGATGGTGTGCGCCGTGCGCAGGAGCTGCCCGATCTGGTCGCGCGAAGGGTTGGCGAACAGCTTCCGTCTCCTTGGCCCGGCAAGGCCTGGCCGTCTAGTCTATCGACCCAATGATGCACGAGCCCCATGTCAGAAAGAGGTACGGCGAAGTTGCCCGCCGCCGAGCATAGCGTACGCATCGAGCCGCACGGCCGCACACTCAAGGTGGCCGACGGCGAGCCGGTGCTGCAGGCGGCGCTCGCCGCCGGGCTCAATCTGCCGCACAGCTGCAAGTCCGGGCACTGCAGCTCCTGCCGTGCGCGGCTGCTCGCCGGGGAGATCCACTACCCGAGCGGCCGCCCGCCCGGCATCACGGCGGAGGAAGCCGCGAGCGGCCAGGTGCTGCTCTGCCAGGCGCGGCCGCGCTCGGACCTCGTGGTCGAAGCGCGGCTCATCGCGAACGTGGCGGAGGTCGAGATCAAGACGCTGCCATGCCGGATCGCGCGCCTGACGCCCCTCGCCCCCGACGTGCTCGAGGTGATGCTGCAGCTGCCGGCGGTGGAGCGGCTGCCCTTTCACCCGGGGCAGTACCTCGACGTGCTGCTCGATGGGGGCAAGCGGCGCAGCTTCTCGATCGCCTGCCCGCCTCACGACGCCGCGCTGCTCGAGCTGCACGTGCGGCGCGTCCAGGGCGGCGGCTTCACGCAGCGCCTGTTCGGTGCCTCCGATTCGGCTCTCGGGCCCGGCTCGCTGCTGCGCATCGAGGGCCCGATGGGACAGTTCAGCTACCGGCCCGGTACCTCGCCCATCATCATGGTCGCGGGCGGCACGGGGTTCGCGCCGCTGAAGTCGATGCTGCGGCACATGCTCGAGACCGGCATCCGCCGCGACATCCACTTCTACTGGGGCGCGCGCCACGCCGCGGACCTCTACGAGGAGCAGCGCATGCTCGGCTGGGCGGGCAGCCACAGCGAGCTCAGGTTCACCGCGGTGCTCTCGGAAGCGACGCTCGCCGAGGCCGCGCACCAGCGTACCGGCTGGGTGCACGATGCCGTGCTCGCCGATCATCCGGACCTCAGCGCCTTCGAGGTCTACGCCGCGGGACCGCCGGCGATGATCGAGGCGATGCGCACCAGCTTCCCGCGCCACGGCCTCAGCAGGCAGCGGCTGTATTTCGATTCCTTCGACTACGCGCCCGATTCGCCGGCGCGCCGTTAGCGTGCCCCCCTGCTATCCTTGGCGCCGCCAATGAGCGCCACAGCGCCAGCGACCCATGCGGCGATCACCGGCTGGGGAAAGTGCCTGCCCCCGGCGGTGCTCAGCAACCGTGACCTGTCGACGATTCTCGACACCTCGGATGAGTGGATCGTCACCCGCACCGGGATCCGCGAGCGGCGCATCTCGCACGTGGCTCTCGGCGAGCTCGCCGGCGTCGCCGCCGACCGCGCGCTCGCCTGTGCCGGGATCGACGGCCGCCGCATCGAGCTCATCGTGTTCGGCAGCTGCAGCTACGACGACCAGGTGCCGAACATGGCCTCAGGTCTGCAGCTGCGCATCGGCGCGCAGGGCGCGGCCGCCTACGACATCAACACGGCCTGCACCAGCTTCCTCTACGGACTCTCGACCGCCACCGCGCTCATCCGTACCGGCGTGGTGCGCAACGCGCTGGTGATCGGAGCCGAGCTCATCTCGCCGTTCATGGACTGGAGCGACCGCGACGTAGCGGTGCTGTTCGGCGACGGCGCGGCGGCGGTGGTGCTCGAGGCGAGCACGCGCGAGGAGGGGTTGCTGGCCGAGAAGCTCGGCTGCTATGGAGACGCGCGTGAGATTTTGCGCGTGCATGGCATGGGCGGCCGCTACGCCAACCGCGGCATGCTCTATGGCATCACCCGCTGGCAGTTCGAGGGCCAGGAAATCTTCAAGCGCGCCGTGCAGGGCATGTCGGGGGCGTGCGAGGAGGCGCTGCGGCGGATCGCCGCGCAGCCGGCGGACGTCGATCTCGTGGTGCCCCATCAGGCAAATCTGCGCATCATCGAGGCGGTCGCCAAGCGCGCGCACGTGCCGATGGAGCGGGTGTTCGTGACGGTGCAGCGCTACGGCAACATGTCCGCGGCCACCGTGCCGGTGGCGCTGTGCGAGGCGCTCGAGGCGGGACGCGTGCGCGCCGGCGCGCTGCTGCTCATGCCGGGGTTCGGCGGCGGCCTGTCCTTCTGCGCCCACGCGGTGCGCTGGGGCGAGCGGACCACTCCGCTCGGATCGAGCACGGCCGAGCTGCCGCCGAGCGAGCGGACGGCGCTCGAGCTCATCAGGGATTGCCTCGCGCGCAAGACCCATCCGGCAGATGCCTCGGCGTCCGACCCGTTTGCCGGCATCGGCACCTGAGGCGCAGGCCGCGCGCCCCGCGCCCGGACGCAGACTTCAGCGCTTGGCGGCCTTCGCGGCCTTCTTCTTTCTCTTCGCCGGATCCTTGGCGCGCGACTTGCCGAAGGAGCCCTGATAGATCTTGCCGCGGCGCGTGCGCGGATCGCCCTTACCCATGAGAAACCTCTCCCGTGAAACTCACCCGATCGATCGCCCAGCCCAACGAAAAGGGCCGGCCGCCCATGCCATGAGGCACTGACGGCCGGCCCTTGGCTCGATCAAAGCTTACCAGCGCTTCGGTCCGCCGCCGCCGCGGTTGCCACCGCTGCGCTCCTGGGCCTCGTTGACCCGCAGCGGGCGCCCGCCGAGGTCCTTGCCATTGAGGTTCTGGATGGCGCGCGAGGCATCGGCGCGCGACATCTCGACGAACCCGAAGCCACGCGGCCGGCCGGTGTCACGGTCGGTGATGAGGCTTACGGACTCGACGGTGCCGTGCTGCGCGAACAGCTCGCGGACCTCGGCGTCAGTGGCGGAAAAAGGCAGGTTGCCCACATAGATCTTCGTCATGCAATCAGACTCCTGAGAACAAACAAACTACTGGCAGGAGTGCTGACCGGAGACCGAATAGACTCGGCGCGCACGCTGCCACCTGGTCGGGAACGATTCGGCTTTTCAGACTCGGAAGCCAACTCGCAAACGAGGCGGGCGGCAGGCGGCAGGAAAGGGAAAGGTCACGAACCGGCGCGGACGATACCCTAACGGCGGGCCGCGGCACAAGCGCGGCCGCTGCAATCGCGCCACACGCCCGGCGCGCGGGCGTGTGCCTCAGCCACCGGACATAACCGAAAGGCACACCAGCAGCAGCACGAGGCCGAGGGCGGCGGCGACCGGAAGCAGCGGGCGGGGAAAGATGAACATGGCGATGACTCCTCGACTCCAGTGGCTGCACCTTAGCCTCCAGACTCGTCGAGAAAAACCAGCCAATCACGAATTTATTGTTCTTGAATGCCTTACAATAGGCGGATGGATCAACTGGTCTGCATGAAGAGCTTCACGCGGGTTGCGGAGTTGCGCTCCTTCACCCGCGCCGCGGACGCCCTCGGGGTGTCACGCGCCGTGGTCAGCACCCACGTCGCCGAGCTCGAGCGGCACTTGCGCTGCCAGCTGTTCCACCGCACCACGCGCCGCGTCGGGCTGACGGGCGAGGGCGCCGAGTACCTCGGGCGCTGCCAGCGCATCCTCGCCGAGCTCGCTGCCGCCGATGAGGCAATGCGTGGCACGCGCGTCGCCGTGCAGGGCCGGCTCCGGGTGGATGTACCAGTGGCCTTCGGCCGCGCGCTGCTGATCCCGGCGCTGCCGCGCTTCACGGCGCGCTACCCGGAGCTGCAGCTCGAGGTGCAGCTCAACGACCGGGTGATCGATCTCATCGAAGAGGAGGTGGACCTGGTGGTGCGGGGCGGAGCGGTCAAGGAGCCGCACCTCATTGCGCGACGCGTCGACACCACGCGCCTCATCACCTGCGCCTCTCCCGAGTACCTGCGCGAGCACGGCATCCCGGCCGAGCCCGACGAGCTGCGGCGCCACAAGCTCATCGGCCATCTCTCGAGCACCAACCATCGCCCCTACAAGTGGCACTTCCAGCGTGGCACGGTGCGACGGCAGCTGCAGCTGCCCTTCAGCGTCTCCTTCAACTCGGTCGAGGCCCGCATCCAGGCGGCGATACGCGGCGTGGGCATCGTGCAGTCGATGGATCTCATGGTGGCGGAGGCGCTCGCCGCCGGCAAGCTGCAGGTGGTGCTCGCCGAGTGGTCGGCGCCAGGCTGGCCGCTCAACGTCGTCTGCCGCAGAGCGCTGCACAACTCGCCGAAGATCCGCGTGTTCGCCGATTTCGCCGCCGAGCTGCTGCTGCAGTACCGGCGGCGCGTCGACAGCCTGCTGGAGGCTTAGCGTTTGGTGCGCCCGGCGAGCTGGTCGAGGACGCGCAGCTGCAGGACGGTCGCGTCCGAGGCGGGCAGCAGCTGGTTGGCCTGGCGGACGAACGGTGCGACCTTGTCGACCGGCAGCGGCGGGCTGATCAGATAGCCCTGGGCGAAGTCGCAGCCGAGCCGCCGCAGCAGGCCCCAGGCGTCGGCGTCCTCGACTCCCTCGGCCACCACCTTGAGCCCCATGCTGTGCCCGAGCTCGATGGTCGAGGTGACGATCGTCACGTTGCCACTCACCGCCTGGCTGATGAGCGAGCGGTCGATCTTGAGCTCATCGACCGGCAGCAGCGCGAGCTGCGAGAGCGAGGAGTGACCGGTACCGAAGTCGTCGATCGCGAAACGCACGCCGGCGATGCGCAGCAGCTGCATGTTGCGCGCGGCACCCTGCGGGTCGAGCATCACCGCGCTCTCGGTGATCTCGAGCAGCAGCGAGGTGGGATGCACCTGATGGGCGCGCAGCAGCGCGAGGATCTGGTCGCCCAGGTGCGGATCGAGGATGTCGGGCGCCGACAGGTTGACGGCGAGCTGCATGTCGAGCCCCTGCTCGCGCCACTCCCCCATCTGGCGGATGGCGGTCTTCAGCACCCAGTCGGTGAGGCGGCGTGAGCCGCCGGTGCGCTCGGCGAGCGGCACGAACTCGCCCGGGGAGATCGGTCCGAGCTGCGGATGGGTCCAGCGCACCAGCGCCTCGAGGCTGCGCACCGTGCGCGCGGCCATGGTGACCAGCGGCTGATAGACGAGCGTGAGCTGGTCGTTGTCGATGGCGGCGCGCAGGTCGGTGATCAGCGTCAGCCGGCGGCGGTGGACGTCGTCCTGGCCGGGGCGATAGAGCGCGACGTGCGAGGCCGAATCGTGCGCGTCCTCGAGCGCCACCTGTGCCCGCTGCAGCAGCTCCTCGGTGGTGCGGCCGTGATCGGGCAACAGGCACACGCCGCAGGCGACGTGCAGCTCGAGGCCGAGACCGGCGATGTGAAAGCCGGTGTGGACCAGGCCGGCGAGCTGCTCGGCGTACAACAGCGCGCGCTCGGCGGTGCAGCCCGGAACGATCACCAGGAACTGCGCCTCGCCGAGGCGCGCCACGGTGTCGTTCTCGGAGACGTTCTGCCGCAGCCGGTGGGCGACCTCGCGCAGCACGTCATCGCCCACCGAGAAGCCGAGGGAGACGTTGATGTCACGCAGGTTCCGCAGGCTCAGCTGGATCAGCGCACCGCGCCCGCCGCCGGCGGCCTCGCGGGCGACGCGCTCGAGCACCTGGGTGGCGAACCAGCGGTTCGGCAGCTGCGTCAGCGGATCGTGCTGCGCGTGGAAGGTGATGGCCGCCTCGCGCTCGGCGATGTTCCGCTGCATCGCATTGAAGGTCTGGGCGAGGCTCCTGAACTCATCGCCACCGGAGACGCTGACCGCGGTCTCGTACTGTCCCTGCTGGATGCGCTGCGCGGCCCGCGCCAGCTCGCCGATCGGCCGCGAGGCGGTGCGGCCGAGCACCGCACCGACCAGCGCCGCCATGAGGAGCGCGATGCCGTCGATCGCCAGCATCGCATCGCGCAGCTCGCGGTAGGGCGCGAGCACCTCGCGCTGCGGCTTGAGGAGCCGCACGTCGACCGAATCGCCGAGCGCCTCGAGTGGGCGGGCGAGGCTCAGGTAATCGACGCCGCCGAGGAGCATGAGATGCGGCGGCTCGGCCGCGGTGGCGAGCCCGGCAGCCGGACCCGCGGCGGCGAGCAGCTCGTTGCGCTGGTCCGCCGGCAGCGTGGCGGCGACGTGGATGATGCCGTCGTGCCCGTGCAGGGTGAGCGCCACCTGCGACCCGACCAGGTCACGGATGTGCTGCGCGAGCGTATCGTCGGCGACGAAGCCCATGCCGACCCAGGCGATGGTCTCGGGGGCGCGCACCGGGGCGAGCACCAGCTGATAGGCGCTGGGACCTAAGATGATGAAGGCCGGCTGGTTACGCGAGCCGGGGTCGCTCAGCAGCTGGCGGATGGAGTCGGCGGCATCGGCATCCACCGGGACGGACGCGGCGATCACCTTGCCGCGGGTGTCGAGCACCATCACCATGTCGGCGCCGACACGGTGCGAGTTATTACGGGCCGCCGACAGGATCGTGAGCGGATCGCCGCTCGCCACCGTCTCGCGGAAACCGAAATCCGCCGCCGTCACGGAAACGCCGTTGGCGAGCTCTCCGGCCCGGAACTTCATGAGCTGCAGCGCCAGCGAGCTGCCGGAGCCGAGCTGCTCCTTGGCGCGCTCCTCCACCGTTCCCCGGGTGCTGGCCAGCACTGCGGCCAGCGTCACAGTTTGGGTGACGATGACCAGCCCGATGATCAGCACGAGAAGTCGTTTGCGGAAACTGCCCATTAAAAGCGCTCGAATGCCCACCCCATCGTAGGCGTCCCACCATGCAGGGAGCGAGGACACGAGTGCGGGAATGAGACCTCCGGCACGTACGAGTTCGAGGAGAAAGGCCTTCCGGGCACTCGTGAGCCTGGCGGCGCTCGCGTGCGCGCTCGCCGCCCAGGGGCCGCTGTGCGCGGCCACGCTGGTCATCACCGTCGAGACCGCCGCCGGCCATGCCCTGCAGGGAGCCGTGGTCACGGCCCGGCCGCTCGATGGCACGCCCCGCAAACCGGCGCCCATCAAGGCCGTCATGGACCAGGTCAACCGCGCCTTCGCGCCGGATCTGCTGGTGATCCCGGTCGGCTCCACGGTGACCTTCCCGAACTCCGACTCGGTCAGCCACCAGATCTACTCGTTCTCGCCGGCAAAGCGCTTTCAGCTGCCGCTCTACCGCGGCACGCCCTATCCGCCGGTGCATTTCGATCAGCCGGGTGTGGTCACGCTCGGCTGCAACATCCACGACGAGATGGTCGGCTATCTCGTGGTCACCGACGCCCCGTATTACGGCCGCACCGACGCCAAGGGCGCCTGGTCGAACGAGCTCGCGCGCGGCCGCTACCGCATCACCATCTGGCACCCGCGCATGCGCGACGAGGCCGCCGACCTCGAGCGCGAGCTCACGATCGGCGAGGGCGACCACGCCGAGCTCACGCTGCGCCTGACCAGGTCGCTCACCCCCGCGCCGCTCTCCGAGCGACCGCATTCCTGGGACTACTGAACATGCGTCTCGCTGCGCTCCTTCTGCCGCTCACCTGCCTCGCGCTCGCGGCCGCCGCCCGGGCCGACGGCTGGGAGCTCGACCTCGACGGGCGGCTGGTGAGCTCGAACGCCGATCCGTCCTACACCCAGGGCGGCATCAGCGGCGTGCGCTTCGATCAGGATCAGTCGGGCCTCAGGCTCGGGCGCGCGCGCTTCGCGCTCACCGAGTCGCTCGGCGAGCTCTGGAGCGTGCACCTCGATGCCTCCGCCTGGGGCGACCACGACCGCATTCCCGTCGGACTCACGGAAGCCTACCTGCAGTTCCGGCCCTACCCCTTCGCGGGCTACCGCCTGCGCGTCAAGGCCGGCGCCTTCTATCCCCCGATCTCTCTCGAGAATCGCGCCTCAGGGTGGGAATCCCCCTACACGCTCTCATCCTCGGCGATCGACAGCTGGCTAGCGATCGAGGTGCGCACCGTGGGCGTCGAAGCGCAGCTCGACTGGCTCGGCACGCGGCAAGGGCATGACTTCGACCTCGGCGTCACGGGCGGCGCGTTCGGCTGGAACGAGGGCGCCGGCGGCTTCATCGCCGGTGATGGCTTCACACTCACCGATCGCCAGACTCCCTTCGGCGGGCGCGTCGGGTTGCCGGGCGATCCGGTGCTGATGAACTTCGAGCCTTTCCGCGAGTTCGACGGGCGCGCGGGTGTCTACGGCGGCCTCGAGCTCCGCTGGCTCGATCGCGTCGTGGTGCGGGCGCTGCGTTACGACAATCGCGCCGACCCGACCGCGATGGACTACGCCTCGTACGCCATTGCGTGGGAGACCACTTTCTCGGCCGTCGGTGCGCGCTACGAGGGCAGCGAGGGCGTCACCGCCATCGTGCAGGCCCTCAAGGGCGACACCACCATCGCGCCCGGGGGCTTCGTGCTCGACTGGCCCTTCCGGGCGCAGTACGCGCTGCTCGCCAAGAGCTTCGGCAAGCACACGCTGAGCGTGCGCTACGACCGCTTCGAGGTGGACACCAACGCCGACGACGGCGGCGACGGCGCCGAGATCGGACACGCCTGGACAGCGGCCTACGTGTTCACCCCCGACGAGCATTGGCGCTTCACGCTCGAGTGGCTGCATGTCTCGAGCAATTCCTACGAGCGCCAGGACGGCTTCGGCCTGCCGCCGTTCGCGAGCGAAACGCAGCTGCAGCTCGCGGTACGCTACGCGCTCGGGCCGGCGGTGCGCTAGGCCACGGCAGGGTTTCGCGAGGCGTCCGTACTGCCGTACTTCGCCACCAGCGCCGCGTGCCGGTGCGGCGCGATGTTTACCCGGCTCAAGTCCCCCTGCACATGCGGCAGCGCGAGCAGCCGCCGGTCCATCACCCGGAACCAGAGCGACGGCAACCAGGACAGCGGGAACATGCCGAAGTAACCGCTGGGCAGCTGCGGCACGTCGGTCCAGGTACGCAGCGACTGGTACCTCCGCGACGGGTGCGCGTGGTGGTCCGAATGCCTCTGCAGATGGAACAGCACCAGGTTGGTGACCAGGTGGTCGGTGTTCCACGAATGGTGCGGCTGCGGGATCTCGTAGCGACCGCTCGGCGTCTTGCGGCGCAGCAGTCCGTAGTGCTCCACGTAGTTGGCCGAGGTGAGCTGCCACCAGGCCACGGCGTTGTGCATGGCGAGAAACGGCACCATCACCCAGCCGAACGCCAGCAGCAGCCCGCCCTGCACGAGCACACTCACTGCATAGGACTGGAGAATCGTGTTGCGCACACTCCAGGCGGAGTGGCCCCGCGCGCGCAACCGCTTCCGCTCCAGCCGCCAGGCGCGCAGGATGCCGCCCGGCAGCTCGCGTAGTGCGAAGCGGTAGATGCTCTCACCCATGCGCGCGCTGGCGTTGTCCTCCGGCGTGGCCACAGTGCGGTGGTGTCCGTGCCCGTGCTCGACGGTGAAGTGTCCATAGAACGGCACAGCCAGGGCCAGCCGCGCCAGCCATTGCTCGAGGCGCGTGTGCTTGTGCCCGAGCTCGTGGGCCGTGTTGATGCCCAGACCCGCATCCGCGCCGGCGACGTATGCGAACATGAGCACCGCCCACCACGACAGCTGGTGCGTACCCACCCACCAGGCGCTGCCGATCAGCGCGACGAAGTGCAATGGCACGGTGAGCCACACGAGCACGCGGTAATAGCGGTCGTTCTCCAGCTGCGGCACCACTGCCTCATCCGGATTGTTGCGGTCGTTGCCGATGAGGAGATCGGCCAGCGGCATCAGCAGGTAGTTGATCACGAGCGGCAGGCCGAGCGCGCTCTGCCATCCCGTGGCAAGCTGCGCGGCGATACCCGTGAACGGCATCAGCGGCCACACCGCGGAAAGCAGCCACCAGCGCCGCTTGCGGTCCGTGTACTCGATGCGCCCCCGCATCGCGTCCATGGCGATGTAAGTCGTGCTCATCGACGTCCCCAGCCACTCGCCGTGCTTATGTTCCGCCCGCACTGACCGGCCGGCAAGAGTTGTTGGTTGATGGGAAAAATCGCCTGCGGCGATTTTTCGGACATCAGCTTTGTTTCCGGGCGCCAAAGGCGCGACTTTGGCGCCCTGCGCTTCACACTAGCGATAGCGCGCCAATATCTTCTCGAGCCCCTTAGCGCCCGGCGACAGCGCCTCGTAGGGGAGGCTGTTGAGAGGCGCCGCGGGCGTCGAGTTCACCTGATGGAACTCGTGCTGCGCGGTCTCGTCGAGGAACAGCAGCCCGGTGAGGTATTCCCCGGCTTTCATGCGCTCGCCGATGTGCGCCGCCGCGGCTGTGCGGTCGGTCGGATCGTAAGCGGCATCGAGCTTCCTCAGCACGATGCGGCTGCCGTCGTGCATGACCACCGGGATGGCCTCGCCTGACCGGTACTCGACACTGATCTCGCGCTCGAGCGGCACGAAGTCGGTCTGCACCGCCGGCTCATAGTGCTCGCGCGTGTAGGCGTAGCTCTTGGTCGAGCCCTCGTGGTCGTTGAAGGTCACGCACGGCGAGAGCACGTCGATCAGCGCAAAGCCCCGGTGCTTCAAGCCCGCCTGGATGAGCGGCACCAGCTGCTGCTTGTCGCCGGAGAAGCTGCGCGCCACGAAGGAGGCCCCGAGCGTCATGGCGAGCAGCACCGGATCGATCGGCGGCTGGACGTTGGTCTCGCCTTTCTTCGCTTTGGTGCCGATGTCGGCCGAGGCCGAGAACTGCCCCTTGGTGAGGACGTAGACGCCGTTGTTCTCGATGATGTAGAGCATGTCGAGGTTGCGGCGGATGGCGTGGCAGAACTGCCCGAGACCGATCGAGAGCGTGTCGCCGTCGCCGGAGACGCCGATGTAGGTGAGATTGCGGTTGGCGGCGTTCGCCCCCATGGCGATGGACGGCATGCGGCCGTGCACCGAGTTGAAGCCATGGCCGCCGGAGACGAAGTAGGCGGTGGTCTTGGAGGAACAGCCGATCCCGGAGAGCTTCACCACGTTCTGGGGCTCGAGCGAGAGTCCCCAGCTCGCCTCGACGATGGCCGCGGTGATCGAGTCGTGGCCGCAGCCGGCGCACAGGGTCGAGAGCGCGCCCTCGTAGTCGCGCCGCGTGAGCCCGAGCGTGTTGCGCGGCAGCGAGGGATGCGCGACTTTGGGCTTGGCGATGAAGGTCATGCCGGAACTCCGGAAATCTTCGCCTGGCTCCCGCGCTCGTGCTGCAGCTCCGCGAGCACCCCGTCGACGATGAACGCCGACGAGATCGGCAGCCCCGAGTAGTGCAGCAGCGAGCGCAGCTTCGACTTCTCGACGGCGGTCTCGAGCGTCAGCAGCGAGCGCAGCTGCGCGTCGCGGTTCTGCTCGACGACGAACAGCAGCTCGTGCGCCGCCAGGAACTTCTCCACGTCCTCGCTGAAGGGGAAGGAGCGCACGCGCATGTAGTCCACCTCGACGCCGCGCGCCGCCAGCAGGTCGCGTGCCTCGCGGATCGCCCCGTCGCAGCTGCCGACCGAGACGACGCCGACCTTCGAAGCCGAGGTGGCATCGATGAGGGCGCGCGGTACCAGGCGTTTTGCGGTCGCCCATTTGCGCATCAGCCGGTCGAGCACGATCTGGTACTCGGCCGAGTCCTCGGTGTAGGCGCCGTACTGGTTGTGGCCGGAGCCGCGGGTGAAGTAGGCGGCTTTCGGATCCACGCCCGGCAACGTCCGGTAACCAATGCCGTCGTCATCGACGTCGAGAAAGCGGTAGAACTTCTTCAGCTTCTGGACTTCCTCCTTACCGAGCATCTTGCCGCGGTCGGGACGGTAGTTGTCGTCCCACTTGAGGTCCGGACACATCCAGTCGTTCATGCCGATGTCGAGATCCGACAGCACCAGCACCGGGGTCTGCAGCCGCTCGGCGAGATCGAAGGCCTGCACCGCCATGTAGAAGCATTCCTCGGGGTTGGCCGGGTAGAGGCACACGTGGCGGGTGTCGCCGTGCGAGGCGTACGCGGCGAGCATCAGATCGCCCTGCTGCGTGCGGGTCGGCATGCCGGTCGAGGGACCGACGCGCTGGACGTCGAAGATCACCGTCGGCACCTCGGCATAGTAGGCCAAACCTAAGAACTCGTTCATGAGCGAGATGCCGGGACCCGAGGTCGCCGTGAAGGCACGGGCGCCGTTCCACATCGCGCCGATCACCATGCCGA
This sequence comes from Steroidobacteraceae bacterium, assembly GCA_035624075.1. Classification (GTDB taxonomy): domain Bacteria; phylum Pseudomonadota; class Gammaproteobacteria; order Steroidobacterales; family Steroidobacteraceae; genus 13-2-20CM-66-19. The sequence goes on along the minus strand of DASPSF010000099.1, from coordinate 1,653 downwards.
CGGCCGCGAGCTCATCCTCCGCCTGGATGAAGGCGAAGTTGCGCGTGCCGCTGTCCTTGTCGACGCGCGTGCGGTCGGCGAACATCTTGAACGCGTCCATGAGCGAGGTGGACGGCGTGATCGGGTACCAGGCGGCGACCGTGGCGCCCGCGAACACGCACCCCAGGGCGGCGGCGGCGTTGCCGTCGATCATGATGTTCCCGGCGGTGCGGTCCATCTTCTCGACCCTGAGCGGCAGCGGGCAGGCGAAGTTGGACTTCGCGTAGTCGTAGCCGAGCTGGATCGCCTTCATGTTGCTCTCGACCAGCTGCGGCTTCTTCGCGTAGGTCTCGGCGAGCAGTTCCCGGATACGCGCCAGGTCGAGATCGAGCAACGCCGCCAGAACGCCTGCATAGCAGATATTCTTCATCAGGATGCGGGTGCGCACGCCGTTGAAGCTCTCGTTGCAGAGCCTCGCCAAGGGCACGCCGAGCACCGTGATGTCGTCGCGCTTGAGCAACGCCGGCCGCGGCCAAGTCGAGTCGTACACCAGGTAGCCGCCCGGGGCGACCTCGCGCACGTCGCGTGCGTAGGTCTCGGCGTTCATCGCCACCATCAGGTCGACGCGGCCGGAGCGGGCGACGTAGCCCTCGCGGGTCACGCGGATCTCGTACCAGGTCGGCAGTCCCTGGATGTTCGAAGGGAAGTAGTTCTTGCCGACCACCGGGATGCCGCTCCTGAAGATCGACTTCATGAGCAGCGTATTGGCGCTCGCCGAGCCGGTGCCGTTCACCGTGGCGATCTTGATGGTGAAATCGTTGACGCGTGTGGCTGTGGGGGACATGGCGGCTTGAGCGCTCAGGCGATCTTCTTCGCGGAGCTCGCCGGCTGCGGCTGCGGCTGATCCGCGGCCTGCGGCCAGTGGAGCTCGGATTTCTGCATGTCCCAGGCGGCGGTCGGGCAGCGCTCGGCGCACAGCCCGCAGTGCACGCACAGGTCCTCGTCCTTGACCATGACCCGCCCGGTCTGGGGAAGCGCGGCGGAGACATAGAGCGGCTCGTCGAGATTCCTGGCCGGCGCCTTGAGGCGCTGACGCAGCTCCGCCTCCGATCCATTGTGGGTGATGGTGAGGCAGTCCACCGGGCAGATGTCGAGGCAGGCATCGCACTCGATGCAGAGCTTGGCGCTGAACACCGTCTGCACGTCGCAGTTGAGGCAGCGCTGCACCTCCTGCTCGACCTGCTCGGCGGTGAAGCCGAGCTCGACCTCGATGTTGAGCTTCTTGAAGCGCTCCTTGATCGACACGTGCGGCATGAGGCGCCGCTCGACCGGCGTGTAGTCGTTCGAGTACGACCACTCGTGCATCCCCATCTTGCGGCTCTGCAGGTTCATTCCCGGCGGCAGGCGCGCGGTCACCGGCTCGCCCTGGCAGTGGCGGTGGATGGAGATGGCCGCCTGGTGGCCGTGCTCGACCGCCCAGATGATGTTCTTCGGCCCGAAGGCCGCGTCGCCGCCGAAGAACACGCCCGGCCGTGTCGACTGGAAGGTCAGCTTGTCGATGACCGGCACGTCCCACTTGTCGAACTCCAGGCCGAGGTCGCGCTCGATCCACGGGAAGGCGTTCTCCTGGCCGATGGCGAGGATCACATCGTCGGCGGGCAGGAACTGCTCGCC
>DASPSF010000097.1:0-35212 GCA_035624075.1 Steroidobacteraceae bacterium | reverse complement strand
GTGACGCTCAGGTTGGGCCACGCCGCGGCGGCCCCGGCCTGAATGAACCCGTAGCCGTTCGCGAAGTTCGGCGAGGGATTGACCATGGGAGCGGCCGTAAAGCTGATGGCCTGGTAAATATCGGTCGGTGTGATGCTCGGGTTCGCCTGCAGCATGAGCGCTGCGAGGCCCGCAGCATGCGGGGTGGCCGCGGAGGTACCGAAGTAGTTCGGGTAGCTTGCGTCGTTGGCGCAGTCAGCGACTGTCGAGGTATCGGTGATCTGGCCGCTCGCCAACGTGAAGCCGAAGAAAGTGGTGTTGACGCCGTCCGGTGCGACGAAGTCGGGCTTCTGCCGCACGACGGGCGTCGCAAGCGGATTTCCCGACGTATCGAACAGGATCGGAGAGCCGCCGAGCGAGGAGTAGGTTTCGAGCACCGCCGGTGTAGTTCCACAGAGCGGCGTCTCGAAGAACAGCGCCGCACCGACCGCCGCCGCGCCCGCAGCGCCCGGATGGCCCTGGATCGTCGCGTTGTTGGTCGGAGGAAAGTTCGTGATGGTGCTCCCGGCTCCATCGTCCTCCCAGGCGACCTTGATGCGCCCTGGCACTGGGCTGCCGGTGGCGAGACCCACGCTCACGGAAATGGTCGTGGCTATGGAGTTGACGGTGGCGTTCGCGGGGTTCGCGACGATGAGGATCTGTACCGGATCCGTCCCGGTCGCGTTGAGGCCGGTGCAGGTTGCGGTCTCGAGGTCGTAGTTATAGGCGACAACGCCCGTATCATGCGGAACACTGACGCACAGATCGAGCTGGCTCGTGGCACCGGGCGTGCTGCCGCCGTTACCCGGGTAGGCACCGGTCAGGAAGGGCTGGTCCCACTCCAGTACGACTGCGATGAACTCGCCCGGGAACAACGGCGGGACTTTGACCGTCAATGCGGAAGCCGTGGTCTTGCCGGATACGTCGAAGTTGAGCATCGTCTCGCTGGCGTTCGGACCGTTCCCGGCGTTGAACTGTGGGGTGGTGTTGTCGTAGGCGAGATTGCTGTCGTTGCCGGCGGCGGAGAAGTAGGCGACCCCTTGCGATTCGACCGCGTCGATGGCCTGCGACACCAGGCCGTCCTGAAAGAAGGGCTCGTCGAAATAGCCGACGTCGTCGGCGACGACTTTGGCGCCGGCGTTGGCGAGCGCCTGGATGCCGTTAGCGAAGTCCGCCTCGCTGTTCACGGCGGTGTAGAAGGCGAGCCCGGCGCTCGGTGCCACCGCGTGCACGATCTGCAGCATGGCGCGCCCTTCATCCGTGTAGGGGAGCTGTTCAGGGTAGCCGAAGGTCTCTATGCAAGGCTGGGTGTCGGTAGTAGTGGGCGGGCCGCCGGCCTCCTCGAGCACGTTGACACCCGCAGGCAGTGCTCCGGTCGATACATCGCTCGCCGCGTCGGCCGTGAAGCCATTGGAAGCGTAACCGGTCGTACCCGAAGGGGGCGGATCAGGAACGCCGCCCGCGGTCATGCCTTGATTCGCAGCGTATACGGCATAGCAGTTGTAGCTGTCCGATAGAACGCCGACGGTGATGCCCGAGCCAGTGAGGCTCGGCTCATCGGTGCGCAGCGTCGCGGTGTCCTGGGCGAAATCTCCCTGCGTCGCGACCACCCCGCGCACACGGGACAGCGCCGCCCGCACCGAGGTCACCTCGGCGCGCGCGGCCGCGGCGTCGATTGCGCTCACCGGCAGCCAGCCGCCGACGTCGTTGCGAAATACGGCCGGATGCTCGAGCCCGAGGCCGACGAGTGCGGCCTTGAGGCGCTGCGGGTCGCCGCGCGTCACCGCATCCACCGCCACCAGAGGCTCCGCACCCGGGCTGCGCTGCATGAAGCGCGCGGCGGGGCTCAAAGAGTGCAGGTCCTCGAGCAGGTGATCGGGACGGGCGAGATTTGCGTGACGGGTGAGGTCGGCGAGCGCCGCGTCGAGCTTGCCGCCGATGCCGCTGCGCTGCTGGGCGGCGCTGCGGCCGCCGAAGGCGAGCAGCGGTGCACTGCCTGCCGGCACTGCCGGATGCCTGAGAACAGGGGGCGGAGGAGAGGTCGCGGAGGCCGCCATTACTCCGACCAACGCGACCACGGCGATACCCAGGCGGTTCGATGACATCGAGTCGGCTCCTCCCAAGTCAGGACTTGGACTTACTTATAGCCGATCGGTTCGGCCAGGGGCGAATAGTTGAAATTGGTTGCAATGTGTCGCCAGTTGGCGCCACTTGCGCCGCGGCCGCGGCGGCTAATGAAGCGGCGCGCCGCTCTTGAGCTGCGGCTGCCGTGGCTTGAGGAGCGCGTAGCCGCCGATCCCGAGCCAGACCACGTTGAGAGCGGCCGAAGGGTAGGCGCCGTTCCAGCCGCTGTTCACCACGAAGCCGATCGCTCCGACGATGTTCATGAGGTGGTAGGTGCGCGAGTCTCCCTCGAGCTTGCCGGCCGAGAGCAGCGCATACGCTCCGACGATGAGAGTGGCGCCGATCCAGCCGATCACTTCGATAGCGAGTTTCATGGAGCTTCGGGCCCTGCTGCGGTTGTAGATGCGGGCGCCAACTTTACCGGTTTCGCCGCCGCGCGGCCGGCAAAGCGTGCCGTGGCTCACAGTTGTATTGCGCGCAGGTTAATTCGAAGTAATGAACGCGGCCGCGTGTGCGCCAGTGCCGCGCGCATTGTGCGCTGTGCACTCTCCCTAAAGGTGGACTGCGCCGGGGGCACCCGATTATTACAATGCGCGCGCCTGACAGACTCAAGGAGATGGGCAATGGAAGTGCTGATGGGAATCGAGATTGGTGTGACGTTCGCGCTGGTGCTGGGACATTTCGCGGCGGTGGTCAAAGACCGCCTGGAGCGCCCGATCGACTGAGCTCGCGACGCTCGCTGATCATGACATTCGCCGCCTGCGGGCGGCGTTGTTGTTTCTGAGTCAGGGCGATCTGCGGTGACGGCTGACGGCGCTGCCGTCATCGCGCCTCAAGCCCGCGAACGAGAGCGTCGAGATGATGGTGGCGATGCCGAGCGCGACGAAGGCCTCGTGGATGCCCTGGATCATCTCGGCGGGCGAAGTGTGGAAGCGGTCGGGAACGAACAGCGCCGTGACCAGCGACGCCACCGCGACCGCGAAGCTGAGCGATAGCTGCTGGCCGGTGCTCGCGATGGTGCTCGCATCGCTCGCCGCCGCACCGCTCACGTCGGCATACACCAGCGTGTTCATGCTGGTGAACTGGAGTGAAGAGAAGAATCCGAAGGCGAACAGCTGGGCTCCCATGAGCCAGAGCGGCGTCGCCGCACCGATGGTCGCGAACGTGAGGATCATCACTCCCAGCATCACGGTGTTGAAAACCAGCACCGCGCGATAGCCGAAGCGCGCCAGGATGCGCGGCATGGTCATCTTGAGGCTCATGGCGGCGAAGGCCTGCGGCATCATCAGCAGTCCCGACTCGACCGGCGTGTAGCCGAGGCCGACCTGGTAGAGGAGCGGCAAGAGGAACGGAATGCCGCCGATGCTGATGCGGGTGAAGAAACTGCCACCGACTGCGGCGCGGAAAGTGCGGATGCGGAACAACGCGAGGTTGAGCAGCGGCGCGAGCTTCCGCGAGGCGTGCAGGCCGTAGGCGGCGAGCAGCGCCAGCGATAAGGCCAGCAGGGCTGCAATCGCCGCGCCGCTCAAGCGGTGCTCGCCGAACACCTCGAGGACGTAAGAGAGCAGCGCGATGCCGGAGCTGAAGAGCACCAGGCCCACGAGATCGAGCGGCGGGCTCTCAGCCTCGCGGTAATCCGGCAGGTGCCGCTCGACCAGATAGAGCCCGGCGACGCCGATCGGCACGTTGAGGAAGAAGATGACGCTCCAGTGGGCGTAGCCGGTGATCAGCCCCCCGGCGAGCGGGCCCAGCATCGGGCCGACCAGGCCCGGCACCGCCACGAAGCTCATGGCACGCACCAGCTCGGACTTGCCGAAGGCCCGCACCAGGGTGAGCCGGCCCACGGGCACCATCATGGCCCCGCCGCAACCCTGGAGGATCCGGAACGCGACCAGCAGATGGATGTTGCGCGACAGCCCGCACAGCAGCGACCCGGCCGTGAACAGCCCGATCGCGCTGCTGAACACGCGGCGCGTTCCGAAGCGATTCGCCATCCAGCCACTCACCGGAATGAATACCGCGAGACTCAGCGTGTAGCTCGCGAGCACTGCCTTCATGCTGAGGGGCGCCACGCCGAGCGCGTGCGCGATCCCGGGAACGGCGGTGTTGAGAATCGTCGTGTCGAGCGCCTGCATGAAGAACGCCACCGCCACCAGCCACGGCAGCAGCCGGCGCGAGGTTTCCGCAGGTGGCGACGCCTCGGGCGCCGTCATCGGAATCCGTCAGGGGAGCGATATACTGCACGCCCGTCCCGCGTGCGGAGAGCATCCATGTGCGACAACGACTCGATGGACGACATGATTGAGTATCAGCTGAAGTCGACACAATTGTCGCGGCGCCGCTTCGGAGCCTTCACGCTCGGCGCGGGGATGGCGTCGCTGATGCCCACGGGCGCACGCGCCGCCTGGATCGAGGAGGGGGAAGTCGAGATCAAGACCCCCGACGGCACGGCGGACGCCTACTTCGCGCATCCCGGCGAGGGCAAGGTTCCCGGGGTGCTCATGTGGCCGGACATCTTTGGGCTGCGGCCGGCGTTTCGGCACATGGGCCGGCGCCTGGCCGAGGCGGGATATGCGGTGTTGGTCCCGAATCCCTTCTACCGGACGAAGCGGGCCCCCACCGCGCCCGAGAATCCGGACTTCAATGACAAGCCGACGCGTGATGCGCTCATGGCTCTCATGGGGAGCTTGAGCCCCGACACCTCGGTCACCGACGCCCGCGCATTCGTCGGCTGGCTCGACTCCCAGCCCTCGGTGGACCGCAAGCGCCGCATGGGAACCATGGGCTACTGCATGAGCGGTCCGTTCACGCTGCGCGCGGCGGCGGCGCTTCCCGAGCGCATCGGCGCCGGGGCGTCGTTCCATGGCGGCGGCCTGGTGACCGACAAGCCGGACAGCCCGCATCTGCTGATCCCGAAGATCAAAGGGCAGTTTCTGGTCGCGATCGCTTCCAACGACGATCAGCGCCAGCCCGAGCAGAAGACCGTGCTGCGCGAGGCGTTCGAGAAGGCCAAAGTGCCCGCCGAGGTCGAGGTCTATGCCGGTGCGCTGCACGGCTGGTGCCCGCCGGACTCGCGGGTCTACAACGACGAGCAGGCGGAGAAGGCCTGGAGCCGCATGCTCGCGCTGTTCGGCACCGCGCTCGCGGGGCGTCCCGCGAAGGCGGCTTAGCCGCCGGAGGCGGCGATTTCCGCGGTCAGCGGCTGCCGGCGCCGACGGGCGGCGTTATGTCGTGCGCCGTATCTTCGAGGAGGCGGTCCTGGGCGGGTGGCTTGGGCGGACGCGTTGCACAGGTCAGGCTGGAGTAGCTCAGCCAGCAGAAGAGGCAGACCGCCAGACCGGAGAGGAAAAGAAGCAGGTATCCCACTGCTGTCAGTATCACTTGGGAAACCCCCAGACGAGACCTTTATGGGATCGAAGTGTGTGGCCTGGGGCTCCCCGGGTTCCGCGCTGCACATCACAGGAGACAACGAATTGTGAGCGCGCGTGGCGGGTGCGCAGGCGCAGCATCGGTCAGGCTGTCGCGCAAACGCGCAACACCGCGAAATTTTGCTTCACTTAATGCGCAGCGGGTGCATGGCGCGCGGCAGTTGCGATGCGTGCCTTGTTGAATTGGTCGGGGTGACAGGATTTGAACCTGCGACTCCTACGTCCCGAACGTAGTGCTCTACCAGGCTGAGCTACACCCCGAAAAGGCGAGAGTGACTGCGCGACCCGCGCGGGCCGCGCAGTCTACTGAACGGGCCTTCCGCCTTCAATGCTTACCTGACGCTCAGAAGAAGGCGTCCAGGACCTCTACGGGGGCGTCCTTCCCCATGTTTTCGGCCGCCAGCTCCGCCGCCCGTGCCTTCGGGTCCGGCAGCGGGATGACCTTGCCGAGGTGCATGACCAGCAGCGGGTGCTCAGTGGCACGGATGTCCGTCAGCACGTTGCCGGGGACCGCCACGACATCGGCGACCTTGCCGGCCTCGAGCGTACCCACATCGCCCTCGATGCCGAGGAGCTTCGCGTCGTCGCGCGTACCGGAGAGGAGGGCCTGGGCCGGGGTCATGCCGAGGTTCACGTAAAGGCCGAACTCCTGGCCATTCATGCCGTGCGGGTAAACTCCGGCATCGGTGCCGAGCCCGATCTGAACGCCGATCCGCAGAGCGTTCTTCATCGTGTTGGCATGCGCCGCGGCCGCGGCACGCGCCTTGGCCGCGATCTGCGGCGGGTAGGTATCCACCTTCTTCATGACCCACTCGACGGTGATGCGGGTCGGCACGAGCCACACGCCCTTCGCCTTCATCAGCTTCAAGGTGTCTTCGGTGAGGAAGCTGCCGTGCTCGATGGAGTCCACGCCGGCCTCGATGGCAAGCCGCGCGGCGGCATCGCCGTGGCAGTGAGCGGCGACCTTGCGCCGCCAGGCGTGCGCCTCGGAGACGATCGCCTTCATCTCCTCCAGCGTCAGCTGCGGCACATCGACCGGGTCGGACTCTGAGAGCACACCGCCGCTGGCCGCGATCTTGATGACTTCCGCGCCCCATTTCATCTGGTAGCGCACCGCCTGGCGGCATTGATCCGCTCCGGTGCAGATTCCCTCGATCGGCCCTTCCGGCTTCAGCTCGTCGGGTGGTAACGAGGGCGCATCGAAGTGCCCGCCCGGGGAGCCGATGCCGTGCGCCGCCGTGACCATGCGGGGTCCCTCGGTGACACCGGCATTGATCGCATTACGCAGCGCGATGTCGGTGAAGTCGCCGGCGCCGACGTTGCGCACGGTGGTGAAGCCGGCCTCGAGCGTGCGCCTGGCATACAGCGCGCCGTACAGCGCAGCTTCCTGCGGGAAGCGCAGCGCGGTGTCGTGGAACATCTTGTAGTAGTTGTCCTGGAACTCCATCGTGAGATGCGTGTGCGCATCGATGAATCCCGGCAGCAGCGTCGCATCGCCGAGATCGATGACGCGCGCCCCGGCCGGAGCGGCGCCACCCACGGACACGATGCGGCCGCCGCGGACCACCACGAGGCCCCCGTCCCTGAGCGAGGTGCCGGTGGCATCGAAGATGTGCGCCGCCTTGAGGACGATGGTCTCGGGAGCCGGCGAGTCTGCGGCCACCGCCTGACCGGCGAGCAGTGCGGCTGCTGCGCTGAGGAGTACCGGGATCTTCTGAGTTCTCATTGGTCTTCTCCCTTCTAGGTCGTGTGCCCCACCGCGAAATCGGCGAGCGCGGTGAGGCCGTTCTTATAAGAGGAGTCGGGCAGCAGCGCCAGCGTGCCGAGCGCCGCGTCCGCCTCGGCGCGCGCCAGACGCGCCGCGTAGTCGATGCCGCCGGTGGACTCGATGGCGTCGACCACCGCTCCGAGCTGGCCGCGGCCGCCGTTCCTGATCGCCTCGCGGATCGCTGAGCGCTGCGCCTCGCTGCCGTTTCGCAGCGCGTGGATCAGCGGCAGGGTCGGTTTGCCCTCGGCCAGATCCTCGCCCAAGTTCTTGCCGCGCTCGGCCGGGCTCGAGCGGTAGTCGAGCACGTCGTCGACCAGCTGGTAGGCGGTGCCGAGATGGCGGCCATAGGCGGCGAGTGCCGCACGCCGCTCCGCCGATGAGTCGGCGAGCACCGCGGCCACCTCGGCGCCGGCCTGGAAGAGCCGTGCGGTCTTGCGGTAGATGACCTCGAGGTAGCGCTGCTCGGTCGTGTCGGGATCGTGGGCGTTCATCAGCTGCAGCACTTCGCCCTCGGCGATCACGTTGGTCGCCTCGGCCATGATCTCCATCACCGGCTGCGAGGCGAGCGCCGCCATCATCTGAAAGGCGCGCGAGTAGACGAAGTCCCCGACGAGGACGCTCGCCTGGTTGCCGAAGACCTCGTTGGCGGTATAACGGCCGCGGCGGAGCGAGGAGCCGTCGACGACGTCGTCGTGCAGCAGCGTCGCCGTGTGGATGAATTCGATGAAGGCCGCCGCCTCGACGTGCGCCTCACCGCCCTGGCCGCAGGCGCGGCCGGCGAGCACCACCAGCAGCGGGCGCAGCCGCTTACCCCCGCCGCCGATGATGTGGTCGGCGACCCGGTCGACGAGCGGCACGGCGCTCTTCAGGCGTGCGCGGATGACCTGGTCTACGGCGTCGAGGTCCGGGCGAACCAGGGAGCGGATCTCAGCTAGGGTCACCGGGCGCATCCTAGCCGACCTAAGCCACCGGGCATAAGTCCCTGCCGGACTTGAGGAAATGGTCGTTTGACCGGGAGGGGCCCGGTCAGTAGAATGCGCGGCCTTTCTCTGGGCCCATTCCTCTTTTAAGCACTATGTACGCAGTCATCGCCACGGGCGGCAAGCAGTATCGGGTGACGAAGGACGGCGTGCTGCGCGTCGAGAAGCTCGACGCGGAGCCGGGCGCCACCGTCGAGTTCGGCGAGGTGTTGCTGGTCGGGGAGGGGGCCGACGTCAAGGTGGGCAAGCCCACCCTGAAGGGCGGCAAGGTGCTCGCCACCGTCGTGCGCCACGGCAAGGGCGCCAAGGTGTCGATCGTGAAGTTCAGGCGCCGCAAGCACTACCTGCGGCAGAAGAACCACCGGCAGCTCTTTACCGAAGTGAAGGTCACGGACATCCGGGCGGGTTGAGCCATGGCACATAAAAAGGCAGGCGGCAGTACCAAGAACGGGCGCGACTCCCACTCCAAGCGCCTCGGAGTGAAGCGCTTCGGCGGCGAGCAGGTGCTGGCCGGCAACATCATCGTGCGCCAGCGCGGCACGGCGGTGCGCCCCGGCTCGAACGTCGGCGTCGGCACCGATCACACGCTGTTCGCGAAGGTGACCGGCAAGGTGCAGTTCCAGAAGAAGGGCGCCGAGCAGCGCATGTACGTGAGCATCGTGCCGGAGGCCGAGAAGGCCTGAGGCGGCGTCCCGGCCCACGGGCGCGGAATTCCAGGCAAAGCCCCGGCCTCCGCGCCGGGGTTTTCGTTTTCGACAGGGGCGAGCGCGTGATATCCCAATTCCCGATGGTTAGGTGTTTGCCTAACTATTCGAAAAGGACCCATGCAACGCGGCGTCGCCTAAAGTGACCCCATGAAATTCGTCGACGAAGCCCGGGCGCGGGTGCAGGCCGGCAACGGCGGACGCGGCAGCACCAGCTTTCGCCGCGAGAAGTTCGTGCCCTTCGGCGGACCGGACGGCGGCGACGGCGGTCACGGCGGCAGCGTCTACCTGCAGGCAGCCACCGGCATCAACACGCTCGCCGACTTTCGCATCGAGCGAACCTTCAAAGCGGGCCACGGCGAGCCGGGCAGCTCGAACGACTGCACCGGGCGCGGCGGCGCGGACCTGCACGTGCCGGTGCCGATCGGCACCGTGGTGCGCGACGCCGAGACCAGCGAGCAGCTCGGCGATCTCACGCGCGACGGTGAGGAGCTGCTGGTGGCACGCGGTGGCAAGGGCGGCTGGGGCAATCAGCGCTTCAAGTCGAGCACCAACCGCTCGCCGCGCCAGTTCGGCCCCGGACTGCCGGGCGAGAAGCGCACGCTCGAGCTCGAGCTCAAAGTGATCGCGGATGTGGGGCTCCTGGGCCTGCCCAATGCCGGCAAGTCCACGCTCATCCGCGCAGTCTCCGCCGCGCGTCCCAAGGTGGCCGACTACCCGTTCACGACGCTGCACCCGAACCTGGGGGTGGTGGCCGTGGGGGAGCATCGCAGCTTCGTCATGGCCGATATCCCGGGTCTCATCGAGGGGGCGGCCGAGGGAGCCGGGCTCGGGCACCGGTTCCTGAAGCACCTGCAGCGCACGCGGTTGCTGCTGCACCTGGTCGACATCGCGCCGATCGACCCGGAGGCCGATCCGGTACGCGATGCGCGCGCCATCGTCGCGGAGCTGAAGAAGTTCAGCCGTGAGCTGGCCGCGAAGCCGCGCTGGCTGGTGCTCAACAAGCGCGACCTGCTGCCTGAAAAGGAGGCCGAGAAACGCGCGCGCGCGATCGTGCGGGCGCTCCGCTACCGCGGCCCCCACTTCCTGATCTCAGGAGCGACGGGAGCCGGAACGAAGGAGCTCTGCGAGGCGGTTATGAGGCTTTTGGAGGAGGACGATCGCGCTTCACGGGAGCGCGCATCATCTCCAGCAGGAACTGCCGCCGGGCCGCGGGCCGCAACTTGAGCGGTGTCGGGACGACGGGGACTGGGATCCTTGTCTTGCCGTTCGGGTTCATCTAAGCCTCATTGCATCGCGCGAATACGCGCCGACAGGCGACTCTTGTGCCTGGCAGCCTTGTTGCGGTGGATGATCTGCTTTCCGACCAGCGTATCGATGACCGGGACGGCTTCCTTGTAGGTATTCTGAGCGGCCGCCTTGTCTCCCGCGGAGATGGCCGTGGTCACCTTGCGGACCGCCGTGCGCATGCGGGAGCGCAGGGCAACGTTGCGGGCGCGGTGCTTCTCAGCCTGGCGGGCAGCCTTTTCGGCGGACTTGGTATTGGCCACTCAATCTCCGTTATCGGTACGTCCCCCGGGGGCGGGGGCCGGTAGTCTGCTGACCCGGAGGGGGCTTGTCAACGCAAACCGGCGTCCCCAGAACGGGCGCTTCACATAAACTACGGCACATTGACTTAGTCCTTACTCCTCAGTGACTTAAGAGGTTCATGGAGCTCATTCGCGGACTGGTGGATCTGCCGCGCCGGCACGAGCGCTGCGTGGTGACGATCGGCACGTACGACGGGCTGCATCTCGGGCACCAGGCGCTCATCGAGCGGCTGCGCAGCCACGCTGAGCGGCTCGGGCAGCCCTCCGTCATGCTGACCTTCGAGCCCATGCCGCGCGAGTTCCTCTCGCCCGCCGACCCTCCGGCGCGGCTGACGACTTTCCGCGAGCGCTGGCGGATCCTCTCGAGTGCCGGCCTCGAGTATCTGTGGCTGCTGCGCTTCGACGAGGCTTTGCGTAACCTCACCGCCCTGGACTTCGCGCAGCTGCTCGCGCGCCGGTTGCGCCCGAGCCTCGTCGTGGTGGGGCATGATTTCCGCTTCGCCCGCAAGGGGGAGGCGACCGCGGCCTCGCTCGCAGCGGCCGGCGAGCGCTTCGGCTTCGCCGTCGACGTCGTGCCGGCCGTCACCGTGGCCGGGGAGCGCGTCTCGAGCAGCGGGGTGCGCACGGCGCTCGCCTGCGGCGATTTCGGGCGCGCCGGGCGCTGGCTCGGCCGGCCGTACTCGATGCGCGGACGGGTGATCGCCGGTCAGCGCCTGGGAAGGGACCTCGGATTTCCGACCGCGAACCTCGCGCTCGGGCGGCGCCGGGCGCCGGTCGCGGGCATCTTCGCGGTGCAGGTGCACGGAGTAACGGGTGCGGCGCTGCCCGGCGTCGCGAGCCTCGGAACGCGCCCGACGATCGGCGGCGGCGAGGCGGTGCTCGAGGCACATGTGTTCGATTTCAGTGGCGATCTCTACGGGCGTGAGATCGAGGTGGAGTTCGCCGCGAAGCTGCGCGATGAGCAGCGCTTTGCGACGCTCGAGGCGCTCACGGCGCAGATGCAGTGCGATGCCGCCGAGGCGCGCAGGATCCTGAACGGATGACCATGGCCGATTACAAGCACACGATCAACCTGCCGCGCACCGAGTTCCCCATGAAGGCGGACCTCGCGCAGCGCGAGCCCACCATGGTGCAGGCCTGGGAGCAGCGCGGCACTTACGCGAAGCTCCGCGAGATCGCGCGCGGCCGGCCGCGCTTCGTGCTGCACGATGGCCCGCCGTACGCCAACGGCGCGATCCACATCGGCCATGCCGTCAACAAGATCCTGAAGGATGTCGTCGTCAAGTCGCGCTCCCTCGACGGCTTCGACTCGCCCTACATCCCCGGCTGGGACTGCCACGGGCTGCCGATCGAGCTGCAGGTGGAGAAGAAGCACGGGCGCCCCGGACACAAGCTCGACGCGCCGGCCTTCCGCGCCGCCTGCCGCGCCTATGCCGCCGAGCAGATCGACCTGCAGCGCACCGACTTCAAGCGTCTCGGGGTGCTCGGTGACTGGGACCATCCCTACATGACCATGGCGCCGCGCTACGAGGCGCAGCAGCTGCGGGCCTTCGGCCGCATCATCGAGAACGGCCACCTCTACAAGGGGGTGAAGCCGGTGCACTGGTGCATCGACTGCCGCTCGGCGCTCGCCGAAGCGGAAGTCGAGTACGAGGAGAAGGCCTCCCCCGCCATCGACGTCGCCTTCCGGGTGAGCGACAACGCAGATCTTGCCCGCCGCCTCTCACTCGGGCACGCGCAGCTCGGCGCCGCTCCGGTCGATGTCGTCATCTGGACCACGACGCCCTGGACGCTGCCAGCCAACCAGGCGGTCGCGCTCAACGCCGAATTCCGCTACGCGCTGGTCGAGGCCGACAAGGGCGACGAGCGGCACCGGCTGATCCTCGCCGCGGACCTCCTCGAGGCGTGCCTCGCGCGCTTTCAGATGAGGGCCGTCGCGGTGCTCGCCGAGGTCGCGGGCCGCGAGCTCGAGGGGCTCGAGCTCGAGCACCCGTTCCAGGACCGGCAGGTGCCGGTGGTGCTCGGCGAGCACGTGACGCTCGATGCGGGCACCGGCGCGGTACACACCGCCCCCGGTCACGGCCAGGAGGACTTCGTGATCGGGCAGCGCTACGGGCTGCCGGTGACCAACCCGGTGGGAAACGACGGGCGCTTTCTCCCCGGCACGCCGCTGGTCGCGGGCCTCAAGGTGGACGAGGCCAACCCCGTGATCATCGCCGCGCTCGCCGAGCGCGGCCGGTTGCTGCGCGAGCAGGAGGTGCTGCACAGCTATCCGATCTGCTGGCGCCACAAGACCCCGGTCATCTTCCGCGCGACGCCGCAGTGGTTCATCAGCATGGAGAAGGCCCAGCTGCGCGAGCACACGCTGCGCGACATTCCCGGCGTCGAGTGGACGCCGGCGTGGGGCGAGCCGCGCATCACCGGCATGATTGAGAGCCGCCCGGACTGGTGCATCTCGCGCCAGCGCACCTGGGGGGTGCCGATTCCGCTGTTCGTGCACCGCGAATCGGGCGAGCTGCATCCGCGCACTCGCGAGCTCATCGAGGCGGCCGCCGCGCGCGTCGAGCGGGGCGGCATCGATGCCTGGTTCGCGCTCGCGCCGAGCGAGCTGCTGGGCGATGAGGCCGGGCACTACGACAAGGTCACGGACGTCATGGACGTCTGGGCCGACTCGGGACTGTCGTTCGAGTGCGTGGGCGCCGAGCGGCCCGAGATCGCAGCCCCGGTCGATCTCTACCTCGAGGGCTCCGATCAGCATCGCGGCTGGTTCCACAGCTCGCTGCTGATGTCCGAGGCGCTCTACGGGCGAGCGCCCTACCGCGGGGTGCTGACCCACGGCTTCACGGTGGACGAGAAGGGGCGCAAGCAGTCCAAATCGCTCGGCAACGTGATCGCCCCGCAGAAGGTCATGAACAGCCTCGGGGCGGATGTGCTGCGCCTCTGGGTCTCGGCGACCGACTACGCCAACGAGATGAGCGTGTCGGACGAGATCCTGAAGCGCATGGCCGATTCCTATCGGCGCATGCGCAACACGCTGCGCTTCCTGCTCGGCAATCTCCACGGCTTCGATCCGGTGCGCGACGCGCTGCCGCTCGATGAGATGGTGGCGCTCGACCGATGGGCGCTCGCGCGCACGCATGCGCTGCAGGCGGAAGTGCTCGAGGCCTACCGCCGCTACGCCTTCCATCTCATCTATCAGAAGGTCCACAACTTCTGCACGGTCGATCTCGGCGGCTTCTATCTCGATGTGCTCAAGGACCGCCTGTACACCACGCCCGCCCATGGCCGCGCGCGCCGCTCGGCGCAGACCGCGATGATCCACATCGCCGAGTGCATGGTGCGCTGGCTGGCGCCGATCCTGTCGTTCACCGCCGAGGAGGTCTGGCGTTACCTGCCGGGGGAGCGGGCCGAGTCGGTGTTCCACGTCACCTGGCACGCCCCGCCCGAGGTGCCGGCGAACGCCATCGACTGGGACGCGTTCATCGAGCTGCGCACGGATGTGACGCGCGAGCTCGAGAAGCTGCGCGACACGGGCGCCATCGGCGCGCCGCTCGATGCGACCATCGACGTGTACTGTCTGCCGGAGCAGCAGCGGCGCTTCGCCGCGCTCGGCCCCGAGCTGCGCTTTCTGCTCATCACCTCCGAGGCGCGCGTGCAGGAGGTCGCGGCGGCCCCGGCGGCCGCGGTGCCGGCGGCCAATCTCCCGGGCGTGTGGATCTCCGCCACCGCCAACGCCGACCCCAAGTGCGTGCGCTGCTGGAACCGCCGCCCCGACGTCGGCACGCATACGCACCATCCGCAGCTCTGCGGGCGCTGCATCGTGAACCTCGAGATGCCGGGCGAGGAGCGGCGGCACGTATGAGCGCGACCTCGCTTCCCGCCGCCGCGAGCGGCTGGCGCTGGCTGCCGCTCACCGTGGCCGTGATCGTGCTCGACCAGCTGTCCAAAGCCTGGATGCTGCACCATTTCTTCCTGTTCGAGCGGGTGAAGGCGCTGCCGGTGCTCGACATCATCCTCACCTACAACACCGGCGCCGCCTTCAGCATGCTGGCGGATGCCGCCGGCTGGCAGCGCTGGGTGTTCGTGGTGCTGGCGCTCGGGGTGAGCGTGACGCTCACGGTGTGGCTGCGGCGCCTGGCGGCTGCAACGGCGGGCCTGATCGCCTGCGGGCTCGCGCTCATCATCGGCGGCGCGCTCGGCAACATGATCGACCGGCTGCGGCTCGGCCACGTGATCGACTTCATCTACGCCCACTGGGGGATGCATTACTTCCCCGCCTTCAACGTCGCCGACTCCGCGATCACCGTGGGCGCGGGCCTGCTGCTGCTCGATGCCTGGCTCGAGGCACGCGGCCACGGCAAGGGGAGCCGCTAGATGCAGGTGCTGCTCGCCAACCCGCGCGGCTTCTGCGCCGGGGTCGACCGCGCGATCGACATCGTCGAGCGCGCGCTCGAGCTCTTCGGCCCGCCGATCTACGTACGGCACGAGGTGGTGCACAACCGCCACGTGGTCGAGCGGCTGCGCGCCCTCGGGGCCGTGTTCGTCGACGAGCTCGCCGAGGTGCCCGCGGGGTGCACGGTGATCTTCTCCGCCCACGGGGTATCGAGCGCGGTCGAGCAGGAGGCGCACGGCCGGCAGCTCACGGTATTCAACGCCACCTGCCCGCTGGTCACCAAGGTGCACATGGAAGTGCAGCGCTACGCGCGCGAGCGACGCGACGTGATCCTCATCGGCCACGCTGGCCACCCGGAGGTGGAAGGCACCATGGGCCGGTTCGATGAGTCCTTCGGCGGGCACATCCACCTGGTGGAGAACCTGGACGACGTCGCCTCTCTCTCCGTGCGCGATCCGGCGAGCCTCGCCCTCGTCACCCAGACGACGCTCTCGGTGGACGACACCGCCGAGATCGTCGCGGCCCTCAAGGCCCGCTTCCCGGCGCTCGCCACCCCGCGTCACGAGGACATCTGCTACGCCACGCAGAACCGCCAGGACGCGGTCAAGAAGCTGCTCGAGCAATGCGACGTGCTGCTGGTCGTGGGCTCGCGCACCAGCTCCAACTCCAACCGCCTGCGCGAGCTCGCCGACCGCGCGGGGGTCCCGGGTTATCTCGTCGACGGGCCCGGTGACCTGCGTGCCGAATGGTTCGCGGGCAAGCGCGCCGTCGGCGTGACGGCCGGCGCCTCGGCTCCGGAGCTGCTGGTGCAGCAGGTGGTGACGCGCTTGGCGCAGTGGGGCGGGCAGCGTCCCCGCGAGGTCACCGGGCGCGAGGAGCGGGTGTTCTTCACGCTGCCGCGCGAGCTGCGGCGCGGCGAAGCCGCCGAGAGCCGCGAGCCCGCCAAGCGCTGAAAGCTTCCTCTCCCGCGAGGCCGTCGCCGCGCTGCGACGCCGCGGCGATCCGCGTTCCCGCATCCCGCGCGGCCGGAACCGCCGGGCATCCCCGCGCCACCTACGGGTCGGGCAACAACTCATCGGCGGGACTTCCCATGCGAGCACTCATGACTCTTGCCGGCGTCCTGGTGGCGACGGCCATCACCGCCTGCGGCGGCTACGGCGGCAGCAACTACAGCAGCAGCAGCGGCGGGACCAGCTGCGGCGCCGGCTATCAGGCCATGTGTCCGCCGCCGACGGTTTCCGTGACCGCCCCGACTTCGGGTGTGACCGTGAGTGGCACGGTGGCGCTCACCGCGACGGCCGCAGCAGCCAGCGGCTACACCAACATCACCATCGCGAGCGTCGAGTTCCTCGTCGACGGCACGTCGGTCGGGACCGCGATGGCCTCGCCCTATACCGTCAACTGGGACACCACCACGGCGACCAACGGCAGCCACACCATCACCGCCAAGGCGACCGACAGCATGAATGACTCGACGACCTCCCAGGGCGTCATGGTCACCGTGATGAACGGCGCCATGGCGGCGGCGATGTCGCCCGCGCAGGTCTTTCCCACCCCGAGCTCCAAGGCCTCGGGGGTTGCGCGGATCGGCATCGATTCGGACACCGGCGCCGTAACGGGCACGGTAACCTTAAGCGGCATGAGCGCGCGGGCGGTGACCATCAACCAGGGTTTCGCCGGTTCGACCGGGGAGGCCGTGGTGACGCTCGCGCCGCGTGCCGGCCGCCCGGGTGAGTTCGTCGTGCCGCCGAACGTCGTGTTGAGCTCCGCTCAAGCCGGCGCACTCGCGCAGGGCCGGCTCTATGTCATCGCCACTTCGGACGTCAATCCGAACGGCGAGATCCGCGGACAGCTCGCCCCCGGGAGCGTGCGGGTGACCTTCTCCGCGCTCGAGGCCTCGCCCGAGGCCGCCGCTCAGGGTCTGTCCGCCTCCGGCGTCGCGGCCACGACGGTCGACACCCGTGCCGGGACCCTCACGGTGCACGTCAACACCGCGGGTGTCGAGGATGCGACGGCCGCCCGGGTGCTGAGCGGGGCGGCGGGCACGGCGCTCGCCGAGCTCGCGCGCAGCCCCGTCGAGATGGGCCACTTCTCGACCGAGCTCGCCCCCATCAGCGCAGCCGATGTCGAGAGCTTCGAGGCAGGCAGGCTCTCGGTGTCGGTCGCAACCCCGGCGGCCCCGGCGGGCGCGCTGCGCGGCGCGATCAGCCCGGAGGCCGCGACCGCCGGCAATTGAAAGCGTTAGCCCTGGTAGAGCGACTTTTTGAGCCGCCAGCGCTTGTGCGACCACGGCCAGTCGGGCGGCGCCGCCCGGATCTGCTCCTCGACCAGGCGCGCGTAGCGCTCGGTGAGCGTGCCTGAGGGCATGGCACGCCCGCTGCCGGCGAGCGGCAGGAACTCCATCTCGTAGTAGCCGCGTGCCCGGCGCCGCATGGCGATGAAGAACACCGGGAAGCGCGTGACGCGCGCGATCTCCTCGGGGCCCATGTAGAAGGCGGTGTCGCGGTTGAGGAAGCGTGTCCAGTACTTGCGCTCGGATTTGGTCGGCTCCTGGTCGGCGACCATCGCCACCGCGCGCGTCACGCCCTGGCGCTTGAGGATATCGGGGAGCAGCTCCTGTGCGGGCACCAGGCGGCTGCCGAAGCGGGTGCGCAGCTTCCCCATCTCGCGCTCTGCCCACGGGTTCACGAGCGGCTTGTAGGCCGCATCGAGCGGATAGCCGAGCTCGAGCGACAGGGCGAGCAGCATCCATTCCCAGTTGCACTGGTGCGCGGCGACCAGCAGCACCGACTGGCCCTGCGCCAGGAGCGCCTGCGGCTCCTCGAGGTTCACGATCTTCACGCGGCGGCGGATCTCCGCGGGCGTGAGCGCTGAGCCCTTGACGAGCTCCGCCAGCATCTGCGCGAAGCCGAGGCAGTAGCGGCGCCGCACGTCGCGCAGGTCCTTCTCCGAGAGCTCGGGGAAGGCCTGGGCGAGGCTCGCCTGGATCATCCCGGCGCGGTAGGGAAAAACGCGATAGGCGAGCCAGCCGGCGAAGCCGGTGACGCCGTAGAGCGCGGCCAGCGGCACACGCGAGAGCGCGCGCACCCACCAGGCCGGCCTTGCGGCCGGCCGCGGCGGCGGCGCGGGGGAGACCGGTACCCGGGACGCGACCTCGGCGAGCATGCGCCTCTTAGGTTACAGGACGCGGCCGGGTGGCGGGCTCGACCGGCGCCGGCTGCGGCGGCGCATGCGGCACCAGCACCCGGCCCACCTTGGGCGCCAGCCAGCGCTCGACGTCGTCGATGAGCGTGAACGCCGCCGGCACGATCACCAGCGTCAGGCCGGTGGAGGTGATCAGTCCGCCGATCACCGCGATCGCCATCGGCTGGCGGAAAGCGGTGTCGCCGCCGAGCCCGAGCGCCACCGGCATCATGCCCGCGACCATCGCGACGGTCGTCATCACGATCGGGCGCGCGCGCTTGTGGCCGGCCTCGAGGATCGCGGTGACGCGGTCGGCGCCGGCGCGCATCTCCTCGATGGCGAAGTCGACCAGCAGGATCGAGTTCTTGGAGACGATGCCCATCAGCATGAGCAGGCCGATGAATACGCCCAGCGAGGCCGAGAACCCGGTGAGCGCCAGCGCCAGCATCACGCCCGCGATCGAGAAGGGCAGCGCGAACAGGATGGTGATCGGCTGCAGCACCCGCGCGAACAGGAGCACCAGCACCGCAAACACCATGAGAATTCCGGTTCCCATGGCGATGAAGAAGTTGGTGATCAGCTCGTTCATGTACTTGGCGTCGCCCACCTCGACGCGATGCACGCCCTGGGGCAGGTTCTTGAGTGTCGGCAGGTCGTAGATCGCCTTCATCGCGGGCCCGAGCTCCATGCCCTTCAGGTCCGCATCGATGAACAGGCGCCGGCTCTGGTTGTAGCGGCGCACGCGCGTCGGGCCCTCGCCGAAGCTGATGTCGGCGACCGCCTTCAGGGGCACGGTGCCGCCCTTGGAGGTCGGCACCGGCAGGTTCTCGAGCGTCGAGAGGCTCTTGCGGCTGTCCTCGTTGAGGCTCACGCGGATCGGCACCTGGCGGTCGGCGAGCGAGAACTTGGCGCTGTTCTGATCGAGATCGCCGAGGGTGGCGATGCGGATGGTGTCGCTGATGGTCTCGACGGTCACGCCGAGCTGCGAGGCGAGGTCGAGGTGCGGATGGATCAGGATCTCGGGGCGCGGCAGGTCGTTGTTGATGCGCGCATCGCGCACGAACGGCAGCGTTGCCATCTCGTCGACCACCTTGCGGGCGGTCACGTAGGTGAGCTGCGGGTCGTCGCCGGTGATGTAGATGTTGACGTCGCGGCCATTGCCGTTGCGGTTGAAGTGCAGCTGCGCGTCCGGGATGGTCTTGAACTGCTCGAGCATCCGGTCCTCGAACTGGCGCTGCGTGACCTTGCGCTGACTCTTGGGCACCAGTGCGATGTCGAGCCCCGCGGCGCGCACGCCCTCATCGCCGGTGCCGACCTCCTCGACCACGTCGCGCACCTCGGGCTGGCGCGCCAGCATGCGGTAGGCGGCCGCGGTCGCCGCGGCGGTCTGCTCGAGGCGCACGCCCGGGGGCAGCTCGACGGTCGCGTAGGTGAAGCCGATGTCCGCCTCGGGAATGAAGGAGAAGGGCACCAGCACGATCATGCCGACGATCGACAGCACGAAGATGCCGATACCGGCCAGCACCGTCTTCCAGCGATGCAGCGTGCACCACTTCAGGGTGCGCTGGTACCACGCCATGATCGGGCCGTCGCTCGGATGGGTGACGCCGTCCGACTTGAGCGCGTAGGCGGCCAGCACCGGGGTGATGAGGCGCGCCACCAGCAGCGAGAAGAACACCGCGCCCGCGACCGTGAGGCCGAACTGCTTGAAATACTGCCCGGTCAGCCCGCCCATGAAGCTCACCGGCAGGAACACCGCGATGATGGTCGCCGAGGTCGCGACCACCGCGAGCCCGATCTGGTCGGCGGCATCGAGCGCCGCCTGGTAGCCGCTCTTGCCCATGCGCATGTGGCGCACGATGTTCTCGATCTCGACGATGGCGTCGTCGACCAGCACGCCGGCGACCAGCGAGAGCGCGAGCAGGCTGATCGAGTTGAGGGTGAAGTCCATCCACTGCATGAAGACGAAGGTGGGGATGGCCGAGAGCGGGATGGCGAGTGCCGAGATCAGCGTCGCGCGCGTGTCGCGCAGGAACAGGAACACCACCAGCACCGCGAGGATCGAGCCCTCGATGAGCGCGCTGATCGCCGAGTGGTAGGTGTCCTTGGTGTACTCCACGCTGGTATAGATCTGCGACATCGCGACCTGCGGGTTCTCCTGCTTGATCTTGGCGAGCTCCGCCTGGATGCCCTGATCCACGGTGACGTCGGAGTAGCCCTTGGCCTTGATGACGCTGAAGGTGGTGGCCGGGCGGCCGTTGAGGCGCGCGAGCTGGCGGATCTCGCCGACGCTGTCGCGCACGTCCGCGAGGTCCGAAAGCCGCGCAAAGCGCCCGCCGGAGAGCGCGATCTGCGTGTCGCCGAGCGCCAGCGCGGTGCGCGCCCCGCCGAGCACGCGGATCGACTGCTCGCCGCCGCCGAGCTGGGCGCGGCCGCCGGTCGAGTCGAGATTGAGCGAGCGCAGCTGATTGTTCACCTCGAAGGCGGTGATGCCGAGCGCCGCCATGCGCGCCGGGTCGAGCTCGACGCGGATCTCGCGGTTGACGCCGCCGCTGCGCGCCACCGAGGCGACGCCGGTGACCGACAACAGCCGCTTGGTGATGGTGTTGTCGACGAACCAGGAGAGCTCCTCGTCGGTGAGCCCGCTGGAGCTCACCCCGTAGTACCCCATCGGGCCGCCGTCGGCGTTGATGCGCTGGATGATCGGTTCCTGGATGGCCGGCGGCAGCAGCGGCCGCACCTTGGCGACCGCATCGCGCACGTCGGCCACCGCGCGGTCGATCGGCGTGCCGATCTCGAACTGCACGAAGATGTGCGCCTCGCCCTCGACCGCCCAGGACGTGATGTTGTCGATGTTGCCGATGCCGGCGATGGAGCCCTCGACCTTCTGCATCACCTGCGTTTCGAGCTCCTGCGGCGCGGCTCCCGGCTGGTAGATCTGCACGTCGACGCCCGGGAAGGCGATGTCGGGATCGGCGGTCACGGGCAGCCGCACGAACGAGACGATGCCCATGAAGAGCAGCACCACGAACAGCACGATCGGGGGCAGCGGGTGGCGGATCGCCCACGCGGAGATGTTTCTCACGAGCGCCTCTGCTGCCGAGCGTCAGCCGGCGGGAGTCGTGGCCGCGGCGGCCTTGACCGTCTCGCCGTCGTGCAGGAAGCCGCCCGCCGTCACGACCACGCGCTCGCTGCCGTCGAGGCCCGAGGCGATGACGACGCCGGCATCGGAGGTGTCGGCGACGCGCACCGCGCGCCGCTCGGCGTGTTGCTGGCCGTTGACGATGAAAACGTAAGAGCCCTGCGTGTCGGTGAGCACCGCGGTCTGCGGCACGACCGGCCGCTGCGCGCTGCCGACCGCGACCGTGCCGCGCGCGAAGGCGCCGGGCCGCAGTGCGGTGTCGGGTTTCAGTGCGATGCGGATCTCCCCGAGTCGCGTCGTCGGGTCGATGATCGCGCCGAGGAGGCGCACCTGGCCCTCGAACGACTGCGGCAGTCCCGTGAGCCGCACGGTGGCCGGATCGCCGACCTTCACCTGCGCCAGGTCCTGCTCGGCGAGCTGCCCGCGCATCTCGACCTCGCCGCCGCTCGCCACGCGGAACAGCGCCTGGCCGCCCTGATTGGCGATCTGGCCGACCTCGGCGCCGCGCGTCAGCACCGTTCCGGCGATCGGCGCGACGATGCGGGTGCGGTTGAGCCGCGCCTGTGCCTCGGCGAGCTGCGCCGCCGCGACCTTGACGTTGGCGGCATCGGTCACGGCCGTGGCGCGGCGCTTCTCGATGTCCTCGGCGGAAAGGGCGCCTGCCGCCTGGACTCCGAGCGCGCGCTGGTACTCGGCGGCCGAAAGAGCCGCCTGCGCCTGGGCCTGCTCGAGCGAGGCCTCGAGCCGCTTCACCTGCGGGACCAGCACCGAGTCATCGATCCGGGCGAGGAGCTGACCCTTCTGGACGTGATCGCCCGCCTCGACGGAGACCGCAACGATGCGACCGGTGTCGCCGTCGTTGCCGATCGGCATGTCGTAGCGCGCAAAGACCGCGCCGGTGAAGGTCACGTTCGAGGTCACGGATCGGATCCCCGGGGTCACGACCGAGATCAGGGGGATGTTCTGCTGATCGGCGAGCGCCACGTGCGCGGGACCCCCGCGGTGAGTGGCCCAGACGATCGCGCCGAGCACGGCGAGGACTCCCACGCCGAGGGCGATCCAGCGGGTACGCGGATCGGCCGGCAGCCCGACCGGGGAGGCCGGCTTGGCCACCGGGTCGGCTGGCGGGAGGCGATCGAAGCCCGCACGATCCCGCCCGATCCAGGTGACCTGTTCGTCGTCGTCGCGACTCGTGATGTGTTCCGGGTTAGTGCCCACGGAGATTCCTTCTAAATCCGTCCCTTACCGCTCAAAACACCGGCGCTTCTAGCTTAGAGCCGGCGTATTGCGCCGGAGTTTAATCGTGACTAAAGGTATTTCCGCCCCTTAACGCGGCGAAGAGACGCGGGCGGGCGACGGGCCGAGCGGCGCGGAGGATAGCAGGATCTCGCGCAGCAAACCGGAGACAGGTGGCATTCGCCGCACGGGGGGCTTATGTATCGAGGCCGAGAGGGGTGGTGCCGGGAATAGGACTCGAACCTACGACCCGCGCATTACGAATGCGCTGCTCTACCAACTGAGCTATCCCGGCCCCGGGAGAGCGGCAATTCTACGGAAAAGCTACTGCTTTTTCCGCAGCCGGATCACAAGATCGATGCCCGCGACCTCGGTGCCGGGGGGCGGCGCGGGCAGGCGGCTGAATTCGACCTCCGGCACCGGCACGTCGATCAGGGCACCGCTGGCGGGATCGTGAAAGTGATAATGGGGGTCGACGTTCGAATCGAACCAGGCGCGCGACCCGTCGACCGAGAGCTGGCGGATCAGGCCACGCGAGGCAAACAGGTTCAGCGTGTTGTACACGGTGGCCTTGGACACGCGCGCGCCGCTCGAGCGCAGGTTGGCGAGAATCTGCTCCGCGGACAGATGCTGCGGGGCCGAGAGCAGCAGGCTCGCGATGCGCACGCGCTGCGCGGTCGGGCGGATGCCGCATCCGCTCAGCCGGCGCTCGCAGCGGGCGGGGCTGGCGGCGGCGGAAAAAACTTCAGGCTCCATAACCCAATAATTATAGGCACGAAATGCCCCCGCGGTCAGTGGGCGGCCATCGGGCCATCGCCTCCCTTGCCGGCCCGGACCAGCAACAGCAGCGGCAGTAGTGCCAGGAACAGGACCCCGAGGACCATGAAGTCATCGAGGTAGGACAGCAGCGCCGCCTGCTGGAGCGCTCCCTGGTAGATGTTGGCGAGCGTGGTGGGGGCATCGGGCGTCGCGCCGAGCACGCCGCCGACCTGGTGCGCGAAGTCGGGATACGCGGGGTTGAGCCCATGGAGCTGCTCCACGATCCGGCTCTGGTGAAACTGCGCGCGCCGGGTGAGCAGCGTCGAGGCGAAGGCGATGCCGATGCTGCCGCCGAAGTTGCGCGCCAGGTTGATGAGCGCCGAGGCGTTGTTGGTTTTCCCCGGCGGCACGTCGCGGAAGGCCATCTGGTTGATGGGCAGGAACAGGAACGGCAGCGATGCCGACTGCAGCACCCGCAGCCACATCAGTGTCTGGAACGAGACGCCGAGATACAACATGCGGGTCATCAGCAGCAGGGAGAGGCCCCCGACGGCAAAGCCGATGCCGGCCAGAATGCGCATGTCCACCTTGTTGATGACGCGCCCGACCAGCGGCAGCAGCGCGATGGTGACCAGGCCGCCCGGCGAGAGCGCCATGCCGGCATCGACCGCGCGGTAGCCCATCAGCTGCTGCGCGAAGGCGGGGATGAGGAAGGTGCTGCCGAAGAGCATGAAGCCGAGCATCAGCATCATGACGAAGGGGACGGCGAAGCCCGGATCGCGGAAGAGGCGCAGGTCCACCATCGGGTCCGGGTGGGTGAGCTCACGCCACGTGAGCAGTACGAAGCCAGCCGCCGAAGCGATGACGAGCGCTGTGATCAGCCCCGAGCCGAACCAGTCGGCGTCCTGCCCCTTGTCGAGCACGATCTGCAGGCCGCCGAGGGCGAGCGCCACGAAGCCGAAGCCCATCCAGTCGACCGAGCGCCGTGGACCGCGGGCCGCCGCGCCGCGCTCCTTGATCAGTGCCTGTACCAGAAACGCAAGCACCACGCCGACCGGCACGTTGATGAGGAAGATCCAGCGCCAGTCGTAGTTATCGGTGATCCAGCCGCCGAGCGTGGGACCGACGACCGGGGCGACCACCGCGGCGATGCCGTAGATGGCGCTCGCCATGCCGCGCTTCTCGGGCGGGAAACTGTCGGTGAGGATCGCCTGGCCAACCGGTTGCAGTCCGCCCCCGGTCGCGCCCTGCAGCGCCCGCACCGCAATCAGCGAGCCGAGGGTAGGAGCCAGGCCGCAGAGGAGCGACGCCACGGTGAAGCCGAAGATGCAGACCAGGAACAGGCGCTTGCGCCCGAAGGTGTTCGCGAGCCACCCGGTGATCGGCATGATGATGGCGTTGGTCACGAGGTAGCTCGTGAGCACCCAGGTGGATTCGTTCTGGCTCGAGGAGAGGGAGCCCGCGATGTGCGGCAGCGCGACGTTGGCGATGGAGATGTCCATGATCTCCATGAAGGCGGCGAGCGCCACTACCGGCGCGATCACCCAGGGCGCGACGCCGGCGCGCGGCGCGGCCTGCGCAGCCGCGTTCACCGGCGCGCCGCGCGTGCGACCGCCGGGGCGGCGGCCGCATGATGCAGGTTGGCCGCGAGGATCTCGTTGATCGCGGCGTCGGCGCCGGCGTCCTGGCCGGCGTAGACATCGGTGTTGAGCGCGACCGGCCAGGCGGGCTGCTGCGACAGGGCCGCGCCCTGCTGGTCGTGCACGTCGACGCTCACGTCGGTGGACAGGCCGAGGAACAGCGGGTGACTCTCGAGCTCGCGCGGGTCGAGCCCGATGCGCACCGGCAGCCGCTGCACGATCTTGATCCAGTTGCCGGAGGCATTCTGCGCCGGCAGCACCGCGAGCGCGCTGCCGGTGCCGGCGGTGAGTCCCAGCACCCGCCCGTGATAGTGCACGCGCGAGCCGTACATGTCGGCCGAGACGCTCACCGCCTGGCCGATACGCAGGCCGCTCAGCTCGTTCTCCTTGAAGTTGGCGTCGACCCACATCGAATCGACCGGCACGATGGCGAGCATCTCGGTCGCCGGGGTCACCTGCTGGCCGAGCTGCACCGAGCGGCGCACGACGTAGCCGGAGACCGGCGCCACGACCTGGACGCGGGCCGCGGCCAGCCAGGCGTTGCGCAGCGTGGCCTCGGCCTGCAGCACGCGCGGATGAGTCTCGACGGTGGTGCCGGCGACCGCGGCGCGCGCGCTGGCGAGCGACGCCTCAGCCTGGCGCACCGCGGCGTGCGCGCTCTGCACCGCGTTCTGCTCGTGCTGCAGGGTTTCCTGCGAGACACCGTGCACCGCGATCAGCGGCTGGTCGCGCGCCACGTCCTCATTCGCCTGGGCGAGCTGCACCTGCTGCGTCTCGACCACCGCCTCATCGCGCGCGGCCTCGGCGAACAGCTGCTCGACGTCGCGCACCGTCTGGGCGAGATTGGCCTTCGCCTGGGCGAGCGCCACCTCGGTGTCGTGCGGATCGAGCTGCACCAGCGGCTGACCCCGGCGCACGAACTGGGTCTCGTCGGTGTCGATGGCGATCACGGTGCCCGACACCTGCGGCGTGAGCCGCACCAGGTTGCCGTTGACGTAGGCGTCGTCGGTCGTCACGTGGCCGCGCATGAAGGCGAGGTAGTAGAGCGTCCAGCCGAGGACGGCGAGCAGCGCGATCGCGCCGAGCACCAGCAGCGGGCGCCGGTTCGCTGCGGCGGCAGCGGCAGGCGCGGCCGGCGCGGCCGGCGCCGGGGTGGCGGTGCGTGGGGTGTCCTGGGACTCAGTCATGGCGTGCTCCTGCGGTGGCGATGAGCGCCGCCGGGTCGTGGGCTGCGTTCCACCAGCCGCCGCCGAGTGCGCGGAACAGCGCGGCGGTGTCGGTGAAGCGTTGAACGTCGGCCTGCACTTCGGTGAGTGCGGCGTCCTGGTACTGCTGCTCGGCGGTCAGCACCTGCAGCTCGGTGTACTTGCCGGCGCGGTACTGCGCCAGGGCGAGGTCGCGGTTGGCGGCGGCGGCGGCGAGCGCGACGCTGTGCGCGGCGTAGCCCTGGCCGTCGTGCCCGAGCGCCTGCAGGGCATTCGCGACTTCGACGAAGGCGGCGATGACGGTCGAATGGTAGCTGGCGCGCGCCTGGGCGTAGCGCTCCTCGGCTTCGTGCTGGCGTGCCGCCAGCGTGCCGCCGTGAAAGATCGGCGCGGTCGCGTTGAGGCCCGCCGACCAGACGGCGCCCGGCCGGGTGAGGAAGTCACTGAGCTCGCTCGTCTGCTGGGCGTACTGCGCCGTGATGTTGAGCGAGGGGAAGCGCGCGGCCTC
Organism: Steroidobacteraceae bacterium; assembly: GCA_035624075.1. Lineage (GTDB taxonomy): Bacteria > Pseudomonadota > Gammaproteobacteria > Steroidobacterales > Steroidobacteraceae > 13-2-20CM-66-19. The sequence continues at coordinate 8,535 of DASPSF010000097.1, read as the reverse complement.
GGCGGCGCCGACGTTGGCGCTCGCCTCGTGCAGCTGGTCCTCGGCCGCGAGAATGTCGGGGCGCTGGCGCACCAGCACGGAGGGGAGCGACAGCGGCAGCTTCTCCGGCAGCGTGAAGTCACGCAGCGTGAGCGCCGGCATCGTGAAGCTGTCGGGCGTCTGGCCGGTGAGCTGAGCGAGCGCATTGCGGTAGGTGTCGCGCTGCTGCTCGAGTGCGGGCAGCGTCGCCCGCAGGTTCTCGAGCTGCGTCCGCGCCTGCAGCGTGTCGCTGCGGGTGATCTTGCCGGCGTTCTCGAGTGTCTGCGTCAGCTCGAACTGCGACTCGAGCTCCTGCACCAGGGAGCGCGTCACCTCGATCTGGGCCCCGGTGGCGGCGTAGTCGAAGGCGGTGACTACCGTCTGATCGACCAGCGTCACATAGGTATTGAGCACCTGGTCGCGTGCCACGGAGGTGGCGGCGCGCTGCGCCTCGACCTGGCGGCGCGTCGCGCCGAAGGGGTCGAGGTTGTAGGCGAGCTCGGGGCCGAGCTCGAAGTGGTTGCCGGTCACGTCGATCGCATTGACCGGGCTATAGAGGTAGCTGCCGTTGATGTGGGCGCGGCCGATCTGCCCGGTCGCATCGATCTGCGGCAGCTGCGAGCCGGAGACGGCCTTGAGCTCGTATTGAGCGGCCATGAGGCCATGGCGCGCGCCCTCGAGGTCGGGGTTGCCGGCGAGCGCGCCGCGCACCAGGCTGTCGAGCGCGGCGGAGTGAAACAGCTGGTACCAGCCGTCGGCGACGTCCGCGCCGTATTCGACGCTGCGGGCCGCGGTCGGGGCGGGCGCCGCGTGCGCGTAGCCGCCGGCGGGAGCCTCGGGACGGGTGAAGTTCGGTCCGAGCGTGCAGCCCGCGAGCAATGCGCCCGCGAGGGCGCCTAAGGCGTGGCTCCCGTTCATGCGGCACCTCCGTGGGCCGGTTTACGCCGCGGGCGGCGCGGGGTCTCGAGGGCGGCCGGCGAGGGCGCGGCGTGCGCCCTGTCGACCGCCTCACTCTGCAGGTGTCCTAGGAGACGCTGCAGCAGGCCGATTAGTGTGGTGGTCTCGGCATCGGTAAGGGGCTCGACCAGGCGGTTGAGCAGATCGACGACGAGGCGCTTGCCCTCGAGCGCCTGGCGGCGGCCGGCGGGGGTGATCGCGATCTCGACCGCGCGGCGATCGCGACTGCTGCGCTCGCGGCGCACGAAGCCGCGCCGCTCGAGCTCGTCGACGACGCGGGTGAGGGCCCCCATGTCGTGGCCGAGATGGGCGCTCAGCTGGGTGGCCGAGATGTGCTCCTGCTGGGTCAGGTGCATGAGCACCATCCACTGGGTGAAGGAGATCTCGAGCGATTCGAAGCTCTGCTCGGCCAGCTGCGTCATGACCACGCCGCAGCGCTTGAGCAGGTAGCCGACGCTGTCGTTCGGCTCGAGCGTTTCCAGGGTGTAGTAAGGCTTGCGCATGCTTGCTCCGGCGATATTTGCCGCGATTATATTTGCTGAAGCAAGTAAAAGGCAAGCCGGGCGATCGGGGGGCGGGGAACGCGGGGGCCGCAGGCCCGCGGGCGCCCTTCAGGTGGCGAGCTTGGTCTCGAGGTGCTTCGCGAGCTCGGCGATCGTCGGGAAGTCGAACAGCTCCGTGAGGTCGACCTGCCCGGGGTAGAGCCGGTCGATCTGCTCGTGGATCTCGATGAGCTTGAGCGAGCTCGCGCCGACCTCGAAGAGGTTGTCGTTGACGTCGACGCGCTTGCCCTCGAGCGCCGCGTCGCAGATGGTCTTCAGCTGCTCCTCGAGCTCGCTGCGCTCGCGGTGTGCCGGGCCCCGCTGCGCGGCCCGCAGCTCGCTCAGCTCGGCGAGGTCGGCGTCGAACTCGCCGTCGACATAGCTCTCCTCGAGCAGATGGCGCTGGATCTTGCCGCTGGTGGTCTTGGGGATGCGCTTGACGGGCACGACTTCCGCGACCTCGAGCCCGGTCTGCTCGTTGATGAGCCGCGACACCTGGGTGGCGAGCGGCAGAAACTCCGCGGCCCCGCTGCGGTGCAGCACGAACACCACCAGCTGCTCGGTCTCGGCGCCACGGCGCCGCACGCCCGAGGCGACCACCTTGCCGAGCTCGAGGCCCGGCGCGCGCTGGGCGATGCCCTCGAGGTCGTGCGGGTAGTAGTTCTGGCCGTTGACGAAGATGATTTCCTTGGCGCGCCCCGAGATGTAGAGGTCGCCGCCGTGCACGAGACCTAAGTCGCCGGTGCGCAGCCAGCCGTCGGCGGTGAAGGCGGCGGCATTCGCCGCGCTGTCCTCGTAGTAGCCGCGCGTCACGTTGTCCCCGGTCATATGCACGTGGCCGATGCGATCCTCGGGCAGCTCGCGGTCGTCATCACCGGCGATGCGCACGCGGGTGTAGGGGATCGCCTTGCCCTCGCTCACCAGGCGCAGCGCATTCGGGTCCTGCGCGGTCACCGGCTCCACCGGGTCGCCGGGATTGAGGCGGTGGCGGTTCAGGGTGATGGTCTTCAGGGGCGCGCCGACCGGCGGGAAGCTGACCGCGAGCGAGGCCTCCGCGAGCCCGTACACCGGGTACATGGAGTTGCGGTCGAGGCGCGCGGGCGCGAGGCGCGAGAGGAACTCATCGCACAGCTCCACCGAGATCGGCTCGGCGCCGTTGAAGATCAGGCGCACGGAGGAGAGATCCAGGCCCTCGACGCTGCGCTCGCCGAGCACCTTCAGGTAGTGCTTGTAGCCGAAGTTGGGCGAGCAGAGGATCGTGGCGCGGATCTTCGCGGCCAGCTGCAGCCACAGCAGCGGGCGGCGGATGAAGAGCTCGGTCGGCATGAGGTGCGAGTGCACCCGGTTGGCGAACATGACGAGGTGAAAGCCGATCAGCCCCATGTCGTGCGTGAGCGGCATCCACGAGAGGCTCACGTCGTTCTCGTTGAAGCCGGCCGCCTCGGTCGAGCCGCGCCAGTTGGCGATGATGTTGCGGTGGCTGAGGACCACTCCCTTCGGCTCGCTGGTCGAGCCCGAGGAGAACTGGATGAAGGCCGTGTCGTCGGGCTCGGCGCGCTGGATGCTGCCGGCGCGCGAGATGTCATCGAGGTCGTCGACCAGGAAGGTACGCCTGCGCAGGCTCTCGTAGAGCTGCGTCTCGCTCACCTGGGCCGCGAACGTGCCGATGCGCTCGAGCGAACGGCGCTCGGTGTAGAGGAATGGCGCGCCCAGCCGGCGTGCGATGCGCAGCACCTTGTGGCGGTGCTCGTCGCTGATGCCGAGCGCCACCGGCACCGGCACGATGCCGCCGAGGATCGCCGCCCAGAACACGTCGATGAACTGCTCGTTGTGGCCGAGGAACAGGATCAGCTTGTCGCCGCGGCGCGCGCCGAGGCGCTGCAGGTGATAGAGGATGCCGAGCGCGCGCTCGTAGAGCTCGCCCGCCGAGACGCTGCGCGACTCGTTCTCGCCCTCGAGGTAGGTGATGCTGCGCGGGAAGGCGCGGTTCGCCTCCAGCACCTCGGTCAACGTCGTGGCCTTGATCATCGGCGCTCTTCCAGCCTCATGTGCAGCGGGTGGCGGGTGCGCAGGTTGATCTGCGCCTCGAGCTCCAGGGGCCTGTCGGGCACGTACACCAGGCGGTAGCGGCGCGCCACCTTGTAGAGGTGCATGAGCATCTCATAGAGCGCGAAGGTCTCCCCGATACAGTGGCGCGGGCCGGCGGCGAACGGCATGTAGGCGAAGCGCGGCCGCTCGGCCTCGTGCTCGGGCGCGAAGCGCTCGGGCGCGAAGCGATCCGGATCCTTCCAGAACCGTGGATGCCGGTGCAGCAGATACAGCGGCAGCAGCACGTTGGTGCCGGCGGGAACCTGGAAGCCGCCGAGCACGTCCGCTGCGACCGTGCGCCGTGACAGCAGCCACCCCGGCGGATAGAGCCGCAGTGCCTCGTTCACCACCTGGCTGGTGTAGGAGAGCGCTTCCATCTGCGCGAGGCCCGGCGCGGCCATCTCCGGCGCCGCGTCGAGCTCGGCGTGCAGCCGTGCCTCGGCCTCGGGGTGCTGCGACAGCAGGTACCAGGTCCAGTTGAGCCCGCTCGCGGTGGTCTCGTGGCCGGCGACGATCAGCGTCATCACTTCGTCGATCAGCTCGCGCTCGCCCATCGGCTCGCCGCTCTCCTTGTCGCGGGCCGCCATCAGCATCGCGACGTAGTCGAAATGCTCCTCGGGCTCGGCGCGGCGCCGCGCGATGAGCTGCGCCACCAGCTTGGTGAGCGAGCGGAACTTGTAGGCGAACTGCAGATCGCGGCTCTGCTCGCGGGTCACGACCTCGAAGGGGTTGCCGCCGAGCTGCCCGGAGAGCCGGTCGAGGTCGCGGCCGAAGATCGAGCGCAGCACGATGTCGAGCGTGAGATCGCTCATCTCGTCGGTGAGATTCACCGGCTCGCCCTGCGCCGCCAGCCGGTCCCAGCGGGCGAGGCGCCGCTCGTTGGCGGCGGCGATCAGCTCGGCGAAGCCGCTGAGCACGCGGCGGTGGAACAGCGGCTGCATCATGTAGCGCTGCCGCTTCCACAGCTCCCCTTCGCTGGTCATGATGCCCTTGCCCAGCAGGATCTTGACGCGGTCGAGCCCGAGGCCCTTGGTGTAGTTGCGGTGATTGCTGACCAGCACCCGCTTCACGTCGTCCGGGTGATGGATGACATAGGTATAAGATTTGCGTGCCGGGACGAACACGCGATACGTGTCACCGTGGCGGGCAAACAGTTGGATCATGTGCTCCAGCGAGTCGTCGGTGGAGCCCACGTCGAATTGCAGCTCGGCCTCGGGGGGAGGGCTATTCGCGGACGCGGCGGCGGTCATGCAAGCTGTTGAAAGCCAAACCTTAATCTTATATCACTCGGACCTGCGCGGTCAGTGGCCCATCGATGCCGCGCGCGCCCTGGCCGCCCGGCTCCCGTACGCGAAGCGCCTCGAGGTCGCCGCGCATGCAGCCGCCGCGCCGGCGACGCTCGCGGGCGTGGCGCTCGCGCTGCGCGCGCTGAGTCAACTCATCGGCGAGCGAGTCTCCCCCGGCGAGCTCGCTTTTCCCGACGGCGGCAAGCCACATCTCACGCGTGGCGCGGCGAGTGGCGAGAGCTTCGATTTCAGCATCAGTCATTCCGGTCCCTGGGTGGGCTGCGCGGCGATGGCGCACGGACTGGTTGGTTTCGACGTCGAGCTCGGCACCGGGACGCGGCTCTGCGCCTGGGCGGCGCGCGAGGCGGCGCTCAAGGCCTGCGGCGCACCGCTCACCGAGGCACGCGACGTCGAGCTCACCGAGGGCGGGGCGCGCTGTCGCGGCGTGGCGCTCGAGGCGCTGCCGCTCGAGCTCTTCCCCGGCGCCGCGGCCTGCGTCATGACGAGCCTCCCGGTGGGGCGCCTCGAAGCGCGCGCGCTGACCCTCGCGGAGCTGTTCGCGCCATGAGCGACGGCGACGAGGGAAGACTGCGCAACACGCTCTATCGCACCGAGACCCGCTCGAGCCGGCGCATGACGCGCGCCCGGCGCGCGCTGTACGCGGTGGCCGCCCCGCTCGGCGTCGCACTCATACGGGCGTGGTGGCTCAGCTGCCGCGTGGTGCGCGTCGAGGGCGAGGAGCACCTCGCGGCGGCGCTGGCGCGCGCGCCGTCTCTCATCCCCTGCTACTGGCACCAGCACCAGCTCTACTGCGGAAAGTTCCTGGTCGAGCAGCGCGCGCGCGGCCTCGCTCCGGGCTGGCTCATCAGCCCCTCGGTCGACGGCGAGCTCGGCGCCATGATGGTGCGGCGCTTCGGCGGCGCCGTGATCCGCGGCTCCTCGACCCACACCGGGGCGCGGGCGCTGCGCGATTACTACCAGGCGCTCACCCGCGACGGCGTCTCCCCGGTCATCACGCCCGACGGCCCGCGCGGGCCGCGCTTCAAGTTCAAGCCGGGCGCGCTGCTGCTCGCGCAGATGTCGCAGCGCCCGATCCTGCCGATGGCGTATGCGGCCTCGCGCGCCTGGCTGGTGAAGTGGGACAAATTCGTCATCCCGGTGCCGTTTCTGGCGCGCATCGCGATCGCGATCGGGGAGCCGCGTTACGTGCCCAGGGTGATGGATGCCGCCGGGCTCGCGCGGCTCGAGGGCGAGATGGAGGGCGAGCTGCACCGGTTGTTTGGCGTGGCGCGCGCGGCGCTCGCGGAGGCCCGATGAGCGCGCAGGTGCAGGCACAGGCGCCGCCGCCACCGCCGCCGCTCGTCATGCGCTGCGGGGCCTTCGGCGACATGGTGCTGCTCACGGTGCTGCTCGAGCAGCTGCACACCCGCTTCGGGCAGCGCGTGGATGTCATCGCCTCCGGTCCCTGGTCCGAGCCGCTGCTCGCCGGCCACCCTGCCGTGGGGCGCATGTTCATCCTGCGCAGCCGCAGGACGCCTTACTGGCTGAGCCTGAGCCAGCAGCGGCTGGTGGCGTGGCTGCGGGCGCGCGGCGCCGGGCCCACCTGGTTCTGCGACCGCGGCGAGGGGCGGGAGCTCCTCGCGCGCGGCGGTGTGGCGACTGAGTACGTGGTCGATTCGACCCAGTATCCGTTTCTCGACGGGGAGAATTTCGCCGACCGGTACCTGCGCCTGGGCGCCCTGACCCCGGCGGCGTTCGAAGGGTCGCTGCCGCCCGCGGTCCCCGGCGTGCCGCGCGCGGCGCATCTCGTGGTTCCCGACGCCGCCAGGCGCGAGCTCGAGGGCTGGCTCGCCGGACGTGGGCTCGCCGGGCGCTCCTACATGGTCATCCACCCGGGAAGCCGCCACGTCGCGCGGCGGCGCCTGCGCTCGCGCACGGGAGCGGCCAAGTACTGGCCCGAGGAGCGCTGGGCGGCGGTGGTGAGGGGCGTGCGCGCGCGCTGTCCGGACCAGGCGATCGTTTTCTCCGGGATGGGAGCGGAGGGCTCGTTCATTGCGGACGTGCTCGGCCTTGCGGGCGTCGCCGACGCCGTGAACGCCGCGAACGATCTGCCGGTGACGCGGCTCCTCCCGTTGCTCGAGCGCGCGAAGAGCTTCATCGCGGTCGACACGGGCCCCGCGCACGCGGCCGCGGCTCTCGGTTGCCCCACCGTGGCGCTCTTCGGGCACATCGATCCCTGGCTCTACCGCCCGGGAGGCGCGACGACTCCTGCCGTCACGCTCACGGGCACGGTGGGCGGCAAGCCGGACATCCTCGGCATCGAGCCCGAGAGCGTGATCCGCGCGTGGGAGGAGCTCACCGGGAGCTCGCCGCGCCGGCAATGTGAGATTTAAGTTAACTGACAAGCCCTGTCTCAACAGGGCTTTACCTTGTAATCCTGAATCAGTGTGCGAGAATCTTACGTAACCCTTGGAAAGCGGCACTGAATCACGTGCATCCGTGACGGGGTATCAAGTCAGCGACGTAACGTTTGGATTAGGCTGCGTCGGTTCGGTAATGGGAGGTCACGGATAAATGGCGATTCCGCCCCCGCCGGATAAGCCACAGGACTTCACCGCGTCCGACATCCTTTCGGCGGACGCCTGGACAGGCCGGCACACCAAGCCGGCTATCGGGCTCGACGTCGCCTGCACCAAGATCGCGGTGGATTTCCAGAACATGCGCCGCGACGAGGTCGACGGCTGCGTGCGGCGCAATCTCGAGCTGCTGCGCGGGGCTACCGGTTGCGACTGCGCGTTTCTCGCCGCCTTGAATCCCGAAGAGGGCGTGATCCAGGACGTGCAGGTCGCCCGCAGCGCCTTCGCGCAGTGCAAGCCCGAAGGGCTCGCGGGTGTCGCGCTCGACTCCCTCCCCTGGCTCAAGGGCCGGCTCGAGCACCTGCGGCTCTCGGAGCTGCGCGACACGAGCTCCCCGCGCAAGGAGCAGGCCGCCGAGGGCGGTAAGCTCGCGGATCTGCAGATCGGCTCGGCGCTCCTCATCGCATTTCGCGTTCAGAACAAGCCCGCCGGACTCCTCGGGCTCGTGCATACCCTGCCGCGCGGCGCCTGGGACGTGAATCTCCAGCTCCTCATGAAGCTGATCGGCACGAGCCTCGCCACCGGCCTCGAGCGCATCCGCACCGAGGCACGGCTCGCCAAGCTCGAAGAGCGCACCAATCTCTTCCAGGCCGCCGCCAACGACGGCCTGTGGGACTTCGACGTCGAGAGCAACGAAGTGTTCTTCTCGCCGCGCTGGAAGGCGATGCTCGGCTACGCGGACGAGGACATGCAGGGCTCGCCCGACTGGCGCAGTCTCGTGCACCCCGACGACCTGGCGCGCGTGCAGACCGCGATCCGCGATCACGTCGCCGGCAAGACCCCGATCTTCGAGAGCACCCACCGCATGCGCCACCGCAACGGCGAATGGCGCTGGGTCATCAGCCGCGCGACCGCTCGGGTCGACAAGCATGGGAGGCTCCTGCGCCTGGTGGGCGTCGAGCTCGACATCACCGAGAGGAAGCTCTACGAGGAAGCACTGTTCCGCGAGAAGGAGAGCGCGCAGATCACGCTGCAGTCGATCGGCGACGGCGTCATTACCACCGACGC
>DASPSF010000075.1:0-16439 GCA_035624075.1 Steroidobacteraceae bacterium | reverse complement strand
GATGCCTCCTGGCTCGAGTCGCGGATGCTGCTCGAGTCGCAGCCGACGATCAACATCGAGGGACTGGTCGCCGGCTATACCGGGCCGGGCGGCAAGACCGTCCTGCCGCACCGGGCGGTCGCCAAGATCGACATGCGGCTGGTGCCGGACATGACCGCCGACGACACCCTGGCGAAGCTCAAGGCGCACCTCGCCCGGCACGGCTTCGGCGACATCGAGGTCAACATGTCCGGCGGTTACGACCCGAACTCGACCGACAAGGGCAGCCGGCTCATCCAGACACAGCTCGCAACCTACCGCAAGCTCGGCGCCGAGCCGCAGCTGTGGCCACGCAGCGCCGGGTCCTGGCCCGGGTATCTGTTCACGACTCCCCCGCTCAGCCTGCCTGCGGGGCACTTCGGCATGGGTCACGGCACCGGCGCCCACGCACCCGACGAGTATTACCTGATCGAGTCGGCCAACCCGAAAGTGCAGGGGCTGGATGGAGCCGTGGCTTCGTTCGTCGAGTATCTCTATGCGTTGAGTTGAAAGAGCTCGACCTCATCGCCTTGCGGGATCTGACACGGTCCCTCATGCCGAAAACCAAGCTGCTCGAGCAGCCTCACGGAACGCTGATTGCCGGGCTTTACGATCGCGTAGAGCCTCCCGATCCCGAGCCCGGCTTGCGCATGCGACAGCACCGCGCGCGCCGCCTCAGTGGCAAGCCCAAGCCCGCAGAATTCGGGCAGGAGCGCGAACCCTAAGTCCGGCGCAGCAAGAAAGTCGCGCTTGAGGAGCCCACAGAGCCCGATCGGCAGCGGGCTCGATTTGAGCAGCACCGTGTGCAGCCCGAAGCCATGGGCCTGATACGGCACCCAGATGTTATTTCTGATGTAGCCCTCCGCGTCCGCCAGGGTGCGAACACCGCGGTCGCCGATGTTCTCGAGCCACGACGGCTCGTTGAGCAGGCGCAGGAAGAAGGCGGCGTCCTCGAGTGTCGCGGGACGCAGCTCGAGGCGCGCGGTCGTGAGGATGGGCAGCAGCGCGAGCCGTCCGTCAGTGATGAGGCACGCTGACAGTGTAGCCCCGGCGCGCCGCGGCAGCACCCCTGCGGAACATCCGCCGCCCGTGCCAGGTAGCGGACTCAATGCGCCCGCAGCTGCAGCTCGCGGCGCCGGTAGTCGATGATGAGGGCACCTCCTGCAGGGGAGCGGCGGCTTCCGCGGCCGGCGCGGCCGCGGGCGCCCTTTCCGGGACGAGTGACATGGCGGTCGCTCCGAGGCGCGGGCACCGCTAGGATTCGTAGACCGTCAGTGGGAGATGGACATGAGAAGCAGGTACTCACATCGATCCAGCGGAATGTCTGTAGGTGTTGCGACGCTCTGCGTGCTCTCGGGGGCCGCGATTGCGGCGCTGGCAGGGGACCTTCCAGACCGCGGGGCTCGGTACGCGCGCATGGCGCCGCTCGAGCAGTACTTCATGGATCCGAGCGCCGAGATCGCACTCGCACGCAGTGCGGCTCCGGTCGCGATCTCCGCGAACGCCACGGTGCTGATTCTCAAGCCGCAGGGCTACGAGACGGCCGCCACCGGCACCAACGGGTTCACCTGCATCGTCGAGAGGTCCTGGATGTCCCCGTTCGACAATCCGGAGTTCTGGAACCCGCGCATCCGCGCTCCCATCTGCTACAACCCGTCCGCGAGCAGGTCGGTTCTCCTGTACACATTGTGGCGGACGAAGCGCGCGCTCGCAGGGCATTCGACGGAGCGGCTGCTCGATGAGACCCGCGCCGCGCTCGCGAGCAAGGAGCTGCCGTGGCCGGAGACCGGGGCCATGTCCTACATGATGTCCAGGGATCAGTATCTCGCGGATGACGCCGGCCACTGGCATTCGCATCTCATGTTTCATGTGCCGAAGGTCGCGGCTGCCAGCTGGGGAGCCAACCTTCCCGGTTCCCCCGTCATATTCGACGACCGCGAGATGCCGGAGCAGGCCATCTTCATGGTGCCGGTCGAACGCTGGTCGGACGGCACGGAGGCGCCGCTGGGTTCTCACTGATTCCGACCGGCGTCGTCATCACAGCCGCCGTGGACGTAGCCGCCTCGACCGCAGTGTGCGCTGCCGGATGAGTGCGACCGCGCCCGCGGCGGCGACGCCGCCATCGGGCTTGAGCATTTGCGCCTGGGGATTGGTGCCGCCGGTCTGGATTGAACAGACGACCTGCCGCTTACAAGGCGGCTGCTCTGCCACTGAGCTACGGCGGCCTGGCAGCGAATTGTACGCCAGTGCAACGGCGGCGTTGGGCACCAACTGATGTCAGTGGATCCTGGCAGCGACTCCGCACGGAAACTCGTGTTTGACCTCAACCATCAGAACCCCCGGGACAGCCAGGAGTTTCGCCAGATCGCGGGACTCCATGGAGCCTGTCAATAGGCCGACCCCCGCCAGCGTCATGGTATGGTCGAGGCCCACCGCCCGGCAGGCAGCGGCGACATCATAGATGCGCCCTCGTGCGTCGTCCGCGACTGCGACCGCAATCTTAAGTCGACTCACTGCTTCAGATCGCGCGTTAGGTTTCTCATCGTAGAGCGGGCCGTCAATCTGCGGCTCGCAGCAGCTCTGTTCGCTCAACCTATATCTGTCCCCTCTCGCTCAGGCGTCTCAGCGGACCGTCGAGCGCTCATCACCGCAAGAGGTGAGAGCCGACAGCTTTCCGCGACAGATTCTTTGCGAGGCGCTCTTTCGCGGACGCGACATCCGGGGGGCAGCTCCGACCGATCGCGCGCTCGCACCGCCAGCGCCGTGCATCCCTACGCACAAGGAGAACGATCATGAAACCCGTAATTCTCAGCCTCTTGCTCCTGGCATCGACCGCCGCAACCGCCGCCTTCGCGCAGGAAGGGGCCGGACAGGGTCCGCCGCATTCCCCAATCGTCGTCGGACCGCTTCCGGGATCTTCGACGACCACCTCGCCGGCGGTGCCTGCGGGTACTCCGCAGAAGCTGATGGCAACGCCGACGAAATAACAGCGCGTTTCAGGTCCCGCCGCGCCCGCGAGGGCGCGGTGGCCGGTGCAGCGGTGTTCGAGGCTCAAGCGCGCGCCGTTGCGCGCCGCGCCGCCTCGATGGCCGCGATGTCGATCTTTTTCATCGGCATCATTGCCTCGAACGCGCGCTTGGCGGCCGCACGGTCGCGATCGGTGAGTGCATCCAGCAGGGCCCTGGGGGTGATCTGCCAGGACAAGCCCCAGCGGTCCTTGCACCAGCCGCACGAGCTCTCGCTGCCACCGTTGGTGACGATCGCGTTCCAGTAGCGGTCGGTTTCCGCCTGGCTGTCGGTGATGATCTGAAAAGAAAAGGCTTCGGAATGCCTGAAGCCCGGTCCGCCATTCAGGCCGATGCAAGGCACTCCCAGAACGGTGAACTCGACCGTGAGCACCTGCCCCTGTTTGCCGGATGGGTAATCGCCCGGAGCCTGGTGGACCGCCGTCACGCTGCTGTCTGGAAAGGTCTGGGTGTAGAACCGGGCGGCCTCCTCGGCCGTGCCGTCATACCAAAGACAAATCACGTTTCTGGCCATCGTTCATCTCCATTCGTTCGTCCTGGGGCGACCCGTGTGAGGCTACGACGAAACAATGCCCCGGAGTTCGACCTCCGCCGACCTGGACTAGCGAGCTTACCGGCGCCAATATCAGTCATTCGCAACAGAGACGTTCCCGCCCCTCCGCGCTCGCTCGAGTGGAGCGAGATCAGGCATTGGCGAGTGCAGATGCGCCAGGTGCTCATCGGCCGCCGCCTGTCACTCGATGGTGCCGTGCGGCGAGAGCAGGGTGAGCGGGCCAAGCGGCACTTGCTCGCAGCCCTCGATCTGCGCAGCTTCGAGACACTCGGTGTCTACTGGCCGGTGCGCGGCGAGATCGACGTTCGCGACCTGGCCGTGGAGCACCTGAAGAACGGCGGCCGCGTGGCGCTGCCGGTCGTCGTCACGAAGTCGGCCCCGGTGGAGTTCTGGAGCTGGCGGCCGGAAATGCCCATGTCCCGGGGGATCTGGAATATCCCGGTCCCCGGGCAGCGCGAGGCGCTCGACCCTGACGCGCTCATAGTCCCGCTGGTGGGTTTCGACCCGCAGCGGTTCCGGTTAGGTTACGGGGGCGGGTACTACGACCGCACCCTTGCCGCGACCGCCCGGCGGCCATACTGCGTCGGGCTTGGCTTCGAGGAGGCGCGGCTCGCGTCCATTTTTCCGCAAGCCCACGACATACCGATGGATCTGATCGTTACCGACGGCGCCTCGGGCGTTCATCGGCGGAGCCAGTCATGCTCAACCTGATTGCAGCGAGCGCCTGCTTTCTCCTGATTCATTTCGGCGTGTCCGGAACGAAGCTGCGCGACGTGCTGGTGGCGCGCCTCGGCCCCGGTCCCTATCGCGCAGCGTTTGCGCTGGCCTCGATCCTCGGGCTCGCATGGATGATCTACGCGTTTCGCCATGCACCGGCAGTGCCGCTGTGGGGGCTCATGCCCGGATTCCGGCCCGCAGTGTATGTTCTGGTGCTCATCGCCTTTCTGTTCGCGGTGCCCGGAATTGCCACGCCGAGTCCGACCCGGGTCGGCATGGAGTCGAAGCTGAAGCAGGGGCCCGACATCGCGCGCGGCATGGTGCGCATCACGCGCCACCCCTTCCTGTGGGGAACGGCGCTCTGGGCGCTGGTCCACCTGGTCATCAACGGCGAGCTCGCGGCCCTGATCCTGTTCGGCTCGCTGCTGGTGCTGGCATTGGGCGGAACGGCGGCCATCGACGCCAAGCGCCGCCGCGCCTTCGGCGATCAATGGGCGCAGTTCGCGGCGGTAACTTCCAACGTCCCGTTTGCGGCGATCGCAGCGGGAAGGAACCAGCTGCTACCTGCCCTGCGCGAGATCGGGGTGTCGCGGGTGCTGCTGGCGATCGTCGTCTATGTGGTGGCGTTCTACCTGCACGGACGGATAGGCCCGCCGCTCACCTGATCGTGCCCTATCGCGTGATGGTCATTCGGTCCATCAGCGCCCGGATGCTGGCGCCGCGCTCGACGCTGTCCGTCGCGCAGGAGGCGCAGCCCATCACTTCCGTCAGCGCTACCACGACCGAGGCGGCGCCGTAGCGTCTGGCGAGCTCTCCGATCGTGTGATTGATCTCGTGCACGCAGCTGGCCACGTCTTTGGCGTCGACATTGCTCAGTTTCCTGCGCTCCTCGCCTCCGGCCATTTTTGCAAGTCCTCCGCCAGTCAGGCGCAGCAGAGCACTTGCCGCGCAGCCCGGCAATCGTTGCTGCTACCTATGTCGAGATCGGCGTGCTATCGCAGGCGCAGCAGTTACCTGGGGCGGGGCGGGATGCCGATGCGCCCACCGGGTCGGTGACGGCAAATCCGCCCGGTGAAGGTAGTCATGCCGGATGTTTCGGCCGTGTGAATGCGCAGAATTTCAGCACTTCCTAACATCTAGCTAAGGATCTGCGGGCGGTCTGCGACTAACTTTGCCCCGAAGCCTGAGCAGATCGATACCTCACAATTCAAGACCAGGAGACTGTCATGAACTCGAACGTCAAGAGCATTAACCACAGTGTTCACGGCTATACGATGGCGATGTTGCTGGCGTGCACGCTGATCGCTTTCAGCGCCCGTGCCGGTGATGTCCGCTCCGAGACCGTGAAGTTCGCGGATCTGAACCTCGGCACGCCCTCCGGCGTGGAGGCGCTCTATGGGCGCATCCATGCCGCAGCCCGGCGCGTGTGCGAACAGCCCGCCGGGGAGCAGCAAGCCGTCCGGTCGTGCATGGCGAAATCCGAGAGCGAGGCGATCAGCAAGGTGAACGTGCCGTTGCTGACCGCGTTCTACCAGCAGAAGACCGGCCGTCAGCCCCAGACGATCATCGCGAGCCGCTGAGCCGGCATTGAGGGGTCCGGGCAAAGGCCACGCCCGGACCCACCCTTCCCGAGCGGTCAACCCGATGTCTCCGCGCCTTGCCGACCTGCTATAAGTCGTCTGGGTAGGGGGGCGCCTTTTTGCAGCGCGTCGTCAAGGCGGCAGGGAGACCATGAAGCTCAAGTTCGGCGACTGCGTGCTCGACCTCGGCGCCCGGCAGCTCGAGCGCGCCAACGAGGTGGTCCCCCTCGAGCCCAAGATGTACGAATTGCTCGAGGTGCTGATCAAGCGCCGGCCGGCGGTCGTCACAAACAACGAGCTCGACGAGCTGCTCTGGCCCAGGGTTTATGTGGCGCGCACCAGCCTGACACGCCTGGTCTCGGAGCTGCGGGCCGTGCTGGGTGATACGCCCCGCGATTCCCGCATCATCCGGACCGTTTACAAGACCGGCTATGCGTTCTGCTGTGCGGTGACCAGCCTGCCCGCAACGCGCTCCTCGCCGGCCACGATCGAAGTACTCTGGATGAGGCAGTCTGTGCCGCTGGCCGACGGCGAGCACATCGCCGGCCGCGATGCGGAGTGCTCGCTGATCGTCGACGGTACCACCGTCTCACGGCGTCACGCCCGCATCACCGTCGCTCACGGAACGGCGACGATCGAGGATCTCGACAGTACCAACGGTACCTTCGTCAATGCAGCCCGCATCTCGGCGCCGACGCGCCTGGTTCCCGGGGATGAGTTCGCGCTCGGCAGCGAGGTGTTGCGGGTGCGCTCCCGCAGCGCATCGGCCCCGACCGTCAAAGTCGACAGCGATAGCGGCAGCACCGAGAAGCTGCGGGCACGGAAATGAACAGTGGCATCGTCAGCGAATCACCCGATGCTCTCTGAGTATCTCCACCGTCCGCTCGATCGGCAGCGCCTCCACGGTGTGTCCGTTCCCGGTCGTCGTGGTGGCCTTGAGCATGGAGTTGTAGATCGCTTCTTCGCTGGCCTCGATCGCGGCCTCGAACAGGGGTGACATGGCGAGCGTGCTGACCACCTCGGTCTTGCGCGTCAGCGCCTGGTCGTCGATACGGATGCGGACCTCGGGCGCGGTCGAGAAGGCGATCGCGTAGTCGCCGCTGCCGTTGGAGGCGGAGCTCCCGGTGCGCGCCATTCCGAGCAACGCCCGCGCCGCGAGGCGCTTGAGCTCGCGCGCGTCGAGCGGGGCATCGGTGGCGACCACCAGCATGCAGGAGCCGTCCGCGCGGTCACGGACCGGGCCAGCGAGAGCGGCCTGGTCCCGCAGGTAGTATTGACCGAGCTCGACTCCCACCGGCGCGCCCGCGATCGTGAGTACGCCGCCGAAATTCGTCTGCACCAGGACGCCGACGGTGTAGCCGCCGAGAGCGGCCGGCAGGTGGCGCGACGCCGTACCGATGCCGCCCTTCCAGCCGAAGGCCACGGTGCCGGTTCCGGCGCCCACCGCGCCTTCCTCGACCGCCCCGCCGCGGGCATTCTGCAGCGCGGCGAACACCTCCTCGGGGGCGATGTGGCGGCCGCGGATGTCGTTCAGATACCCGTCGTTGGTCTCGCCGACCACCGGGTTGACCGACAGCACCTGCTCGTCGCCGGGAAGCTGCAGCATCCAGGTGATGAGCGCATCCGCCACGCGCGGGACCGCGACCGTCGAGGTGAGCAGGATCGGCGTCTCGATCTCGCCGAGCTCATCCACCTGCGTGACGCCCGTCAGCTTGCCGTAGCCGTTGCCGACCGAGATCGCGCCCGGCACCTTCTCGCGATAGAGATTCCCGGGATGCGGCACGATCGCGGTGACGCCGGTGCGGACGGTGTCGCCGCGGACGATGGTCGTCTGACCGACCGCCACTCCGGCGACGTCGGTAATCGCATCGAGCGCGCCCCGGGGCAGGACGCCGACCTTGAGTCCCAGATCCGCGGCGCGTGGGCGTTGAGCCGGCGCCTCGCCCTGGGCGGCGCCGAACACCATGAGGCAGATCGCGAGAACGGCGCGGGGCTTGCCTGACATGTCCATAGCATACGGCGTCGGGCGCCGTGCCATGACCTGCTATGCTCGCCCAGCATGAACCAAACCGTCACCGCAGCTCCGGCTGGCAGCCACGAGCTCAGCCGCTCGCTCCGCCCCCGCCACGTCGCGATGATCACCATCGGCGGCATCATCGGCGCCGGGCTGTTCGTCGGCAGCAGCGTGGCCATCAACGCCGCGGGACCGGCGATCGTCATCAGCTACCTGCTCACCGGGTTCCTGCTGCTGCTGGTCATGCGCATGCTGGGCGAGATGGCGGTCGAGATGCCGCAGGTGCGCTCCTTCACCGAGTTCACGCGCGTGACGCTCGGCGACTGGGCCGGCTTCTCGGTCGGCTGGCTCTACTGGTACTTCTGGGTGGTGGTGATTCCGGTCGAGGCGATCGCCGGCGCCGGGATCATCAAGGACTGGCTGCCGTTGCCCGAGTGGCTCATCGGCGCCGCGCTGATGGTGTGCATGACGAGCGTGAATTTGATGTCGGCACGCGCTTACGGCGAGTTCGAGTTCTGGTTCTCTTCCATCAAGGTCGCGGCGATCATCTCCTTCATCATCGTGGTCGGCGCGCACGCCTTTGGTTTCCGCTCGCCGACCGGGCCGACGTTCTCGAACCTCACCGCTTACGGCGGATTCGCCCCGCAGGGCGATTTCGCGGTGCTGGCGTCCGTGACCACGGTCATCTGGTCGATGATGGGCGCCGAGGTGGTGACCATTGCCGCGGCCGAGTCGCCCGAGCCGGCGCGTGCGGTGGCGCGCATGACCTCCACCATCATCAGCCGCATTCTCCTTTTCTATGTGCTCTCGGTGTTCGTCATCACCTGTGTGGTTCCCTGGATCAAGGTGGTGCCGGCGCAGTCGCCCTTCACGCTCGCGCTCGATGAGGTTCATGTCCCCTACGCCAGCACGATCATGGCGGTCGTGATCCTGACCGCGGTGCTCTCCTGCCTCAATTCCTGCTTCTACATTGCATCGCGCGTGTTGTTCGTGCTCGCGACCCGCGGGGATGCACCGCGCTGGCTGGTGCGCACCAACGCCCGCCACGTGCCGGCGCGCGCCGTGCTGCTCGCGAGCGCGTTCGGTTTTGCCGGCGTCATCGCGGCAATTACCTCGCCGGGCGGCGTGTTCAAGTTCCTGGTGAACGCCTCGGGCGCCATCATCGCCATCATCTATCTCATGATCGGCGTGTCGCAGGTGGTCTCGCGGCGGGCGCGCGAGCGTGCCGGGCTGCCGCCCTC
Organism: Steroidobacteraceae bacterium; assembly: GCA_035624075.1. Lineage (GTDB taxonomy): Bacteria > Pseudomonadota > Gammaproteobacteria > Steroidobacterales > Steroidobacteraceae > 13-2-20CM-66-19. Next base: position 7,290 of record DASPSF010000075.1, on the reverse strand, counting down.
GGCCCTGCCGATGTGGTGCTTCCCGTGGCTCAGTTACCTTGGCATCGCCGGAATGGCCTCGGTGATCGTCGCGATGGCGTTCACGGCCTCGCACCGCGCCGAATTCTGGACCAGCACCGTGTCGATCGCGGTGGCGCTGCTAGTCTACGTAGTCTTCCGGCGTCCCCGGGCGGCGGCGCCCCCGGCGATGGAGTCGTCCGCGGCGCAGTCGTCGGCGGCGCAGACCCGCTGAGCCGTCAATCGTTCGCCTCGAGGGTCTGCTCGAGCGCCGCCAGCAGCAGGTCCGCGTGCCCGGTCTCGAGGGTCAGCGGCGGGCGGATCTTGAGCACGTCGCCGTGGCGGCCGGTGAAGCCGACCAGGACACCGCGGCGGCACATCCCGTTCACCACCCGCCTGGTCTCGGCAGCGCCCGAAAGTCCGCTGGTCTCGTTGTGGCGCAGCTCCACTGCCAGGAACAAACCCGCGCCGCGGATCTCGGCGATCGCGGAGGTCTTGGCGGCGAGCGCCTGCAGGCCGCGCCTCAGGTACTCGCCCGTGTGGCGCGCATTCCCGAGCAGGTTCTCGTCGCGGATGACTTTGAGCACCGCCAGCGCCGCCGCGCACGAGACACTGTTGCCTCCGAAGGTATTGAAGTAGTGGCGGCGCTTCGCGAAGCGCGCGAACACGTCGGGGCGTCCCGCGACCGCGGCGACCGGGTGCCCGTTGCCCATGGGTTTGCCCATCGTCACCAGGTCCGGAATCACGCCGTGGCGCTGGAAGCCCCACATGGTCTCTCCCGATCGGCCGAATCCCGGCTGCACCTCGTCGGCGATGAACAGCCCGCCGGCGGTCTGCACGTGGCGCACGGCCTCGGCGAGAAAGCCCTGCGGATCCGCGTACACCCCGTCGCTCGAGAAGATCGTATCCACCAGCAGTGCGGCGAGGCTCACGCCGTCAGCGCGCATCCGCTCGAGGCACTCCCGCACGTGCTCGCCGAAGGCTGCCGGGCCGCCTGCGCCCGCGGGCGAGGGCACCACATAGACGCCGGGCCCCAGCGGCCCGCCGTCCTCGGGAGACATGCCGGAGAGCACGTCGGTCACGCCGTGGTAGGAGAAGTCCGTGATGATGAATCCAGTGCCGCCCGTCACCGCCTTGCTGACGCGCACCGCGAGATCGTTGGCCTCGCTTCCGGTGCAGGTGTAGACGACGTTGCCGAGCTCGCGCGGCATGGTGGCGAGCAGCTCCTCGGCGAGCTGCAGCGGCTGCTCGGCGAGATAGCGCGTGTGGGTGTTGAGCGTGCGCGCCTGGCGAGTCAGCGCATCCACCACCTGCGGGTGGCAGTGGCCCACCACCGGCACGTTGTTGTAAGCGTCGAGATAGGCACGCCCCTGCTCGTCGTACATCCATACGCCCGCGGCGCGCACGATCTCGAGCGGCCGCTCGTAAAAGAGCCGGTAGGTGGGGGACAGCACGCGCGCGCGGCGGGCCAGAATCCCTGAGTGGTCCGGCTGCAGTTGAGCGGTCACAGTCTGATCTCCTCGTTGAGCATTCGGTCGGCGAGCTCGAGCCGTGCGCGCATGAAATCCTGCTCGAGCGGCTTGAAGTGGCCGCTCGCGGGATTGCGCTGCACGTGCCACTCGTGAATGACCACCATCATGAGAAGCCGGGATGCCACCAGCGCGCCGAGCAACGCCAGCTCCGCCTGAAGGAGCGGCACGCCCTCATGATAGGCGCTCACGACGTCGAGAACCGAGTCACGCGCCTCCCCTGGGTCCGCACAATCGGGCGGAATGAGCTCGGCAGCGGTGACCGCCACGTCCGCGATCAACGCCGTGTGAGTCATGTCACCGAAGTCGATCACGCCGGTCACGCGGCCCTCGTCGGCGGGATCGACCAGAATGTTCAGCGGGTTCAAATCGTTGTGCACGATCTGATGCCGCAGGTGAGGCAGCTGCGAATCGATGCGCGGAGTGACTCGGGCCAGCAGCGCACGGGCGGCCGGACGGAACGGGAAACGGGGCTGATCGTCGAGCAGCCGGCCCATGTGCCCGGTGTGGCGCACGTCCCAGACGATGGGCCGCTGCGCGGCCGGGTGTCCGAAGCCGCGCAGCGCGCGCGCCAGACGCGCGCCCAGGCGGCCACAGCCGGCCCTTTGCCGCCGTGAGCGTACGCTGGCGCCGAGGAGTCTCCCCGGCAGGTAGCTGAGCAGGCGCGCGGTCCGCTCGAGGCCGGCGTCCACGAAACGGACGTGCAGGGCGCCCGAGCGGTCGCGCACCACACGCGGACACGGCAACGTTGGATCGGTTTGCTCGAGGTGCACGAGTGCCGCCGCCTGGAAGTCGGTCTCGGCCGGGTCCTCGGCCGGATTGGCGATTTTGAGGACGTATTCGGCGCCGTCGGCGCCGGTCAGCCTGAAGTTCTCGTCGCGCTCGCCCGTGAGCCGCGCTGCCCGCGGCTCGAGGCCGTAGCGCTCGCGCACCAGCGCCAGGGCGTGCTCGATGGCCACCGGTGTGGCTGGCGCGACCATCGTGGCCATGAACGTGTCGACATCAGAGGCCATCGGGACGATCGGCGTCGGCTCGGGTGGAAGAGCCGGTAGCTTAGCGCAGCAGGCAGCCGCTTGCCGCGCAGGCGGCAAGATCCTGCCGCGGCTCGCGGCAAACCTCTGCCGCGGACGCTGCGACTCAAGATTCTTACGCGCCTGTCGTACCCGGCCGCGCTGCGACCGTGCTCGCAGTTTTGCTGCACGCGCTTCAATGTCGCCGCCGTGCGACCGATATGACTGCACGTAGGAGGATGCAGTTATGAAGACGAACCAGGTTGAGACACTCAGGTTGTGCGAAGTCGGCGAGCAGCCGCTGGCGCGCGCTCCCGGCGGCCGGGTGACCCACGACGTGCGCGGCAACGCGCGTTGGGATTGGGCGGTATCGACCGGAGTGTTGGCGACCAAGACGGTCGCCGAGCTCATGAACACGCTCGATGTGCCCAGCCTCGCGGTCGAAGGCGAGCTCGCAGGGCCCGCCGGCGATCCCTACAACCGTTGCGGCCGTCGCGCTTAACTCCTGACGCGGCGGCTTTCCTGGCCGGCTGATATTCGGTCCCCCCCGAATCCCTCAGCCGGCATTTCCTTACCCGGGTTGACTGGCCAGCTGCGCGAGGTCGTAATGGCGGGTGTATGCATTTCCTGCTGACGTATGAATTCGTCCCGGATTATCTCGAGCGCCGCCCGCTGCATCGCTCGCAGCATCTGCGCCTCGCCTGGGAGGCGCACCGCCGCGGCGAGCTGGTGCTGGCCGGGGCTCTGGCGGACCCGGTCGACAGCGCGGTACTGTTGTTTCAGGGCGAGAACGACCGGGCAGCCCGCGCCTTTGCTGAGACCGATCCGTACGTGAAGGCGGGACTCGTGCAGCGGTGGTCGGTACGCTCGTGGACGACGGTGGTCGGCGAGACGGCCGCCACTCCGGTGCGCCCGCCCATCTGAGGGTAGCACGCGGCCTCGAGCCAGCCGCACTCGAGTCGGCGGCGCGCCTTGTCGCGCGCCTCGCGCGCCGGGCCGGACTCGCCCACTACTGCAGGAGCCCGGTCGCCACCGCCATCATGGCCGTAACCCCCGTCTCGAGCGTCGGCTTCGGCAGCGGCTCGAAGCGGCTGGTGTGCGGGCCGGGCAGGCGCTTGCCCGCGGCGGTCGCCGCCGCAAGCTTGTCCGGATCCATGGCACCGAGCCGAAAGTACACCACCGGGATCTCGTTACGCTTCAGGTCGGCGCTCATGCCGAAGACTCCGACGTCCTCGCTTCCCATGATCTTTTCGGCTTCCTTGACCTGCGCTTCGCCGAGCGCCTTGACGAGCAGGTCATGCACCTGCGCGGTCATCGCCGGATCGTTGTACTGCACGGGCGTCGATTCGTCCTCGAGCACCGTCACCGTGGCGGCCTTCTCCGCAGGCAGATTCGCGGCAGTCGTGATGCCCTGGGCAATCTGCTTCAGTCCGTCGATGACGATCTGGCGGCTCTTGTCGGAGTAGGAGCGCGTCGTCAGCTCCAGCTTCACCTCATCGGGGATGATGTTGCGCTTGGTGCCGCCGTGGATGCTGCCGACGGTGACGACCGTGGGGTCCTGCGGATCCTCCTCGCGGCTGACGATGGTCTGGATTTGCGTGACGTAGTAGGCGGCGAGCGTGACGGGATCGCGGCCGACCTGAGGTGCCGAGCCGTGGCCGCCGATCCCTCTGATCACCACGTCGACCGAGGTCGAGCTCGCCGAAGCGGGTCCCGGGATGATGCCCACCGTTCCGGCGGCCAGCATATTCGTGTCGTGCAGGCCGATGATCCGGTCGGGCCGGCCGAAGCGCTCGTAGAGATGGTCGGCCAGCATCGCCTTGGCGCCGTCGATCGTCTCCTCCGATGGCTGCCCGATGATCATGACCGTGCCGTGCCACGCGGCGCGCGTGGCGGCGAGCGCCCGCGCGGTGCCGAGCAGCACGGTCGTATGCACGTCATGCCCGCAGGCGTGCATCACGCCGACGTCCTGGCCGCTCGCGTTCTTGGTCAGGACGTGGCTCGCGTAGGGGAGGCCAGTCTCCTCGACGATCGGCAGCGCATCCATGTCGCCGCGGATGAGCAACGTCTGCCCGGGACCGTTTCCGAGAATACCCACGACGCCGAACGCGCGCGACCCGTCCGGGTACACGCCGACGCGCTCGGTGACGCTGTAACCGGCTTCGCGCAGGCCTTTGGCGAGGATGGCGGAGGTGCGCGCCTCGTGGTGCGAGAGCTCGGGATGCGCGTGAATGTCCTTGTAGGTCTCGAGCAGCGAGCCGATCTGGCTCTCGACGGCGGGCGGCGGTGTACCGGCGCGCAGTACGGCAGCGAACAGGAGCAAGAGCGCAGTGGCAAGTCTCTTCACGGAGGTATCCCCGCCGGTTGTGGTGTTGGGGTGTTGGTATGTAACGCGGGCGTGACAGCTTGCCCGAGCGCCGCCGATCCGTCGAGCGTGCCCGCGATGAGGCCGCCCGCATCGGAGGCGGGAAAAAAGCGCCGGCTGCCCCACCGCGTTTTTGGGGAGCTTTGCGGCGGGACGCGCCGGCGTGAGGGGAACGGGCACGTCCACAGGGGCGCCCGCCTCAGGCGGCGCCCGGGAAAAGGGCGGCGGTGGCGATGCTGTGTGCAATCCGTCGGCTACATCGCCGGAAGCGCTTCCGTTGATCCGCTGCCGCCGCATTGAATATCTGTCGCCACCCGGCGACCGATCTCACCGCCTTTGTGACGAAAATCCTGCAAACCCCCTGAGAGGCGCGAGCCTCAGGCGACAGGTAGCCGTTATGCGAATCAGGAGCATGCCTGCCACCCACCGCCCCCTGCGCGCCGGATGTACGGGCAGGAATCTCGCGCTGTTCAGGGGGCGCACCCCGCGCGCGGCGGTTGCGCTGCTGCACCATGCGGCGGGGCTGCGCCTGGGCGTGTCGTCGGATTTCCATACCGGCCGACTCGAGATCACTCAGGGCGAGGGGGTGCTGTTCGAGCGCCTGGGTTGCGCGCTTCTCAACGACGACCCCGACCAGAGGCGGGCGCTGGCGCGTCGCCACCGCGACGGAGCGCTGCTGCTTGAGCCCGAGCGCTATGTCCGTGCCACCGAGCTCGCCGCCGCGCAATCAGGCGACGGCCTGCCTCTGGCCGACACGCGCAACGCGACCTGGGGCTTGTTGGCGACGCGCGTGCTCTCGACCCCGTACCAGGGCCGCGGCATCCGTGTCGCGATACTCGACACCGGCCTCGACCTCACCCATCCGGATTTCTCAAGCCGCACCATCGTTTCGAAGTCATTCGCCGGGGAGTTGCCGGTCGACGACCGCAATGGCCACGGCACGCTGTGCGCCGGAATCGCCTGCGGGCCGCAGCAGCCGGCACATGCGCCCCGCTACGGCGTGGCGCCCGCCGCCGATCTCTATATCGCCCGGGTTCTCGATGACAACGCCGGTGGAACCGACGGCCAGGTGCTCGCCGGGATCGATTGGGCGGTGCGCTACCGCTGCACGATCGTCTCGATGTCGATCGGGACTCCGGTAGCGGTCGGCGATTCGTATCCGAAGGTCTACGAGCAGGCCGCGGCCCGCGCGCTCGCCCAGGGAACGCTGCTCATTGCGCCGGCCGGCAACTCGAGCCAGCGGCCCGACTGCATCGAGCCCGTGGAGCATCCGGCCAACTGTCCCTCGATCCTCGCGGTCGCGGCCGTCGATCAGACTCTCGCCGTGGCGCCGTTCTCCAACGGCGGCCTGAATCCCGACGGCGGCGACGTCGGCCTCGCGGCTCCCGGCATCGCGATCGCCTCGGCGTCTCCACGTCCGGCCCTCTACCAGACCAGCAGCGGCACCAGTATGGCGGCGCCCTTCGTCGCCGGGATTGCCGCGCTCATCGCCGAGGCCGACCGCAACGCGCGCGGCGCGGCGCTGCGTGCGGCGCTGCTCAGGGCGCTGCGGCCGCTGGCGGCTCCCGCACGCGATGTCGGGGCCGGATTGGTACAGGCGCCCCAGTAGTCCCGGAGAAAGGTGCGAGATGGAGTTTGTGGTTTGTCAGCCTGAACGATGGAGGTGTTCAGTGATGCGCATCAATGTAGCGATCGCCGTCGCAGAGGAAGCGCGTGGCCGCATTCATGAGGTCGCCCAGGTGTGCCGTGCGCTCGGCTTCGCGCACACCTCGACACTCTCGGATATCGGTATCCTGATCGGATCCGCCGAGGTCGAGGATCTGCCGATGCTGCGTGCGATCCCGGGGGTCCTCGCCGTCGAAATGGAGCGCTCGCTGCGCGTCGCCTGTAACTGACTCTGGTCCCGCGGCAGCGGGCCAACCACGTCTAGCGGTCGTGGAGCTCGAATGGGAACGCCAGCGCGGTTTCCGCGGTCTGGCCCGCCGCCTCGACGCGCAGCCGGTAACGGCCGGCCGCGAGCCGGGACGCATCCGCATAGCCGTGCAGGTATCCGTCCGTGCCTGGGGCGAGGCCGGTGAGTGTGCCGATCGGCTCGGCCGCGCCGCTTGGCCCGACCCGCTCGATGCTCAGACGGTAGCGCGCCCCGGCCGCACGATCGGGCGGCGATGCGCGAAACTCGATCAGCCCGCCCGCCGGGCGGTCGAGATCGTAGAAAGAGCTGCCGCGCATCGAGACGAAGGTGAAGTGCGCACGGACGGCGGGGATGACACCCGTCACACCGCCCGGGCTGAGCGAGGCGCGCAGAACACCAGTGGATGAGGCCTGCGGCTGCACCCACAGGATGATCGCGACGGCGGCCAGTGCTGCGGCCGCCAGCGCCGGCACCCAC
>DASPSF010000057.1:0-8605 GCA_035624075.1 Steroidobacteraceae bacterium | reverse complement strand
ACTGCGCGCGCGGCTTCGGGGTCAAGCGGCGTGAGCTCGAGCGTCCAGCGCGCCGCATCGCCCGTAAGCTCCACGCTGAAGATGCGCTCGAGCGTGGTGCGGTCCCCGGTCAGCGTCGCCCGCAGGCTCTCGAGGAGCGGGGCGACCTGCGGCCAGGCCGCGAGGTCCATGGTGCGCGTAATCTTCCCCCGGGTCGCGCTCATGGCGCCGTGCGCAAGCACCAGCGTCTCGGGCCGGGGATTCACGATCCGCTTCTCGAGACGGTCGGGTGCCTGGTACAGCAGCTCGCCCGAGGACTCGAGCGGGCGCTCGAGCACCCCGAGGTACTGCACTTCGGTGAAGGTGACGTGCCCCGAGGGGTGCGCGGCGAGCTCATGCATCAGCGTATCGAGCGGATCTGAGGCGGGAGGCGAGGCTGCAGGCGAAGCTGCGGGGGAGGGCGCCGCGAGCGGCGCGGCGAAGGCGACGAGCAGTGCCCAGACAGTCAAGTGCGGGCCACGGGCGCTCACGCTCCCTCTCCGGGAGCAGCGCCTGCGGCGTCATGCCAGAAGTCGTAGAAGTTGAACCAGTTGTAGGGATCCGAGCGGCAGCATTCCTCGAGCAGTGCCGCGTAGCGGCGGATTGCCTGACTCACCTCCGCGTCGCGATTGCCGCGCGGCAGGTTGGAGAAATCCGCGACCTCGCGGAACACCACGTGATAGCGGTTGGCGCCGCGGTAGAGGCCGGCCATGAAGAAAACCGGGCGCCTCAAGGCCGCGGCGGCACGCATGGGGCCCGAGGGAAAGAGCGCCGGCCTCCCGAGAAACTCGACGCGCTGCGCCGGCGCCTCGCCGATGGTGCGATCGGCGAGCATGCCGACGAAGGCCCCGGTCTCCAGGCAGTCGCGGATCCGCAGCATCGCATCCAGGTGCCCGAGCGGAATGATCTCCGGTGCCGAGGCGGAATTCGAGGGAATGAGGGCGCTCAGCTTGGTGGCGGTGTCCTCGTACATGGCCATCGCCACGCGCAGTCCCGGCTGACGCCGCCCGATGACGCTCGTGGCCTCGAAGCTGCCGAGGTGGGCGCCGAGGAGAAACGCGCCGGTTCCGCGCGCCACCATCGAGCGCACCAGCGGCTGGTCCTCGACCGTGATGTCAAACAGCTCGTAACGCTCATTCGCCAGATAGAGCCGGTCGAGGATGGTCGAGGAGAAGGTAAACACCTGGCGGAAGACATCGGCGGCGGTGGGCTCACGGGGGAGCACGCGCCGCAGGTAATCCCGCGCCCACCGTCGCGCCCGCGGCCCAGACAGGAAGAAGTAGCCGGCGATGCCGAAGAGAAGAACGCGGGCTGCCCGGCGGCCGAGGGCGAGCGACAGAAAGATCATGATCCGGGTGAGTGTGGCGCTGCCGCGCTCACGAGCCTGGGCCCAGTGCGCATCGCTGGTGCGCGGCTCGGGGGCGCCGCCGGCCTCCGCGGCGCGCAGCTCTTCGGAGGGCCGCAGCACGCCCGCCGCCACGGGGCGCCCGCCGCTCGAGACCGCGAAGCGGATCGAGCCGTTCGGCAGCGGCTCGTGCTCGAGGGTGAGCGTCTCTCCCGGCTGGACGGGTTTCAGGAACTTGGCGGCACCGACGGTCCAGCGCACGCTTGAGCCGCCCTGCGCCTGCTCGACCACCCGCACCGTCTCATCGAGCAACACCACCCCCGGCAGCACCGGGGACCCGGGAAAGTGGCCCGCGAGCGCCGGATGGCGGGCGTCGATGGTGAAAGTCGTCCTCGCGCCCACGGACCTCACACCGCGCGGGCCGGTTTCGGCTGCGCCGCCGCGAGCGAGCGCAAGGCCTCCTGCGGGAGCTTCCCGGTGCTGGTGCGAGGCAGGCTCGCCACGAAGAGCAGCGGGCGCGGCAGAAACACCGGATCGACACGTCGGCGCAGCTCCGCGGCGATCGCCGCGGCGTCGAGCCCCGGAGCCACGACACAGGCTCCGACCCGGCTCACGGTTGCATCGCCCCCTGCGGCCTCACTGTGAAAGAAAGCGCCGTCGAGGACCCCGGGGATGGAGTTGAGTTGATGGTTGAGGTAGGCAAGCGAGCTGCGCTTGCCGGCGATGTTGACGAGGTCTGCGAGGCGCCCGTGCAGCAGGAAGCGGCCGTTACTCAAGACTTCGATGACGTCGCACATGCGAGTCGGCTGCTCGACGTGCCCGCCCTGCGCCCAGGTCTCGTCACCGCGCGCCTCGAAGCGGACCTTGGGCCACAGGCGCCACTCTGCCGTCTCCGTCGTGCGGCGCACGGCGATCGAGCCCGTCTCGGTCGTGCCATAGATCTCGAGCAGGCGCGTCCTGCAGCGCTGTTCCACCTCCGCGGCGAGCTGCCCGGAAAGCGGCGCCGTCGCCGACACGATGAGGTCGATGTCGGGAATCGGAAGGCTCGCAGCCATGAGCGCGCGCAGGTGTATCGGTGTCGTGATGAGGACGCGGGGCCTCGGGACCCCCGCCAACACGGAGCAGATATCCGCCGGGTAGAAGGGCCGCTCGGCGGCGAGCGCGTTGGCGCTCGAGAGCGGCAGCAGGACGCTCGCCTCGAAGCCATACATGTGCTGCGGCGGCACGGTGGCCACGATGGCGTGCGAAACGTGCGGCCTCAAGCCGAGCCGGTCGGCTTCCACCCGCATGCAGTCCAGGAGGCTGCCGAAGGTCTTCTCGTGCGGGACCGGGGCGCCCGTCGATCCTGAAGTGAACACCCAGGCCGCGCGCTGGCCCGGCTCGATGCGTGGGACGAGTGCGGTGGATTTACGCGCGGGCTCTCTCGCGAGGACTTCGGGGAAGCGCACCTGCGGCAGCTCGAGGTCGCAATCGTCTTCGTCGGTCAGGCAGCAGGCATCCGGGGCGAAACCTTTGAGATGTGCAATGACTTCCGGGGTGCGGGTCGAGGGCAGCAGGCTCACTTTGCCGGCGACCAGCGCCGCGGCCAGCCCTACCGCGAAGCGGTACCGATCGGCACAGCCGTTGAGAACGCTTCCGCCGGCGCCGAAGGCGGCGCCGACACGCGCGACATCGGCGAGGAACTGTCTGACGAGGATCGGCGCTCCGGCGCGGTAGGCGAGCACCGCGTCGGCCGATGCGTGCGCGATCAGCGGCAGCGTGGGTGCGGCGATTACCTGGTCCTGTGTGCGTTGACGTATTCGGCGAGGTGGCGGAGCGAGGCGAAGATGCGCTCGTTGTCCTCACTGTCGGCGCGCAGCTGCACCCCGTATTGCTTGGACACCACCAGAGCGATTTCCAGGATGTCGATCGAATCGAGACCCAGCCCTTCGCCGTAGAGCGGCTGGTCCGGGCCGATGTCGGCCGCAGAGACCTCGAGGTTCAGCGCCGCAACGATCAGCCCGGCGAGCTCGCGGGTGAGTGAGGTGATACCGGCCGAATCAGCCGGCTGCCTGAGGGATGACACGTTGTCGGACATTGCTGACTACGATGTTGAAAAACGTGGCCGGCATTATACAAGGCGGCACCCTCAGCGCGCGATGCGGCGCGCGACCAACAGCGGCAGGCGCAGGAGGAACCCGAAGAACAGACGGGTATACATCCAGGTGAGGAGGACATTATCCCGCCAGTAGTTGAAGTGGGATACGCCGCCTTCCGCCTGAGTGAAGTAGCGGCAGGGGGCCGGGAGGTTTTGCACCGGCACGCCGCGCCAGGAAAGCCGCACCACCGCCTCGGCGTCGAAGTCGAAGCGCCGCATCCAGCGCGTCCGCTGCATCACCTGAAGAAGCGGTGCGACCGGGTAGACGCGGAACCCGAACAAGGTGTCGGCGATCCCTGACCAGAGCGTCTCGAGATCGGTCCACCAGTTGGCGATGCGCCGTCCGCGCAAGCGGATGCGCGGTGCGCTCGCATCGAAGACCGGCGCGCCGAGGATCATCGCCGCGGGCGCGGCCGCGGACGCGCGCATGAAGTCCCCGATGCACTCGGCGGGATGCTGCCCGTCGGAGTCCATGGTGAGCACGTGCGTGTAGCCCTCGCTCGAGGCTGCGGTCAGCCCGTCGAGGACCGCCGCGCCCTTGCCGCCGTTCTGCGGCCGGATGAGCACGCGCAGGCCCGGGTCGCCGCGCGCGAGCTCCTCGAGCAGCGCCACGGAGCCGTCGGTGCTGCCGTCCACGACCACCCATACCGGATCCCAGTGCGCGCGCGCCGCGCGCACCGTCTCCGCCAACCGCAGCCCCGGGTTGTAGCTCGGGATCAGCACCAGGTGGGTCGCCGAGCGCCTCACTCGTCGCTCTCGACCAGGCGCTGCGAGGCGCCGATCATCCATACGAAGGCAAGTCCGCCGCTCCAGTAGCTGTCGCGCTCCACCAGGGGACTCCCCGCGAAGGCCGCACCCTCGAGCGAGTCGTGGCGCAGGTAGGCGCCAATCCAGTGATCGCGAAAGCGGCGGGTGAGCGACACCAGCGCCTGCGTGCCCGCGTAACCGCCGGGTGCCGCGTAGGCGGAGCGCATCGAGGTGACGTACTGTGGCGCGACGCTATAGAAGTAGTCGTCGTAGCGGCGCTCGGCAAACAGCGGGCCGGCGAGCAGCCCCAGCTTCCAGCCGGAGGGTGCCGCGGACTGCGCCAGGTCGAGGTTCAGGTGCGGCGCGAAGAAGCCGCCTATGCCGTGGCTGTGGGCCTCGACAGTGAACGCAGAGCGCGCCGGCAGGCGCAGGTCGAGCTTCGCGCGCGAGTCCGCCGAGCGCCACAGGTGCGCGCTCAGCGACGGGCCGATCTCGACCGTGGGGCGCAGATCCGGCATCCCGGCGCGGGCGGAGTTGTTGCGCACCGGGGTGGTGGCGTTGACGCTCAGGGTGAGCTCGACGCGGTTCTCATGGAACAGCTTGCCGCGCAGCCCGTCGCGGTCCGACTCGAGGAACTTGCCGCGGTACACGAAGTAGGGCACCGGCACGGGGTAGGCGTGCGTGGTGTCGGCGCCGCGATAGTCGTTGAACACCAGCGCTCCGGCGCCGAGGCCGAATTCCCACAGCGGCTGCTCCCCGGGGCGCGCCGCGCGTGGGGTGAGCGAGGAGAGCACGATGAGCGCTGCGGCCAGCGCGACGCTCCACGGGCGATGGCTCACGCGTCGGCTTTGAGCGGGCACATTCCGGTCGCCTCGATCTCGACCAGCAGGTCCTGGCGGCAGATGTCCGCCTGCAGGTAGATCAGCTTCGAGGTGGGTTCGAGCGCCGCGCAGAGCTCGGCGCGGATCACGGGCAGGTCGTGTGGGTCGCGCACGTAGACCTTGCAGGCGAGCGAGCCGAGCGAGAAGCGCGCGGCGCGCTCCACCCGGTTGGCCTCCTCGAGGAGGGCTGCGATGTTGGCGAGGGTCTCGCGGGTCTGGGCCGCGGTGTCGCCGACATGAATCGAGCGATGGCCGACGATGATCGCGGTCCCGGAGATGAACAGCGTCAGGTTGTCCTTCTGGCGCAGCAGCGTCGCGCGCGAGAACACCGGCGCATGGCTGCCGTACTCGCGCGGGTAGCGGTAGGCGCTCGTCTGGCGCGGATTCTCGATGAAGGCGGGCGCTTCGCGGCCGGCGAGGAAGTAGACCACCAGGGGACTGCCGCTCGCGGCACCGAGCGCCGAGGCGGCCGGTACCTGGCCGCGGACCGCTCGGCCGCAGGCGCTCAGGGCGTGCTGGCGGGCCTGGTTGAACTGGCGGTAGCGCTCGGTGCCGTCAGTGTCGCGGTTGATGTCCGGGAGATAGTTCCATACGCGCAGCAGGTGCGGGAAGCCGAGCGCATCGAGCGTCGCGCAGATCTCGCGGTAGGCCTCCTCGGTCGCTGTGTGCAGCGCAGACGGGGCCGCCCGCCCGGCCGGCGTGGCGGGGGCGATCTCCGACTCCGCGAGCGCGATGCAGCCGAAGAGGAGGTTCTCACTGCGGCGAAAACGCACCCGGTTGCGGCGGCCCGACTCGACCGGCAGACCCCCGCGCCATACCTCGTACACGTCGGCGGTGCCGAGCAGCAGCGGCGTGTTGACCTCGGCGACCGGGATCTCACCCGGGATCTCATCCGACCCGAGTGCGGGCGCGGGCGGGCCGTTGAAAGTGGCGACGCCGAGCACATCGGCGCACTCGGCCGCCCGGTACTCGGCCGGCGACAGGTAATCCAGCCGCAGCCCGGCTGGGGCGGGCATCAGGCGCATGACGGGGAAGTCACTTGTCCGGCTTCGAGTCGTCGCTCTTCCCGGTCACGGCCTCTTTGGCCTTCTCGGCGCCATTTTTCACGCCGGTGCCAACCGCCTTGGCGCCGTGGGCGATCGCCGCCCCGGCCTTCTTTGAGTCCTCTTTGACCGTCTCGCGCGCGGGCGCGGTCTTCTCGGCGACTTCGTGACCGACCTTCCTGGAGGTATCGGCGACCGCATGCCCGACCGTCTTCGCGCCGTGCGCGACGGCGTGGCCCGCGGTCTTCGCGTCCTCCTTGATCGTCTCCTTGACGCCCGGGTTCTCGGTCTCCTGGGCGGAGGCGAGGCCTCCGGCCGTCAGGCCGACGGCGGCCATGACGGCCGCAGCTAACAGGGTTGCTTTCATGGGCCGGTATCGTACGACAGTCGCCGCACGGCCGCACCGCTCGCCCCTAACTTGCGGTGCCAATCGTCAACGCATTCGGGCAAACTTCGGCGAATGCGTTTCGAACGGCTGCCCATCGCGGTATTGCGGACCCGCTACGTCCCGGGCGGCTGGGACGTGCTCGCCTTCATCCTGGTGTTTGCTTTCTTCGTCTACTGCGCGCAGGCGGCGCACGGGCTCACCGGATCGCTGTCGGGGCTCGAGGCGACGCCGATCTCGCTCGACCCGACGGCGCTGTTCGGTTACTCGGCACGCACCGCGCTGCGCATGCTGATCGCGATGGTCGCCTCGCTCCTCTTCACGTTCACCTACGCGACGCTCGCCGCCAAGAGCCACCGCGCCGAGATCATCCTGGTGCCGCTGCTCGATTTCCTGCAGTCGGTGCCGATCCTGAGCTTCTCGATCACGCTCCTGTTCTTTCTGCAGCTGACGCCGGGGCGCGTCGCGGGGGCCGAGCTCGCCTCGATCTTTCTCATCTTCACCAGCCAGGCCTGGAACATGGCCTTCAGCTTCTACCATTCGCTGCGCAGCATCCCGGACGAGCTGATCGAGGCGGCGCGCAACTTCCAGTTGAGTCCCTGGATGCGCTTCTGGCGCCTCGAGGTGCCGTTCGCCATGCCGGCGCTCATCTGGAACATGATGATGTCGATGTCGGGCGGCTGGTTCTTCGTCACGGTGTCGGAGGCCATCATCGTCGGCAACACGACCGTGACGCTCCCGGGGGTGGGCTCTTACATCGTGACCGCCATGGAGCAGAAGAATCTCGCCGCGGTCGGCTGGGCGATCCTCGCGATGCTGATCGTGATCCTCGCGTTCGATCAGCTGCTGTTCCGCCCGCTGATCGCAAGCGCCGACTGGTTCCGGCTCGAGCAGGAGGCGGGATTTACCCCGAGCCGCTCCTGGGCGCTCACCATGATCCGCCGCTCCCGGCTGCTCCACTTCGTCGGGTCGGGCTTTGCGGCGCTGCTGCACGCCGGCATCAAGCCCGTCGCGGTCTGGGGCGCGGCGGCGCCGCGGCCGCCGAGCCCGTGGCGCTCGCGCCGGCTGGACTACCTCTGGTATGGGGTGTTGATCGCGATCGGGCTCGCGGCGCTCTGGAAGACGACGCTGTTCGTGCTCGGCGAAGTGCAGGAGGCCGAGATCGGCCGGGTGCTGCTCTACGGGGCGTTCACGCTGGCGCGGGTCGCGGTGCTGATCGCGCTTGCGAGCATCATCTGGGTCCCGATCGGCGTGTGGGTGGGCATGCGTCCGCAGGTCGCGAACATCGCGCAGCCCATTGCGCAGTTCCTGGCCGCCTTCCCCGCGAACCTGTTCTTCCCGATCGTCTTCTCGGCGATCGTGGCCTTCAAGCTCAGCCCCGACATCTGGCTGAGCCCGCTGATGATCCTCGGCACGCAGTGGTACATACTGTTCAACGTGATCGTCGGCGCCTCGTCGATCGCACCGGACCTGCGCTATGCGAGCGAGAATCTCGGCGTGCACGGCTGGCTCTGGTGGCGGCGGGTGGCGCTGCCGGCGGTGTTCCCGTTCTATGTGACCGGGGCGATCACCGCTTCCGGCGGCTCGTGGAACGCGAGCATCGTCGCGGAGGTGGCGAGCTGGGGGAACGAGAAGCTCACCGCGCACGGGCTCGGCGCCTACATCTCCGATGCGACCGGCAGCGGGGATTTCCAGCGCACCGTGCTCGGCACCGTGGTCCTGAGCCTCTTCGTGGTGGTCGTGAACCGCACCTTCTGGCGGCCGCTCTATGCGCGCGCCGAGCGCAAGTTCCGCATCAGTTGAGGAGACGCCCGTGAACGCCACGCCCGCACTCAATCTCGCGCCGCTGCTGGACGTGCAGGATGTGTGCAAGAGCTTCCGCAAGCCCGACGGCGATGAGCTCGTGGTGCTCGAGAAGGTGAATTTGAAGCTCCGCCCGGGCGAGATCGTGGGGCTCCTCGGCCGCTCGGGCTCGGGCAAGTCGACGCTGCTGCGGCAAATCGCCGGGCTCGATACGCCGACCAGCGGAGTGGTGAACTATCTCGGCCA
>DASPSF010000047.1:0-16161 GCA_035624075.1 Steroidobacteraceae bacterium | reverse complement strand
GCATCGCCATCGGGTCGCGCCGCACGACACCCACCTGCCCGACGGCGGCGGCCGTAGTCTCGGAGGCGAGTGAGGCGCCGAGCAGCACGCCGTGCTGCCAGTCACGCGCCTCGTAGACCAGGGGCGCGACCTCGCGGCGCCGCCCGCCGAACACGAGCGCGGTGATCGGCACGCCGGCGGGGTCCTCCATGCGCGCCGAGTAGCTCGGATTGCGCTGCGCGGAGACCGTGAAGCGCGAGTTGGGATGAGCCGCCGGGCCGCGCGCCGGATCGTAGGGACGCCCCTGCCAGTCGAGCACCGGCTTGCCGGTCGTGAGCCCCTCCCACCAGGGCTGATTGTCGGCCGTGAGCGCGACGTTGGTAAACAGCGTGTCGCGCCGGATCATCTCGTAGGCATTGCGGTTGGTCTGCGGATTGGTGCCCGGCACCACCCCGAAGCAGCCGGCTTCCGGATTGATCGCCCAAAGACGTCCATCGGCTCCGGGATGCAGCCAGGCGATGTCTTCGCCGATCGTCAGAACCCGCCAGCCGGGCATCGATTCCGGCGGCAGCAGCATTGCGAGGTTGGTCTTGCCGCAGGCGGAGGGAAAGGCGCAGGCGACGTAGTGAGTTTCGCCCTGCGGGCTCTGCAGTCCCACGATCAGCATGTGCTCGGCGAGCCAGCCCTCGGTCCGCGCCTGCCAGCTGGCGATGCGCAGCGCGTGGCATTTCTTGCCAAGCAGCGCATTGCCGCCGTAGCCGGAGCCGAAGCTCTCGATGGAGAGCTCCTCGGGAAAATGCATGATGAAGCGCCGCTCGGGATCGAGCTCGCCGATCGAGTGCAGTCCCCTGACGAACTGGCCGTCGCGCGCGATGAGCTCGAGGGCGGCGCGTCCGGCGCGCGTCATGATCAGCATGTTGAGCACGACGTACGGGCTGTCGGTGACCTCGACGCCGCGGCGCGACAGCGGTGAGTCGAGCGGACCCATGCAATAGGGGATGACGTAGAGCGTCCGCTCACGCATGCAGCCCCGGAACAGCCCGCGCATCTTCGCGTGCGCCTGCTGCGGATCCATCCAATGGTTGTTCGGGCCCGCATCCTCCTGGGAGCGGGTACATATATAAGTGAGGTGCTCCACCCGCGCGACGTCATTGGGCGCCGAGCGGTACAGGTGGCAGCCGGGGAACTCCTGCGCGTTGAGAACCGTGAGCTCCTTGCTGCGCACCAGCTGTGCGGTGAGCTCGCGCGCCTCGGCGTCGGTCCCCTCGACCCAGTGGACGGCGCGTGGCTGAGTGAGCTCGCGTACCGAGCTGACCCAGTCGGCCACCGCGCGGCTGAGCTCTGGCATGGGGGTCATCTTGTGCGCAGGAGCGGCCATCCGGTCGGTTCCTCTGATAGGGATCCGCTAAACTACTAAGTATATCCCGGCCGGGTGAGGTGCCCTGTTACAGTAGCCTTAAGGGTTGGCACTCTTTGCAGGAAATTCAGGTAGATATGCGTCTCGACAGCTGCCGCGCGGCACGCGAGGATGCCCCGCGGCGATGAGCGCCCTTGAATTTCCCGATGCTTGATCTCGAGGACATATTCGCACAGGGAGGCCCGCTCGAGCGCGCCCTGCCGGACTTTCGTGTGCGGCGCGAGCAGCTGCGCATGGCCGAGCGAGTCGCCGGCGCGCTCGAGGCACACGAGACGCTCGTGGTCGAGGCAGGCACTGGCACCGGCAAGACATTCGCCTATCTGGTGCCGGCGCTCCTTTCCGGGAGGCGCGTACTCATCTCCACCGGCACGCGCACGCTCCAGGATCAGCTGTACACCAAGGATCTGCCGCTCGTGAGCGCGGCGCTCGGGCGGCCCGCACGCGTCGCACTCCTCAAGGGGCGGGCCAACTACCTGTGCCGTTACCGGCTCGCGGTGGCCGAAGGCGCTGGTGAGCAGCTTACGATGCCGGGCGCAGAGGCAGGGGGAGGGGCGCGCGCAAGCCGCGCCATGCTGACGCGCATCGCGCGCTGGGCGCACACCACGTGCAGCGGCGATCTCGCGGAGGTCGGCGGACTCTCCGACTCGCATCCGGTTTGGGCCCAGGTCACCTCCACACGCGAGACGTGCCTCGGCGTGCGCTGCCCGGAAATCTCGCGCTGCCACGTGGCGCTCGCGCGGCGCGAGGCGCTGGAGGCCGACATCGTCATCGTCAACCACCACCTGCTGCTCGCCGACCTCGCGCTGAAGGAGGACGGGTTCGGCGACCTGCTGGGCTCGGCGGACGCGGTGATTCTCGATGAGGCGCATCAGATCCCCGACCTCGCCACCCAGTTCTTCGGCGCGAGCGTCAGTACGCGGCAGATCGAAAGCCTGATGAAGGATGCGGAGCTCGAGCTGCGCACCGGGCGGGGCGTGGGCGCGCTGGCCAATCCACTGCAGGCCGTCGAGGAGGACCTGCGGGAGCTCAAGTCGGTGGGATCGCCAACGACAGCGGCCGCCGCCGGCGTGGCCCGCATGGCCTGGACCGCCGGCAGCGGCCGTCTGGGCGATGCCGCACACGAGCTGGCGGACTCGCTCGCGCGCCTCGGCGAGTCGCTTGCGGCTGCCGGGGAGGATGCGGTCCTCGTGCAACTGGCGGCGCGTGCGGCCGACCTCGCGGCCTCCCTCGGTCGGATCGCGGCGACCGACGAGCTCGAGGGAGCACGCGCGGTCGAGGTGACGGCGCGCGGTATCAGCCTGAGCCTCATGCCGTTCGATATCTCGGCGCGCTTCCGCTCGCTCATCGAGTCGCGCCGCGGAGCCTGGGTGTTCACCTCCGCGACGCTGTCGCTCGGGGAGGAATTCGGACACTTCACCGGGCGGCTCGGCATCGCCGAATGCCCGACGCTGCGGATCGATAGTCCCTTCGATCACGAGCGCCAGAGCCTCTTGTATCTGCCGGAGAGGATGCCCGACCCGCGCTCGCCTCAGTATGTGGCTGCGGTGATCGATACGGCGCTGCCGCTGATCGAGGCCGCCGGCGGCGGCGCCTTCGTGCTCTTCACCAGCCACCGCGCGCTCGCTCAGGGTGCGGCGCTCCTGCGGCAGCGCTGGAACGGAGCCGCGCCGCAGCGGCTGTTCGTCCAGGGTGAGGCGCCGCGCGAGCGGCTGCTGCAGGAGTTTCGCCACGACGGCAACGCGGTGCTGCTCGGCACCGCGAGTTTCTGGGAAGGGGTCGACGTCAAGGGCGAGGCGCTGCGGCTGGTAGTGATCGAGAAGCTGCCGTTCGCATCCCCCGAGGATCCGCTGGTGCGCGCGCGCATCGAGCATCTGAACGCGAGCGGCTCCAACGCCTTTCGCGAGTACCAGCTGCCGGAGGCGGCACTCGCCCTGAAGCAGGGGGCCGGACGGCTGATCCGCAGCGAAGACGACTACGGCGCGGTCGTCATCTGCGATCCGCGCATGCTGGCGCGCAGCTACGGACGGGTATTTCTCGCAGCTCTCCCGCCCATGACCGTCACCCAGGATGCGGACGAGGTGCGGCGCTTCCTGCGCAAGCACGCCCCGCGCGCCGCCGCCCGCGAGATGAGCGCCTCGTGAAGATCCTGGCTCTCGATACCGCGACCGAGAACTGCTCGGCGGCTCTGCTCCTCGATGGACAGCTCACCGCGCGCGAGCGGCTGCTCGAGCGCGGCCACGCCGAGAATATCCTCGCCATGATCGATGAGGTACTCGCCGCGGCCGGCGCATCCCTCGCCGGCGTGACCGCGATTGCCTTTGGACGCGGACCGGGGTCGTTCACCGGTGTGCGCCTCGCCGCGAGTGTCACCCAGGGACTCGCCCACGGCGGCGGAGTCCCCGTCGTGCCGGTGTCGGATCTCGCGGCGGTGGCCCAGAGAGTCCTCGCGGACGATGCGGCCGCGCAGCGCGTGCTGGTGTGCAACGACGCGCGCATGCGCGAAGTCTACTGGGGCTGCTTTGCCCGCTCCGCCGCGGACCTGGCAGCTCCCGTTGGGGAGGAGCGCGTCGGCGACCCGGGTGAGGTGACGCTGCCTGCCGGCTGGTCCGCGGGTCCCGACCTTCGCGGCGCGGGGAGTGGATTCCTGGCGTACCCGCAGCTTCGAAGCGCTCTTTCAGGCGTGCTGGCCGGGATCCGCGACCTGCGCCCGCGGGCTGCCGAAATTGCGCAGCTCGCGGTCCCCGAGGTCATCGCGGGGAGGCTATTCAGCCCCGAAGACGCCCTGCCGGTCTACTTGCGCGACGACGTCGTGCAGGCAACCGTCAGCCCGTCATTGAACTGAAATATTCCCTTGCAGTCTTGTCACGAATCTGCAACACAGTACCCCTGTAATACACGCGCGCCGGCAGGGGAAAACTGCGCAACAAATGCCCGCTAAACAGGTTCTCATCGTCGAGGACGAGCGCCCGATCCGGGAGATGATCGCCTTTGGATTGAAGCGCGCGGGCTTCGAGGTTCGTGAGGCCGAGGATTGCCGCGCCGCCCGGGCCGCGCTGGCGGACACACGCCCTGACCTGGTTCTGGTCGACTGGATGCTGCCCGACATGAGCGGGCTCGAGCTGACGCGCGCCCTGAAGCGCGACCGCGAGACGCGCGAGCTTCCGGTCATCATGCTGACCGCGCGCGCCGAAGAGGGCGACAAGGTGGCGGGGCTCGAAGGCGGGGCGGACGACTATGTGACCAAGCCGTTCTCGCCGCGCGAGCTCCTCGCCCGCATCAATGCCGTGCTGCGCCGCTCCACGCCCACCGGGGTCGATGAGCTCATCGAGTTCGAGGGGCTGGTGCTCGACCAGGGCAGCCACCGGGTCATGGTGGGCGCGCGTACCGTCGGGCTCGGCCCGACCGAGTACCGCATGCTCGAGTTCTTCATGACCCATCCGGAGCGCGTCTACACCCGCGACCAGCTGCTCGACCGTATCTGGGGTGGCAACGTGTACGTCGAGGAACGCACGATCGATGTGCACATACGGCGCCTGCGCAAGGCGCTCGAAGAATTCGGCTACGATCGCTACGTGCAGACCGTGCGGGGCTCGGGGTATCGGTTCTCCGCCCGGACGGTCTGATCGCCGGCACGCCTGAGGGCACCGATGCAGCCCGCGACGCAGATGTGGTGGTTCACCGTCGGGCGCCTGCTCGCCACGGTGGTGGTGGGCCTCGCTGCCGGCTGGCTTCTGGGAAATCTCTGGGCGGGACTCGCCTGCGCGCTGGCGCTGCATCTCGCGTGGGTGCTCGCCAATCTGTTCCGGCTCGAATGGTGGCTGCGGCACCGCAACTACGCCGACCCTCCCGACACCGGCGGGGTCTGGGGCGAGATCATCGCCCAGGTCGTGCGGCTGCACCGGCGCAAGCGTTTCCACAAGCAGCGCTTCGTACAACTGATGCGCCAGCTGCAGCGCTCGACCGCGGCGCTCCCCAACGGGGTGGTGATCCTCAACGCGCAGCGCGAGATCGTCTGGTTCAACCGGATGGCGGCGCGGCTGCTCGAGCTGCGCAGCACCGCGGACCTCGGCCTGCGGATCGACAACCTGCTGCGCGAGCCCGAATTCCTGCGGTACCTGGCGCGCCAGGACTTTTCCAACTCCGTCGTCATCCGTCCGGCGAAGGGCGAGGACACCTATCTCTCGCTGCAGGTGGCCCCCTATGGCGACGGGCAGCTGCTGCTGCTGGTGAGCGACGTCTCGCGGCAGATGCGCCTCGAGGCGGTGCGGCGCGACTTCGTGGCGAACGCCTCGCACGAGCTGCGCTCGCCCCTCACGGTGATCTCGGGTTATCTCGAGACGCTCGGTCAGGATCCGGCTCTCGATTCCGAGCTGCTCGCGCCGGTCGCCGAGATGCGCCGCCAGGCCGAGCGCATGACCCAGATCATCCGCGATCTGATCGAGCTCTCCCGGCTCGAGGAGACCGACGAGGTCGTGGGCGGCGCGCCGATCGACGTGGCGGCGCTGCTCGCGCTGCTGCGCAAGGACGTGCTGGCGCGGCCCGCGCATCCGCGCGAGGTGCGGGTCCGGATCGAGTCCGCCGCGCAGCTGATCGGCGACGAGCCCGAGATTCATTCGGCGTTCTCGAACCTCGTGGACAACGCCGCCAAATACACCCCGCCCGAGGGCTCGATCGAGATGCGCTGGTGGACGGATGAGGAGGGCGGCCATTTCGCCGTGGCCGATACGGGCTTCGGGATCCCCTCCGAGCACATCCCGCGCCTCACCGAGCGCTTCTACCGAGTCGATGCCGGGCGCTCACGCGCCACGGGTGGCTCGGGGCTCGGGCTCGCGATCGTCAAGCACGTCCTGCAGCGCCACGGGGCACGCCTCGAGGTGCAGAGCACGCTCGGCGAGGGGAGCACGTTCACCTGTCACTTTCCGCCCGAGCGGCTCGCACGCCCCGTGCCGGTGACCCTGAGCACGGAAACGGCTTAGGTTTTCTCTGCAACTGCATAATTCGTAAGAAATCTTTATTCGTGCTGTCATGCAGCAGACACATGGAGGTACGACCCTGAGGGCATGGTGAGACGCCCTGGCAGGCTGCGGGTCCGGACACTCTTCCTCTCCGATATTCACCTGGGGTACCGCCACGCGCGGGCCCGCGAGCTGAACGAATTCCTTTCCGGCGTGGAAGCCGAGAACATCGTCCTGGTCGGCGACATCGTCGATGCGCTGAGTCTCGCGCGGCGCGTCTTCTGGTCGGTCGAGCACACGCAGGTGGTGCGCACGCTCCTCGCCCGCGGCCGGGCCGGCACCCGTCTCGTCTACATTCCGGGCAATCACGACGAGAGCCTCGGCGTGTTCGCCGAAATGCTGCAGAGCCAGTTCGAGGTGCACCGCGAGTGGGTGCACCGCACCGCCCGCGGCGAGCGGCTGCTGGTGTTGCACGGGGACCAGTTCGACGGCGTGGTCAACTGCTCGCCCTGGCTCACCCGCATCGGCGATGTGCTCTATGAGCTCACCGTGCGCTTGAGCGACGGGGTCAACAACCTGCGCCGTGCGGTCGGCAGGGCCTACTGGCCGCTGGCCGAGCGCCTGAAGCTCAGCATCCCGACGAGCCTGCGTTACATCGAGAAGTTCGAGCGGGTGGCCGCGGATCACGCCCGCACCCAGGGCTACGAAGGGGTGGTGTGCGGTCATATCCACCGCGCCAATCTGCGCCACATCGACGGAACGCTTTATTGCAACACCGGCGACTGGGTCGAGTCGTGCTCGGCGCTGGTCGAGGGGGCGGCCGGCGAGCTGCAGCTGCTGCGCTGGCCGCACGCTGCCACCGCCACGCGCCGCCGCACTGCCGGACTGGTCGCCGACGCGGCGTGAGGATCGTACTGGCTGTCAGCCGCAGTTCCGTTATCATCGGGCGCAGGACAGCACGCCTGAGGGCGGGCACGAGTCGCTGATGGAAACCGCCGATCTGAGCCACCACATTTCGCGTCGTTTCAACGAGGACCTCGAGCGCGTGCGCAGCAAGGTGCTCGGTATGGGCGGCTTCGTCGAGCAGCAGCTGCAGAAGGGGATCGCCGCGCTGGTCGAGGGCGACAGCACGCTCGGGGAATCGGTGGCGATGGATGACTACCAGGTGAACAACATGGAAGTCACCATCGACGACGAGTGCAGCCGCATCCTCGCCACCCGGGCCCCGGCCGCCGGCGACCTGCGGGTGATCGTCGCGATCATCAAGACCATCACCGACCTCGAGCGCATCGGCGACGAGGCCGAGAAGATCGGCTACATCGCCTCGCGGCTCGCCACCATGGAGCGGCCCGCCGACAAGTACCGCGAGATCAAGCATCTCGGGCGCGTGGTATCGGAAATGGTGCACGACGCGCTCGATGCCTTTGCGCGCATGGACGTCGAGTCGGCGCTGCGGGTCGCGCGGCAGGATCGCCTGGTGGACGAGGAGTACGAGGCCATTCAGCGCCAGAGCATCACCTTCATGATGGAAGACCCGCGCACCATCCGCCGGGCGCTCGACGTCATGTGGGTGGTCCGGGCGCTCGAGCGCATCGGCGATCACGCCAAGAATATCAGCGAGTACGTCATCTACATGGTGCACGGCAAGGACATCCGCCACACCTCGCTCGATGACGTCGAGCGCGAGCTGCGCGCCGGATCGGGCGGCGCGGCGACCGCGCCCTAGTTCATTGGCCAGAATCGCAGGAAGCGATTCTGGCAGACATCAGCTTCGTTGCCGCCGGCGAAAGGCGCGACTTTCGCCGGCTGCGCTTGCGCTAAACTGTGCCGATGTCGCGTCGCCGTCTCGCCAACATCGCGGGCTTCCTGGTATGCGTCGGCCTCATGGCCTATGCGCTCTACGCGCAGTACGGCCTGGGGCTCGAGCCGTGCCCGCTGTGCATCTTTCAGCGCATCGGGATCATGCTGATCGGAGTGACGTTCCTCGCCGCGGCGCTGCATCACCCGCGCGGCGGCGGCCGCTACCTCTATAGCGCGCTGCTCGCGCTGTTCATGCTCTTTACGGTGGGAATTGCCGCGCGCCAGCTCTATATCCAGAGCCTGCCGCCGGGCACGCTGCCTTCCTGTGGTGCGCCGCTCGCCATGATGCTGCGCTTCATGCCCGTGACCGAAGTGATCGGCAAGGTGCTGCGCGGGAGCGGGGAGTGCGGTGAGGTCAACTGGACCTTCCTCGGCCTCGCCATGCCTGCCTGGGTGCTGCTCTCGGCGCTGCTGCTCGGCGGCGCAGGAGCGCTGGTCAACTTCCGGCCAGAAGCTCCCGCAGCACGTTGAGGTACATGCGCTCGAGGGCGTCGACGTCGGCGACGCGGACGCACTCGTTGACCTTGTGGATCGAGGTGTTCACCACGCCAAGCTCGACGACCTGGGCTCCGAGGGGCGCGATGAATCGCCCGTCGGAGGTGCCGCCGCCGGTCGAGAGGCGCGGCTTCGCACCCGTCACCTGCGCCACGGCGCGGCCGACCGCGTCCGACAGGAGGCCGGGCGGGGTATAGAAAGGCTCGCCCGACACGTACCACTCGATCGTGAAGCGCACGCCGTGCCGGCGCAGGATCTCCTCGACCTGGCCCTTCAGCTTCTCGAGGGTCTGTACCGGCGAGTAGCGCAGGTTGAAGCGCGCCTTGAGCTCCCCGGGAATGACGTTCGGGGCGCCGGTGCCGGCGTTGAGGTTCGAGACCTGGAAAGTCGTCGGCTGGAAGTGCTCAGTGCCCTCGTCCCACACGTGCCGGGTGAGCTCGGCGAGGGCCGGCGCCAGCGTGTGCACGGGATTCTCCGCCAGCTGGGGGTAGGCCACGTGTCCCTGCACGCCATGCACCGTGAGCCGTCCGCTGAGCGAGCCGCGCCGCCCGACCTTGATGGTATCGCCGATGGCAGCCTCGCTCGAGGGCTCACCCACTATGCACCAGTCGATGCGCTCGCCGCGGGCGGCGAGCGTCTCGGCCACGCGCTTGGTGCCATCGACCGACGGGCCTTCCTCGTCGCTCGTGATGAGAAAGGCGATTGAGCCCCGATGACCGGGGTGGTTGCGGACGAATTCCTCGGTGGCGGTCACCATGGCCGCGAGCCCGGTCTTCATGTCCGCGGCGCCGCGGCCGTAGAGCAGGCCGTCGCGCAGCGTCGGCACGAAGGGGTCGCTGCGCCACTCCTCGAGCGGGCCGGTCGGGACGACGTCGGTATGCCCGGCAAAGCAGAACACCGGCTGGCCCGCCCCCCGGCGCGCCCAGAGATTGTCCACGTTACCGAAGCGCAGCGGCTCGACCTGAAAGCCGACTGCGGCGAGACGCCCGCCGATCAGCTGCTGGCAGCCCTCATCGGCCGGCGTCACCGAGTGGCGTGCGATCAGCTCTTGAGAAAGCTCGAGGACGTCGGACATCAGCGGCAGCGGCTATCAGGCGGTTCGCGTTTATACGGTGAGGCGGTCCGACGGGCAAGCCGACCGCTGTCACGACCCTGAAAACTCCCCCGGCAAGACTACGCTGCCGGCCTCGCGCAGCCGGCCAGGGAGCCCTGTCATCGGAGTGTCACATTATTGTCATCTAATGCGCGCCACCGGTGGTGCAGGAGTTGAAACATGAATTTACAGAGATTCCAGCGGGTGGTGTGGGCTTTGGTCGCTGCCGCAGCCGGTACAGGCGCCGTGCACGCTGCCGACATCTCGGGCGCGGGGGCGACCTTTCCCTATCCCATCTATTCCAAGTGGGCGGATGCCTACAAGCAGCAGACCGGAATCGGCCTGAACTACCAGTCGATCGGCTCGGGCGGCGGTATCAAGCAGATCAAGGCAAAGACCGTCACCTTCGGCGCGAGCGACATGCCGCTGAAGCCCGATGACCTCAAGCAGGCGGGCCTGGTGCAATTCCCGATGATCATCGGCGGTGTGGTGCCGGTGGTGAACATCAGGGGCGTGCAGCCCGGACAGATGGTGCTGAACGGACTGACGGTCGCCTCCATCTACCTCGGCGAGATCACCAGGTGGAACGACGCGCGGATCCAGAAGCTCAACCCGAAGCTCTCGCTCCCGGCGACCACCATCGCGCCGATCTACCGCTCGGACGGCTCGGGAACCAATTTCCTCTTTTCGCACTACCTCTCGCAGGAGAGCCCGAAGTTCAAGGACACGATCGGCGAGAACACCTCGGTGCAGTGGCCGGTCGGCATCGGCGCCAAGGGCAACGAGGGGGTCGCCAACATGACGGCGCAGACCGACGGCGCCATCGGCTACGTCGAGTACGCCTACGCCAAGCAGATCAAGATGACCTACTGCGATCTGATCAATTCGGCCGGCAAGACCGTCACCCCGAGCGGTGAGTCGTTCCAGGCGGCGGCGGCCAACGCCGACTGGCAACATGCGCCGGGCTATTACCTGATCCTCACCGACCAGTCGGGCGCGGCCAGCTGGCCGATCACCGGCGCGAGCTTCATTCTCGTGTACGGCACGCCGCCCGATGCCGCCGCCACCGGCGAGGCGCTCAAGTTTTTCGACTGGGCGTACCGCAACGGCGCCAAGATGGCGGCCGATCTCGATTACGTGCCGTTGCCTGAGAGCCTGATCAAGCAGGTACGCGCGACCTGGAAGGCCGAGATCAAGGGCGTGCCGGCCATCGCGAGTGCCACCGACGCCAAACGGATGTAGTCTGTACCGCAGCCAATGAACACCGCGGCTGCCATCGATCCGCGACACGCGGCGGGGCAGCGGCTGCGGGAGCGGATGTTCCACGCCGCCACGTTCGTGGCCGCGCTCCTGGTGCTGGTACTTCTCGGGGGCGTCGCCCTGTCACTCCTGCACGGGGCCTGGCCGGCGCTCGCGCACTTCAAGCTGCGCTTCCTGACGAGCGAGGTGTGGAACCCGGTCACCGACCAGTTCGGCGCGCTGGCGGCCATGTACGGGACGGTGGTCACCTCGCTCATCGCGCTGGTGATCG
Source organism: Steroidobacteraceae bacterium (assembly GCA_035624075.1). Lineage (GTDB taxonomy): Bacteria > Pseudomonadota > Gammaproteobacteria > Steroidobacterales > Steroidobacteraceae > 13-2-20CM-66-19. The sequence continues at coordinate 4,831 of DASPSF010000047.1, read as the reverse complement.
CCATCCCCGTCAGCTTCGGAATCGCCATCTTCCTCACCGAGCTCGCACCCGTTTGGCTCAAGCGCCCGGTGGGCATCGCGATCGAGCTGCTGGCGGCGGTGCCCAGCATCATCTTCGGCATCTGGGGCCTGTTCGTCCTGGCGCCGGTCCTGCAGCGCCACGTCCAGCCGTGGCTCATCGATACGATCGGGCCATTGCCGTTCGTCGGCAGGCTCTTCCAGGGTCCGCCGTTCGGTATCGGCATCCTGACCGCCGGCATCGTGCTCGCCATCATGGTCGTGCCGTTCATCTCGGCGGTCACGCGCGACGTGTTCGAGACGGTCCCGGACGTGCTCAAGGAATCCGGCTACGGGCTCGGCGCCACCACCTGGGAGGTGATCTGGCAGGTGGTCGTGCCTTATTCGCGCACCGGCATGATCGGCGGCATCATGCTCGGTCTCGGGCGTGCGCTCGGGGAGACCATGGCGGTGACCTTCGTCATCGGCAACGCCCACCGCATCGGCTCCTCGCTCCTCGCCCCCGGCACCACCATCTCGGCGGCCATCGCCAACGAGTTCACCGAGGCGGTCGGTGATCTCTATACCTCCTCGCTGGTCGCGCTCGGTGCGCTGCTCTTTCTCATCACTTTCTCGGTGATCGCGGCCGCGCGCTTCATGCTGCTGCGCCTCGAGCGCCGGGCGCTCTCCTCGGTATGAGCCGCCGTTTCCTGCGCAAGGTCGTCAATCTCGTGGCGCTCGGCCTGTCGGGCCTCGCCACCGTAATCGGGCTGTTCTTTCTCGGCGCGATCCTCTGGACGCTCTTCAGCCGTGGATTCGCCGGCATGTCGGCGACGCTGTTCAGCGCCATGACGCCTCCGCCCGGCTCGAGCGGCGGACTCCTCAACGCCATCTACGGCAGCCTCGTCATGACCGTGGTCGGCATTTTGATCGGCGGCCCGATCGGCATGCTCGCCGGCACCTATCTCGCCGAGTACGGCCGTACCGCGGCCCTCTCCTCAGTGATTCGCTTCGTGAACGACGTGCTGCTGTCGGCGCCCTCGATCATCGTCGGTCTGTTCGTGTACGAGCTGCTGGTGATCACCATGGGGCACTTTTCCGCGATCGCCGGCGCGGTGGCGCTCGCGATCATCGCCATCCCGGTGACGGTGCGGACCACCGAGGACATGCTGAATCTCGTGCCGCAGGGGATGAAGGACGCCTCCACCGCGATGGGCGCCTATCCCTGGCGCACCATCACCAGCGTCGTCTACCCGGCGGCGCGCAGCGGTATCGTGACCGGGCTGCTGCTCGCCATCGCCCGCATCAGCGGCGAGACGGCGCCGCTGCTGTTTACCGCGCTCAACAATCAGTTCTGGAGCACCAACCTCAACGCGCCGATGGCGAACCTGCCAGTGGTGATCTTCCAGTTCGCGCTCAGCCCCTATCCGAACTGGCAGCAGCTCGCCTGGTCGGGGGCGCTGCTCATCACCCTCTCGATCCTGATCCTCTCCATCACGGCGCGCTTCGTCGTGGCACGGCTCGGGCCCGGAGGCCAGCGCTGATGGGTGCCCCCGGAGCCGAGCTGGCCGTGCCGCTGGCCACCGACAATGGCGCGCACCCGGTCAAGTACCAGGTGCGGCACCTCGACTTCTATTACGGGAGCTCGCAGGCGCTGAAGGACATCAATCTGACGCTCGAGGACCGGCGCATCACCGCCTTCATCGGGCCCTCGGGCTGCGGAAAATCGACCCTGCTGCGGGTCTTCAATCGCATGTACGCGCTCTATCCGGGACACCGCGCGACCGGCGACGTGCGGCTCGACGGCGAGGACATCCTCGCGCCGTCGGTGGATGTCGCCGCGCTGCGCTACCGGGTCGGCATGGTGTTCCAGAAGGCAACCCCGTTTCCCATGTCGATCTACGACAACGTCGCCTTCGGGCTGCGGCTGGTGCGGCGCATCTCTCACAGCGAGCTCACCGACCGCGTGGAGGAGGCGCTGCGCGATGCGGCGATGTGGGAAGAGGTGAAGGACAAGCTGCACGAGGACGGGCGCGGGCTCTCGGGCGGCCAGCAGCAGCGCCTCTGCATCGCGCGTACCCTGGCGGTGCGGCCCGAGGTTATCCTGTTCGACGAGCCGACCGCAGCCCTCGACCCGATCTCGACGCTGCGCATCGAGGAGACCCTGCAATCGCTGCGGGAGAAGTACTGCATCGCCATCGTCACCCACAACCTGCAGCAGGCGGCGCGCGTATCGAATTTCACCGCCTTCATGTACCTGGGCGAGCTGGTCGAGATGGGGCCCACGGACCAGATGTTTACGGCGCCGAAGAACCGGCGTACCGATGACTACGTCACCGGCAGATTTGGCTGAAGACCTGAAAGCATGAGCGAACCGCCCAAGGAAGATCCGCAACCGTCCGGCACGCCGGGTGCGCCCGGCGCGGCCCGCGGCAACGGTGCCGGCGCGGCCCGCGGCAACGGTGCCGGCGCCGCCGGCGCCAGGGGTGCGGGCGGCGGCAACGGGTCCGCCGGTAAGCCCGCGGCGCCACGCGGCGGGGGCGTCGCCGGGCCATCCCATCGCCACCTCGATGAGAGCGGTCTCAACCTGAAGCCGAGCGGGCGGGTACACGTCGCGGTGTCCGCCGAGGCGAGCGCGCGCTCCGGTCCGGAGAGGACCGTCGTCGAGGACCCGGTGTTCTCCTGCCGTGACGTCAACGTCTACTACAGCGGCAAGCAGGCGCTGAAGAACGTCACGGTCGACGTGGGCAGGCGGGAGGTGCTGGCGGCGATCGGGCCCTCGGGCTGCGGCAAGTCGACTTTTCTTCGGTGCCTGAATCGCATGAACGACACCATCCCGGGCGCCAGGGTGACCGGGAGTATCACGCTCGACGGCCGCGACATCCATGACCAGCGGCGCGACGTGGTGCAGCTGCGCGCGCGCGTCGGCATGGTGTTCCAGAAGCCGAACCCGTTCCCGAAGTCGATCTACGAGAACGTCGCCTACGGACCGCGCATTCACGGGCTGGCAAGGAGCCGCGCCCACCTCGATGACATCGTCTGCACCAGCCTGACGCGCGCGGGCCTGTGGGATGAGGTGAAGGATCGCCTCGGCAGCCCGGGCACGGGCCTCTCCGGCGGCCAGCAGCAGCGGCTTTGTATCGCGCGCACGATCGCGGTGCAGCCGGAGGTCATTCTCATGGACGAGCCGTGCTCGGCGCTCGATCCCGTGGCTACCGCCCGCATCGAGGACCTGATCGACGAGCTGCGCGAACAGTACGCGATCGTCATCGTGACGCATTCCATGCAGCAGGCGGCCCGCGTCTCGCAGCGCACCGCCTATTTCCATCTCGGGGAGCTGATCGAGGTGGGCGACACCGACCGGGTGTTCACCAACCCGCGCCACCGGCTCACCGAGGACTACATCACCGGACGCTTCGGCTAGCGCCGGAAACGAAAGGGCCCGCTTGTGCGGGCCCCATCGCATGCTCCGCCCGCAGGCGGACTCAAGTCTCAGGCTTCAGAACTTGAAGCGCACACCGGCCGTGGCCGCGACGTTGCTCTTGTTGAGGTAGCCATTGGCGAGTCCGTTCTGCACCTCCGACCACATGCTGCCGGCATACAGGTCGAAGCGCTTCGAGGCGCGGTAGTCGAGCAGGACCGACGCCACGTTTTCCGAGCCACTGCAGCCGCCGCTGACCGTGCTGTTGCAGCCGGCGTCGGCGCCGGTGGCGTACGAGTTCTGGTCGACATAGTAGTAGGCCAGCATCAGGTCGAGGTCCGGCGTCACGCCCCACTTCAACCCCCCCCACACCACGTCGAGCACCTTCTGGTTGTCGTAGGCGGCGTTGTTGGTGAACGCGAGCACGTAGCCGCCAATGGTGAGCGAGCCTGCCGGCAGCGGATTGTTCGGGTTGTTGAACTCGATGTGCTCGTAGCCCGCATAGAGCTTCAGCGGCGCTGCGGCGAATCCGTACAGAGCCATGAGCGCGAAAGTCTGGTTGTCCGAGATGGTCGCCGACAGCGAGTTGCCGATCGAATAGCATTGCGGGGTGGCGGGCGCCGCCGCGGTGCAGGTCCCGGTCTGCAGCTCCGTCACCTGGGCCGCGCTCAGGGCCGAGGCCGAAATCGCGTCGTACTTCTTATAGTAGTAGGCGTCAGCCGAGAAGCCGGCGTAATCGAACCCGAGCTGGAACTGGAAGGCGGTATCGACCGCGCCGGTCGAGCCGCTGAACTGGTACAGGGCGCCGAGGTGCAGCGCGCCGTATTTGGCGGTGTACTTCACCGACTGATCGAGACGCGTGTCCTCGGTGTCGCCGCCGCCACCGTAGGTGCCGGAGTAGCCGATCAGGGAGAACTGGGGCGCGCCCCCCGTCGGGTCATACTTGCCCATCGCTTCTGCCAGCATGGTGATGTGCCGGCCGAAGGTGAAGGTGCCGTAAGTCGGGGACGAGAGCCCGATATTGGCCTGGTTCGCGAACAGCTGGCCGGCGTAGCTGCCGTCGCCCGCGGTCACCTGCGCGCCGACCGCCTTGCCGTTGTTGAGTGTCAGCGACTTGAGGTTGTCGGTGAGGTTCCCCGACTGCGGGTTGACGGGGGTCTCGAGGCGGAACACTCCGGCCCAGTCGCCCCCGATCGGCTCGTTGCCCGAGATCCCGAGGCGCGACTGCGAGAGGCCACTCGGCACGAGGCCGGTCGGCGAGTCGTAGTCGTTCTTCTGGACCAGCGACCCTGAGCCGCGCACGTAGTAGTCGCTGAACGGGCCGCTGTGGGTGTCGTACTGAAGGGCGGCGTCGACGATGCCGTAGAAGGTGATTCCCTTCCAGGTGAGGCTGCTGTCGTCAGCCGCGGTCGCC
>DASPSF010000010.1:0-24372 GCA_035624075.1 Steroidobacteraceae bacterium | reverse complement strand
CACCGAGCCGCAGGCGGGCTCGGATCTCGGGCAGGTGCGCACGCGCGCCGTGCCCGAGGGCGATCATTTCCGGCTCTTCGGCCAGAAGATCTTCATCACCTGGGGCGATCACGACCTCACCGCCAACACCATCCACATGGTCCTGGGCCGCATCGAGGGGGCGCCGGCCGGAGTGAAAGGCATCTCGCTCTTCATCGTGCCGAAGTGGCTGGTGAACGCCGACGGCTCGCTCGGCGAGCGCAACGACGTGCGCTGCCTCTCGATCGAGCACAAGCTCGGAATTCACGCGAGTCCCACCTGCGTGCTCGCCTTCGGCGAGCACTCGGGAGCGGTGGGCTACCTGATCGGCGAGCCGGGCCGGGGACTCGAGTACATGTTCATCATGATGAACAGCGCGCGGCTCTCGGTCGGAAGCGAGGGTTACGCGGTCGGCGAGCGCGCCTTCCAGCGCGCCGCGGAATGGGCCCGCACCCGCGTCCAGGGCCGGCCGCCCGGCGCCGAGCGCGGCAGCGCTGCGCCCATCATCAATCACCCCGACGTGAAGCGCATGCTGCTCATGATGAAGGCGCAGACCGAGGCTTCACGCGCTCTGACTCTCTACACCGCCATGCAGCTCGATCTCGGCGCCGCCAGCCCCGACGCCGCGGTGCGCGCCGCGAGCCAGGCGCGCGGCGAGCTGCTGACGCCGATCGTCAAGGGCTGGTGCACCGAGCTCGGCAACGAGGTCACCGGCATCGGCGTGCAGGTGCACGGCGGCATGGGCTTCATCGAGGAGACCGGCGCCGCCCAGTACGTGCGCGACGTGCGCATCACCACCATTTATGAGGGCACGACCGGGATCCAGGCGAATGATCTCATCGGCCGCAAGATCGCCCGCGACCGCGGCGCCGCGATGGCGGCCTTCCTCGCCGAGATGCAGCGCGAGCTCGAGGGCCTGGCCGCGACCGAAGAGCGGGTCGACGGTACCTGCCGGGCGGCGCTCGAGGGCGTCGCGCAGCTGGCCCGCGCGAGTCAGGCGCTCGGCAAGGCGCTCGCCACGCGGCCCGAGCTGGCGCTGGCGGTGTCGGTGCCGTACTTGAAGCTCTGCGGCTACGTCGCGGGCGGCTGGCTGCTCGCCAGGTCCGCCGCGCTCGCCGCGGCCAGGATGGACGGGCCCGACCGCGAGTTCTACGCCGCCAAGGTCCAAACGGCCGCCTTCTACGCCGCGCAGGTGCTGCCGATCGCTGCGGCGCTGGCGCGCGTGGTCGAGGCAGGCGGTGCGAGCGTCGCCGACACGGACGCGTCACTCATCTAGGCAGCCTACGCCGGCGCGGCGCGTCAGCGCCTGGCGCGGCTGTGCGGCACCTTGAGCCGGAACCGCGGCGGTTCGTTGAGGTTCTCGAGGAAGGCGCGGCGCGCCTCGGGCGTGAGCGCGCCCCAGTCAACCTTGTCGGCATGCGTGCGGCGCAGCTGCGCATCGCTCACCCGCGCCGCCGCGCGGCTCGCGCTCGTCCAGCGCGCCGGCAGGCGCGCAGTGGCGCCGCGCTGCAGCAAGTCGACCACCGCCGCCGCCACCACCGGGTCGCGGGTCAGATCGCTGTGCGCCACGCGCGCGTACGCGCAGGGGGCGCCGGCGAGCGCGGCGCTCGCCGCCGGGACGGTGCCGTCTCCCTGGCGGGTGAGCGTGTAGATGAAGTCGTCGTGCCGCCGTGCCACCGCGGTCACCGTCTCCTCACCCACGCCCGCGATGGCCGCGAAGCGCGCGTCGGCGGGTGCGAGCAGCGCGTGCGTCGCGCGCGCCGCGGCCAGGAGCTCGGCGCGCGGCTGCGGGCCCGAGCGCGGCCAGGCTGCCGCATCGAGGAGATCCGCACGGCCGCTCCAGCCGCCGGTCGGCAGCATGTCGTAGAGGCTCGGGAAGCTCGAGAACACCTCGGTGGCGAGCGCTTCGGCGCTCGGCTGCGCGGCGAGGCGAGCGACTTTGCGCACCACCGCGTAGGTGCCGCGCAACGCCTGCAGCGCGGCGCAGGAGCCGAGGTTCGGCGTGCCGAGCAGCACCACGCGCGTCACGTGCGTGGTGCGCGGATCCCTGAGCGCCGCCCGGGCGACCAGCCCGCCCATGCTGTGCGCCACGATCGCGATCCGCTCATGCTGCGCGAGGCGCCCGGCCAGGGCGCGCCCGACCTCGGCCACCCCGAGCCGCCAGTCGTAGTCGTGGAACTCCGCGGCGAAGCCGCGGGCGCGCAGCGCGAGCTTCAGCCGCAGCAGCGAGTAGAGCACCGCGCCGAGCGCCACGACCGGCGCGCCTCCGCCGACCTTGAGCACGCTGAGGCGCCCCTGCTGGATGTCGAGGGGATCGAGCCACACGATGTCATTGGGGAGCGGCGCGGCGCGCTTCACTCCCAGCTGTGAGCCCATGATGCCGGGCACGATCAGCACGCGCAGCGCCCCGGCTGCGAGCGGCACGCGGTGCGCGCGGCGCGCCAGCGCCTTCAGCGCCTGGAACTCGCGCGCGCCGAAGTAGGCGCCGAGCTCTTCGCCGTGCTGGCCCTCGACCAGCCACTGCTCGATCTGCGTGTCACTCCAGGCGAAGCGATCGTAGGGAGTGACGTGGTCGCGCGGAGAGTCGGCGGAGATCACTCGGCGCTCAGCGGCCGCACGCGTGCGCTGACCGCGATGCGGCCGCCGCCCTCGAGCAGCAGCTCGAGCGGCACCTGCTCGTCGACCGCGAGCGGGTGGGCGAGATCGTGCAGCATCACGTGCAGGCCGCCGGGTTTGAGCTCGACGGTCGCGCCGGCCGCGATCGCGAGCGGCTCGTGCGGACGCATCGTGGAGACGCCGTTCTCGAGCCGGGTCTCGTGAATCATGGCGTGTCCGGCCAGCGCCGAGTGCACGCCGATCACCCGCACCGCCTGGCTGCCGCCGTTGTGGAGCCTCATGTAGGCAGCCGCCACCGCTGCGCCGGGAATGGCGCGCACCCAGGCGTCCGTAACGGTGAGCGTGCCCGCGGGTGCCGGCTGCGCGGGGAGCGAGGGTGCCGCGAGCGCCGCGAGAGCGGCGCCGAGCACCAGCAGGAAACTTACGCCGCGCATCGTGCGATTATGCCAGCATGAAACCCGAGCGCTCGGAACTTCTCGCCCTCTCGGCGCTGTTGGCCGGCGCGCTGGCGATCGGCAGCTCGGGCGTGCTGGTGCGGGTCTCGGAGACCGGCCCGGTGGCGAGCGCGTTCTGGCGCGGCGCGCTGGCGGTTCCGCCGCTCGCGCTGTGGGCAATCCTGGAGCGGCGCGCGGGCGGCGCGCGAGCCCGCCAGCCGCTCGCCGATCCCGGGTTCCTGTGGGCGGGCGTGTTCTTTGCCGCCGACATCGCGCTCTACCACCTCTCCCTCATGCGCACCTCGATCGCGGCCTCGAGCCTCGAGGCCAATACCGCCCCGATCGTGGTGACCATCCTCGCCTGGCTGGTGTGGGGCGAGCGCCCGCGGCTCGGCTTTCTGCTCGCGACACTGCTCGCCTTCGGCGGGTTGGTGCTCATCATGAGCCCGAAGCTCGCCGGTGGCGGCCACGCGCTCGCCGGGGACGCGATGGCGCTCGGCGCCGCCTGGTTCTACGCCGCCTACATTCTCGCGGTGGCGCGCCTGCGCGCCCGGCACGGCACGGGCGTGGTCATGTTCGCCAGCACCCTCATCTTCAGCCTGCTGCTCCTGCCGCTGCCGTTGGCGCTGGGGGAGAGGTTGCTGCCCGGCAGCGCTCACGGCTGGCTGGTGCTGGTCGCGCTGGCGCTCTCGGCGCAGGCGCTCGGGCAGAGCCTGATCGCTTACGCGCTGGCGCACCTGCCGGCGACCTTCGGCTCCGTGGGTCTTTATCTGCAGGTGATCGCGGCGGCGCTGTACGCCTGGCTGCTGCTCGATGAGCGCCTCGAGCCCATCCAGCTGCTGGGCGGTGTCATCGTGTTGGTCGGCATCGCGCTCGCGCGTGCCGCGCGCGGCGCACGCACGCGGCTGCGGCCGCTGGCGCCGCCGGCTCCGTCGCCGCCCGCCTGAAGCCGCTCGCCCACTAAGCGCCGCGCGCGTCGATCCAGTCGAGCGTGGTGCGCCAGAGTGTGTCGCGATGGCGCTCGGCGAAAAACCCGTGGTGGCCGATGTGGCGCACGCCCGCCTGCGCGGGCGTCGTGCGGCGCCGCTCGATCGCGGCGTTCGGATAGAAGGCGAGCAGCGCTTCGACCGCCCGCGGGGTCGCGATGGGGTCGTCGCTGAAGCTCAAGGAAAGCACTGGCGCACGCACCGCGGCGAATGGGCCCGACTCAGGATCGCCGGTGAGATCGGGCGCAAAGTGCGTAGGGCGGAGGCACCACTTGCGCCACTCGAGGAATACGCCCGGCGGCAGCGCATCACCGCGCCACAGCGCGCCGCGCGGCACGTAGCCGCGGGTCCTGAGCTCGAGCGGACCGTAGAGCTTCCAGAAGAGCAGCGCCAGATAGCGGAACGGAAGGCGCTGGCCGCGCCAGTAGCCGATCGAGGTCGCCACCATCACGTGCGCGCGCGCCGCCGCCTGGTTCGGTATGCAGCCGATGAGCTGGCCGCCGATGCTGTGCCCGAGCGTGACCAGCGGCTTCCCCGGGAAGCGCTGCCCGAGCCACCCGAGCGCCGCCGGCATATCGAGCAGGCCCCAGTCGCTCATGTGCGCGCTCTCCGCCCTGAGCGGCTGCAGTGCCGAGGCGCCCATGCCGCGGTAGTCGTATACGAGAGTGTGATAGCCGCGCTGCGCACAGTAGCTTGCGAACTTGAGGTAGAACTCGCGCGGGAAACCGGTCGCACTGTTGACGACCAGCGCGCCGCGCGGTGCGCTCGCCTCGAGGCAGAGCGCGGCGAGGCTGCGGCCATCGCGCGCCGTGAGCGTCACGGGCTCGATCTCCGCCGGGGTCACTGCGCGTGTTCCGCGATCAGGCTGGCCACGGCATCGATGGCGGCACGCCGCGGCGTCGTCTTGCGCCACACCGCGCCGACGTGCCGCACCGGCGCGGGCCGCGCGAAGCGCCGCACCTCGACGCCGCGCGCATGGCCGTAGGCGCCGCGGCTCGCGAGCTCCGGCAGCAGCGTCACGCCGGCGCCGGCGGCTACCATCTGCCGCAGCGTCTCGAGGCTCGTGGCGCGAAAGTCCGCGCGCTCGCTCACGCCCGCAGCGCCGCAGACCTCGAGCGCCTGATCGCGCAGGCAGTGGCCTTCCTCGAGGAGCAGCAGCGTCTCGCCCTTGAGGTCCGCGGCGCGCACCGATTCGCGCTTGGTAAGCGGGTGGCGCTCGGGGAGGGCGACGGTGAAGGCTTCGCGGTAGAGCTCGCGCGCCTCGAGCCCGCCGAGCTCCACCGGTAGCGCGAGAACGCCTAAGTCGAGCTCACCGGCGCGCAGCTTCTCGAGCAGCGGGGCCGTCTGGTGCTCGTAGAGTCGCAGCTCGAGCCGCGGCAGGGCTTTGCGGATCGGGCGCATCACGTGCGGCAGCAGGTACGGCCCGATGGTCGGCAGCAGCGCGACGCGCAGCTTGCCGGCGAGCGGGTCGCGCGCGCCGGCCGCGAGCGCCACCACCTCCTCGCTCGCCTCGATGATGCGCCGGGCGCGCGCCACGATCTCCTCGCCCGCCTCGGTGAGCGAGACGTTGTTGGGGGCGCGCTCGATCAGCTGCACCCCGAGGCTCTGCTCGAGCTTCTTCAGCTGCGAGGAGAGGGTCGGCTGGCTGACGAAGCAACGCGCGGCGGCGCGGCCGAAATGGCGCTGGTCGGCCACCGCCACCAGGTAGCGCAGATCCTTGAGTTTCAGTTCCGTGGCCATATATGGCGTCTATCGGGATTATAAAATCAATCGATTGGATTGATAAGAGGCCCGCGCGCAGGATGGCCGCACGTCCCGCAAGGGCCATCTGCTACCCAAGGAGATCCGAGCATGTCAGGCATAGGCCAGCGTTTCCCCGAGTTCGCCCTCACCGGCGTGGTATCGAGCGATGCCGCCAGGGCGTTCCAGCCCTTCACCCATGAGAGCTTCCCCGGCAAGTGGCAGGTGGTGTTCTTCTGGCCCAAGGACTTCACCTTCGTCTGCCCCACCGAGATCGCCGCCTTCGGCAAGCTCGACAAGGAGTTCCGCGCGCGCGATGCGCAGCTGCTCGGCGTCAGCATCGACAGCGAGTTCGTCCATCTCGCCTGGCGGCGCGAGAAGCAGGAGCTGAAGGATCTGCCGTTCCCGATGCTGTCGGACATCAAGCGCGAGCTCTCGGGCGCGCTCGGGATCCTCGACCCCGAAGCCGGCGTCGCCCAGCGCGCCACCTACATCGTCGACCCGCAGGGCGTGATCCGCTTCGTCTACGTCACCGACCTCTCCGTCGGCCGCAGCCCCGAGGAAGTGCTGCGGGTGCTCGATGCGCTGCAGACCGATGAGCTCTGCCCCTGCAACTGGCAGAAGGGCGAACAGACCCTGAAGGCGGCCTGACATGAAGACCCTCGAAGCCATTCGCGACTCGCTGCCCGCGTACGCACGCGATCTGCAGCTGAACCTGGGCAGCGTGCTCACGCCCGCCGGCGCGCCGGGCCTCACCGAGCGGCAGATCTGGGCGGTGGCGCTCTCGAGCGCGCTCGCCTCGCGCAACGTGGCTTTCAGCCGCGATTTGGGCGCGCTCGCCGCCTCGCATCTCGATGCCGCATACGTCACGGCCGCGCACTCGGCGGCCGCGATCATGGGGATGAACAACGTCTACTACCGGTTCCTCCACCTGGTGGAGGACGGCGAGTACGCCAAGCTGCCGGCGCGGCTGCGCATGAACGTGCTCGGCAACCCCGGGATCTCCAAGGTGGACTTCGAGCTGCTGTCGCTCGCGGTCTCGGCCATCAACGGCTGCGGCACCTGCGTCGCCTCGCATGAGCGCCAGCTGCGCCAGCACGGCCTCGAGCGCGAGGCGGTGCAGAGCGCGGTGCGCATCGCCGCGACCGTGCACGCGGTGGCGCGGGTGCTCGAGAGCGCGGGCGGCGAGGCGACGCTCGCGGAGACGCGCGCCGCCTGAGGGAGCGCTCACGACCCGCCCGCGGCGTGTGTGTCATGATCGCACGCCCGTGTCCAGACTGCGCCCAGCCCTCGTCCTTCTCACCCTAGCAGCCGGCGCGTATGCGTCGGCGGGCGCGGCCAATGCGGAATCGACCGCCGCCCGCACCGTGACCGACGACAGCGGGCGCGCCGTCGCGGTGCGTGCACCTCCGCTGCGCATCGTGAGCCTCTCCCCCGGCGGCACGGAGATGCTGTTTGCCGCGGGTGCGGGGCGCGAGGTGGTGGCGACGGTCGAATACTCGGACGTGCCTGCCGAGGCGAAGCGCGTGGCGCGCATCGGCGATGCCGTCTCGATCGACCTCGAGCGGCTGGTGCGGATTCACCCGGATGTGGTCGTGGCCTGGCCCTCGGGCGGCAACCCGGCGCAGCGCGAGAAAATCGCGCGGCTCGGGATCCCGTTATATGAGCAGCAGGCGCAGCGCCTCAGGGACCTCGCGCCTTCGATCCGCCGCTTGGGCACGCTCGCCGGCACCGGTCCCGAGGCCGAGCTCGCCGCGCGCGCCATCGAGGCACGCCTCGCGGCGCTCGAGCGCACCTACGCCGGTGCCGGGGGCGGCGCCCGGCACCCGAGTGTGCTGCTTCAGGTATGGAACCGTCCCATCTACACCGTCGGTGGCCAGCACCTCATGTCGGACGCGCTCGAGCTCTGTGGCGCCCGCAATGTGTTCGCGGACCTGCGCGAGCCAGGACCGGTGGTCGACGTCGAGGCGGTCATTGCCCGCGACCCGGACATCATCATCGCCGCCGGGCCCCCGGGCGAGAGCGCGGGCTGGCTCGTGGACTGGAAGCGCTTCGGGACGCTCAAGGCCGTGCGCAACGGGCGGCTGATCGCCTTCGAGGATCAGGCCCTGAGTCGCCTGGGTCCTAGCGTCCTCGATGCCACCGAGGCGCTGTGCCGCGCGATCGCGCGCGCTAATCCCTGAAGTTATTGAACTGCAGCGGCCGGTCGATCTTCGCGCCGCGCAGCAGCGCGATCGCCGCCTGCAGGTCGTCGCGCTGCTTGCCGCTCACCCGCACCTTGTCGCCCTGCAGGCTCGCCTGCACCTTGAGCTTCGAGTCCTTGATGAGGCGCGTGAGGAGCTTAGCTGTCTCGGCGTCGATCCCATGCCGCAGCAGCACCTCCTGCTGCGCCGACGACAGCGTCGTCTGCGGCTCCTTCACCTCGAGGCACTTGAGATCGATGCCGCGCTTGGAGAGCCGCAGCTTCACGATCTCGAGCATCTGCTTCAACTGGAAGTCCACCTGCGCGTGCAGCGTGACGATGAGCTCCTTGAGCTCGAAGCGCGCGCCCGTGTCCTTGAAGTCGAAGCGCTGGGACAGCTCGCGATTCGCCTGATCGACGGCGTTCGCGACCTCGTGCTGGTTGAGCTCCGAGACTGCGTCGAAGGAAGGCATGGGCTTCAGCGACCCGGGCGCTGCCGCCGCGCGGACTTCCCGCGCCTGGCGCCCTTGCCGCCGGCCTCGAGGCTGCGACGGTGCGTGCGCGTGAGTGACATGAAGCGCGGCGTGGGGCCGACGTCCTCGTAGATCGGGTCGCCCTGCTCGTCGGTCGAGATCACCCGCTTGCCCGCGACGTAGGGCATGGCGGCCGCGAGCTCCTTGAGCGCCGCTCCGAGCAGCTCGGTGATCAGCTGCTCGGGGGCGCGCCCCGGGAACATCTCCGCGAGGGCCGCGAGCTGCGCGGCCTCATCCAGCGGCAGGCGCACGGCGAAGGTGCTCGCCGTCCGCGGCGCGGCCGCTGTCTCGCGCCAGCTCTCGAGCAGCTCTTTGAAGCTCACGGGGTTGCTTTCGGTGTTGTGGATTCGCCGGGCGCGCATTCTAGCCTAGCGATGGGCGCCGGCGGCGTCGCGCTGCTGGGTGTTCCCGCAATAGTTAGGCACTTGCCTAACCATTGCAAAAAGGACCCTCGCATGCTCGCTGTCGGCCCCTGCACAAGCTTGACGGGCCGCGCCCTAAGCAGGGATACTCGTTCGTAACATGTCCCAGCGGCCCGTCAGCACTTCCTGGTGGTGGCGCACTTCATAACGGAGTGGGCTGACGGTTAGCTTTTTCCCCGCGACTTAAAGCGATTTAACGGCACCAGAACCCATCTCCGGATGACCCCCGGGATGGGTTTTTTGTTGTCTTCGTGATTCTTGGAGCCTCGACTTGCAGACCGCCTTCGACATTACCGGTGACCTCGACACGCCGGTCTCGGCGTTCATGAAGCTCGGCGCGTTCGCGCCGCGCTTCCTGCTCGAGAGCGTCGAAGGCGGCGAGCGGCTCGCGCGCTACTCCTTCATCGGCTTCGGCGATGGGCTCGAGGTGCGGCTCGATGAGGCGGGCCTCGCGATCGGGGCCGAGCGCCGGCCGCTGCCCGCCGACGGCGCCGGGCTCCTCGAGGGACTGCGCGCCGCGCTCGCCGCCGCGCCGCAGCCCAAGCCCGACATCGCGGGCGTGCCGCTCGCCGGGGGACTGGTCGGCTACGCCGCCTACGACGTGGTGCGCTACTTCGAGCGCTTGCCGGCGCGCGCACGCACCGACCACGGGGTGCCGGCGCTGCACTACCTGGCGCCGCGCTCGGTGCTGGTATTCGATCACCTGACGCGCGGCATCGCGCTGCTGCATGCCGGGGATGAGGCCGAGCGGCGCTCGCTCAGGCGCGAGGTGGTGCAGGCGCTGCGCGGCGCGCTGCCGAACGGCCGCCGCCCGGGGCGCTACTCGCCGCCCGCGGCGGCCTGGTCGCGCGCGGCCTACATGGCGGGCGTCGAGCGCACTCAGGAATACATCGCCGCGGGCGATGTCTATCAGATGGTGCTGGCGAGCCGCTTCTCCGGCCGCCACGAGCTCGACCCGTTCCAGGCGTACCGCGCGCTGCGCCTCATCAATCCCTCTCCTTACATGTATTACTGCGCGCTCGGCGAGGTGGCGGTGGTGGGCTCCTCTCCCGAGGCGCTGGTGAAGCTCTCCGGCCGCCGCGCGCAGCTGCGCCCGATCGCCGGCACACGGCCGCGTGCCAGCGAGCCGGCCGCCGATTATGCCCGCGAGACCGAGCTGCGCGCCGACCCCAAGGAGAACGCCGAGCACGTGATGCTGGTCGATCTCGCCCGCAACGATCTCGGCCGGGTCGCCTGCGCGGGCAGCGTCACGGTCGAGCCCTACCGCGCGATCGAGCGCTACAGTCACGTCATGCACATGGTGAGCGGCGTGCACGGCGAGCTCGCTCCCGGGCGCGACGCGTTCGATCTGTTTGCCGCGGCCTTCCCGGCCGGCACGCTGGTCGGGGCGCCCAAGGTGCGCGCCATGCAGATCATCGACGAGCTCGAGCCCGTGCGCCGCGGCCTCTACGGCGGCACGGTCGGCTACTTCGGCGCGCGCGGCGACATGGACCACGCCATCACCATCCGCACGCTGGTGTTCCGGGGCGATGAGTACAGCTACCAGGCGGGCGCCGGCATCGTCGCCGACAGCGTGCCGGGCACCGAGCACGAGGAGGTGCTCGCCAAGAGCGCGGCCATGGTGCGGGCGCTCGAGCTCACCGAGGAGGGACTGTGAGCAAGCCGCGCCTGCTGCTGATCGACAACTACGATTCCTTCACCTACAACCTGGTGCAGGCCTTCCTGGTGCTCGGCGCCGAGGTGAGCGTCTACCGCAACGACGCGCTGACTCCGCGCGAGGCGCGCGAGCTCGCGCCCACGCACCTCTGTATCTCGCCGGGTCCCGGCACACCCTACGATGCCGGCGTCTCCATGGACATGATCCGCGCCTTCGCTGGCTCCATTCCGGTGCTCGGCGTGTGCCTCGGGCACCAGTCGATCGTCGAGGTGTTCGGCGGCAAGGTGGTGCGCGCGGCGCGCTTGATGCACGGCAAGACCTCGCTCATGCGCCACGACGGCAGCGCGTTGTTCGCCGGTCTCCCGCAGCCCTGCGAGGTCGGGCGCTACCACTCCCTGATCGCCGCTCCCGAATCGCTCCCGGACGTGCTCGCGGTGACCGCGCGCACCGCCGAGGGCGAGATCATGGCGGTGCGCCACCGCACGCTCGCCGTCGAGGGCGTGCAGTTCCATCCCGAGAGCATCCTGACGCCCGACGGACCGAGGCTGCTCGAGAACTTCCTCAGGTATTCCGATGCCGGCGCCGCGTGAGCTGCTGCAGCAGCTGTCCGAGCGGCGCGACCTGAGCCAGGCGCAGGCCGAGGAGCTGCTCGAGCACTTGACGAGCGCCGAGCTCGCGCCCGCCATGGCCGGCGCCCTGCTGGCGGCGCTCTCGACCAAGGGCGTGGTGGCGGACGAGGTGCGCGGCTTTGCGCTCACCATGCGCCGCCTGGCGCATCGTCCCGACCTGCCCTCCGGGCTGCGCGCCATCGACGTCGTCGGCACCGGCGGCGATGCCTCCGGGAGCTTCAACATCTCGACCGGCACGGCACTGCTGGCCGCCGCCTGCGGGCTGCCGGTGGTGAAGCACGGCAACCGCTCGATCTCGAGCCGCAGCGGCAGCGCCGACGTGCTCGAGGCGCTCGGCGTCGCGATCCCGCGCGACGGCACCGCTGCGGCCACGAGTCTCGCCGCGACGGGTTTCACCTATCTCTTCGCCCCGCACTATCATCCGGCGACCGCACGCGTCGCCCCGATCCGCGCCGCCCTCGGCGTGCGCACCGTGTTCAACATCCTGGGGCCCCTCGTGAACCCGGCGCAGCCGCCGCTGCATCTGATCGGCGCCTACAGCCTGGAAGTCGCCCGCCTCATGGCCGATACGCTCGCCGGGCTTCCCATCGAGCGCGCCTTCGTGGTGCACGGAGCGGGCGGCTGGGACGAGCCGACGCCCATCGGGGCGTTCACTCTGTTCGACGTGCGCCCGCAGCGGGTCACGGTCGCCGTGCGCGAGCCGGCCGACTACGGGCTGGCCGAATGCACACCTGCGGCGCTCGCCGGCGGCGATGCGCAGTACAACGCCCGCGCGCTCGAGGCGGTCCTCGCCGGCAGCGACCGCGGGGCGCATCGCGACTGCCTCGTGCTCGGTGCGGCGCTCGCGCTCGAGGTCGCAGGTGTGGAAAAGGAGCCGCGTGCGGGAGTCGAGCGCGCCGCCGCGGCGATCGAGGGCGGTGCGGCCCGGCGGCTGCTCGAGGGCTTGCGGAGCCTCACGTGAGCGCCTTCCTGGATGAGATGGCCGCCGGCAGCCGCGCCCGCTTGCGTGAGGCGCTCGCCCGGCGCTCGCTCGCCGGGCTCGAGTCCGCGGCGCGTTCCACTCCCGCGCCACCGCCGCTCAAGCTCGATCCGGGCGGCTTCGATCTCATCGCGGAACTGAAGCTCCGCTCCCCGGCCGCGGGCGAGCTCAAACCCCCGGGCGATGACGTCGCCGCGCGGGTCGCCGCTTACGCGCGTGCCGGCGCGGCTGCGGTCTCGGTGCTCACCGAGCCCAGCCGCTTCGACGGCTCGCTCGCGCACCTCAGCCAAGCGGCGCGCACTCTGAGCCCGCTCGGGGTGCCCGCCATGCGCAAGGACTTCCTCGTCGACCCGTATCAGGTGTTCGAGGCGCGCGCGGCGGGGGCGGGCGGGGTGCTGGTGATCCTGCGCATGCTGTCTAAGGAGGACATCCGCTCGCTCATCGATTGCGCGGGCGCGCTTGGCCTGTTCGTGCTGCTCGAGGCCTTCGATGCGCGCGATATCGAGCTGCTGCACGAATTTCTCGAGGCGCATCGCGGCGCCGCGCGCCTGCTCGCCGGGCTGAACTGCCGTGACCTCACGACGCTCGAGGTGGTGCCGGCGCGCCTCATCGAGCTCGCGCCGCTCCTGCCGGCCAACGCGCCGCGGGTGGCCGAGAGCGGCGTCGCCACGCCCGACGATGCGCGCGCCGTCGCGGTCGCAGGTTATTCGCTGGCGCTGGTCGGCAGCGCGCTCATGCGCGGCGACGATCCCGCGGCGCTCGCCGCCTCGCTGCTGCGCGCCGGCCGCGCCGCACGTTGACGCTCCGATGTGGATCAAGATCTGCGGCATGACCACCCCCGATGCGATCGCGACCGCGCTCGAGGCGGGCGCCGATGCGATCGGCTTCGTATTCGCCGAGTCGCCGCGGCAGCTGACCCCGGAAGCCGCCGCGCAGCTCGCGCGCCCGGCCCGTGGCCGGGTGCGCTGTGTGGCCGTGACCCGTCATCCGCCGCAGGGCGCGCTCGATGAGATGCTGCGCGTGTTCAGGCCCGACCTGTTGCAGACCGATGAGGAGGACTTCGCCACGCTCGAGCTGCCCGCATCGCTCGAGCGGCTGCCGGTCGTGCGCGGCGCTGCCGGCACCGCGGTGCATCCGGGCGCGCGCATCCTCTTCGAGGGGCCCGTGAGCGGCAGCGGCACGCCGAGCGACTGGAGCGCGGCACGGCGTCTCGCCCGGCGTACGCAGCTGGTGCTCGCCGGCGGGCTCGACTGCGGCAACGTCGCTGAGGCGATCGCGGCCGTCCACCCCTACGGCGTCGACGTATCGAGCGGCGTCGAGGCGCGCCCCGGGGTGAAGAGCCCGCTCAAGATCATGCAGTTCGTCGCCGCGGCGCGGGCCGCGGCGGCCACGACAGCGAGTGAGGATCCATCATGAAGGAAATGCTCGAGGCGCTGATCGCCGGGAGAATCCCGGATGCGCGTGGCCGCTTCGGTCCGTTCGGCGGACGTTACGTTCCCGAGACCCTCATCCCGCCGCTCGAGCGCCTCGAGCGCGGAGTGCGCGAGCACCTGCGGACGCGCGAGTTCCAGGAGGAGCTCGCCGGGCAGCTCAGGTCCTGGGTCGGCCGGCCCACGGCGCTCACGCACGCGGCGCGGCTCTCGGAGCGCTGGGGTGCCTCGGTGTGGCTGAAGCGCGAGGACCTCGCTCACACCGGCGCCCACAAGATCAACAACGCCACCGGTCAGGCGCTGCTCGCGCGCCGGCTCGGCGCGCGGCGCATCGTCGCCGAGACCGGCGCGGGTCAGCATGGCGTGGCAAGCGCGGCGGCCTGCGCGCGCTTAGGGCTCCCGTGCACCGTGTACATGGGTGCGGTCGACATGGAGCGCCAGGCGCCGAACGTCGGGCGCATGCGCCTCCTCGGCGCCACCGTCGTGCCGGTGACGAGCGGCGACCGGACGCTGCGCGCCGCGATCGACGAGGCGCTGCGCGACTGGGTATCGGATCCGCTCGGAACGTATTACCTCATCGGCTCGGTCGTCGGACCCCATCCCTATCCCTACCTGGTGCGCGAGCTCCAGGCCGTGATTGGGCGCGAGGCGCGCGCGCAGATGCTGGAGGCGACCGGGCGCCTTCCGGATGCGGTGATGGCCTGTGTCGGCGGCGGCTCGAATTCGATCGGCGCCTTTCACGCCTTTCTCGGCGATGCCGGCGTCGAGATCATCGGCGTCGAGGCCGGCGGCCGCGGCGCCGGGCTCGGCGACAACGCGGCCACCCTTGCCTACGGCCGGCCCGGAGTGCTGCACGGCACCTACTCGATGCTGCTGCAGGATGCCGACGGCCAGATCCAGGAGACGCACTCGGTGTCGGCGGGACTCGACTATCCGGGTGTCGGACCCGAGCACGCCCTGCTGGCCGCTCTCGGGCGGGTGCGCTACCAGACGGCAGGCGACGAGGAGTCGCTCGCGGGCGTACGCGCCTTGAGCCAGCTCGAGGGAATCCTGCCGGCGATCGAGAGCGCCCACGCGCTCGCTGCCGCCGAGCGCTGGGCACGCGCCCACCCGGGCGGCAGCGTGCTCGTGTGCCTCTCCGGGCGCGGCGACAAGGACATGCCGACGCTGCAACGGACGCTGCTCGCGACGGAGGGCGCATGAAGGCGCACGAGCGCATCACGAGCGCCATCCGCGCCGCCGCCGCGGGCGGCGAGCCGGCGCTCATCGCCTATCTCACCGCCGGCTTCCCGCAGCGCGAGGAGTTCGCCCGCCACCTCGAAGCCGTCGCCGCCTCGGCCGATGTGGTGGAGATCGGCGTACCGTTCACCGATCCGATGGCCGACGGCGTCACCATTCAGCGCGCGAGCCTCGCCGCTCTCGCCCAGGGAGTGACGCTCAAGTGGATCCTCGCCGAGGTCGAGCGGCTGAAGGGGCTGCGCGCCCCGCTGCTCCTCATGAGCTATCTCAACCCGCTGCTCGCCTTCGGGGTCGCCGAGCTCGCCGAGAGCGCCGCGCGTGCCGGCGTCGCTGGCTTCATCGTGCCGGATCTGCCGCTCGATGAGTCGAGCGAGCTCGCCGCGGCGCTCAGCGCGCGCGGGATCGCGCTGGTGCAGATGGTCACCCCGGTCACGGAGCCGCAGCGCCTCGAGGCGCTGTGCGCGGGGAGCCAGGGGTTCGTCTACGCGGTCACCATGACCGGCACGACCGGGCGCAGCGTCGCTGTGCCGGACGAGGTGATCGCCTACCTCGAGCGCGTGCGCGCGGTCTCGAAGCTGCCGGTGTGCGCCGGCTTCGGGATCCGCAGCCGCGAGCAGGTGGCGCGACTCACCGGTCATGTCGATGGGGTGGTGGTCGGCTCGGCGCTGGTCGAGGTGCTCGAGCGCGGCGAAGACCCGGCGCGGTGGCTGCGCGAGTTGCGCGGGCATTAGAGCCCGGTCATTCTGCCGGGCACATGAGGACCCTGACGATCGCCTCGCGTTTCTGCGGACCGCCGGCTTCCGCAAACGGCGGTTACTTCGCCGGCCTGGTGGCCGGCTGTGCCGCGGGCACGGTGACCGTGCGCCTCATCCGGCCGCCGCCGCTCGATACCGAGCTCACGGTCGAGGAGCTTGCCGACGGGGCGCTGCGGGTGCTGCACGGCGCCGAGGCGATCGGCGAGGCACGGCCCGCGCCGCTGACGCTGGAAGCACCCGCGGCTCCGGACTACCTCGAGGCGGTCGAGGCCTCGCGGCACTACGCGGGCTTCCGCTATCACCGCTTTCCGAGCTGCTTCGTCTGCGGCACGCAGCGCGTGCGCGGCGACGGCATGCGGGTGTTCGCCGGCCCGCTCGCCGAGCGCGGGCTGGTCGCAGCTCCCTGGGTCCCCGATGCCTCGCTCGACAGCGGCGACGGCAAGGTGCACGCCGAGTTCATGTCGGCGGCGCTCGACTGCCCCGGCTACTACGCGGTGGCGCCGGATGACCGCATGATGTTGCTCGCGGAGGTCACCGCGCACGTCGACCGGCGGGTGCACGTCGGGGAATCCTGCACGGTCGTCGGCTGGCAGATCGGCTCGAGCGGGCGCAAGCACGAGGCGGGCACGGCGCTCTTCGACGGCAAGGGCGAACTCTGCGGGCGCGCGCGGGCTCTGTGGATCGAGCCGCGCGACGCGCCGCCGCCGCTCGGCTGATCCTTGGTACGCAAACGACCGCGGGCGACGATTGAACATCGCCGCCCGCGGCAGATTCACAGACTCCTTACTGGACCGTGATCGTCGTCGGCGTCGCCGCTGCGACCTTGGTCTTCGGGATGTGCACCGTCAGCACTCCGTCCTTTGCATCGGCGGTGATTCCCTTCTCATTCACATACTCCGGCAGTGCGAAGCTGCGCGAGAAGTTGCCATAGAAGCTCTCGACCTTGTAGAACTTCTCGTTGTGCAGCTCCTCCGCCTGATGCCGCTCACCGGCCAGCGTCAGCATGCCGTCCTCGACCGTGACATTCACATCCTCTTTCTTGACGGCGGGCAGCGCCGCTCGGATCAGGTACTCCGCTTCAGTCTCGCTGATGTCCACCGGGGGTACC
Organism: Steroidobacteraceae bacterium; assembly: GCA_035624075.1. Classification (GTDB taxonomy): domain Bacteria; phylum Pseudomonadota; class Gammaproteobacteria; order Steroidobacterales; family Steroidobacteraceae; genus 13-2-20CM-66-19. The sequence goes on along the minus strand of DASPSF010000010.1, from coordinate 7,644 downwards.
CAATCATAGTTTGCATCGCCCGACCCGAAATAGCGCGGGAAGCGCCCAAACAGGTTCGGGAACAGCGGGTTGAACAGCTGATTCATGCCCGCAAATGGCTCCCAACGAATGAGGTTCATAAATCCTCCTCTTTCTTTCCCTTTACCCTTCATTGCGGGGCGAAGCCTAGTCCTGTTTCCGATCTGATTAAATTCGCATCAGTGCGTAGGGAGAACTGCGTGCCCCGGAGCGATGCGGGTCGACCGCTCGCTCGGCTATCGGGCGGCTGCGCCTTCAGGCCCGCACGAGCCGCATCATGTCCTCGCCGTAGCGCGCGCCGGCGACGGCGCTCACCGGAAATACCGCATCGAGGGCGGCGAGCTCGGCCGCGCTGAGGCTCACCTCGAGCGCGCCGAGGTTCTCGTCGAGATTGCGCACGCGGCGGGTGCCGGGGATCGGGACGATGTGCTCGCCCCGGGCGAGCACCCAGGCGAGCGCCAGCTGCGCGGCCGTGCAGCGCTGATCCGCTGCGAGCTCCTTCACCTTGTCGACCAGCGCCAGGTTGCGGTGGAAATTCTCGCCCTGGAAGCGCGGGTTCGTACGGCGGTAATCATCGGGTGCAAAGTCGTCGGGGCTCTTGAGCGCTCCCGTGAGAAAACCGCGGCCGAGAGGGCTGAACGGGACGAAGCCCACGCCGAGGCGCTTGCAGGCCTCGAGCACGCCGTCCTCGGGGTCACGCGTCCAGAGCGAGTACTCGCTCTGCAGCGCGGTGATGGGGTGCACGCGGTGGGCGCGCGCGAGGGTCGGCGGCGCGACTTCCGATAGCCCGAGGTAGCGCACCTTGCCAGAGCGCACCAGCTCCGCCATGGCCCCGACCGTGTCCTCGATCGGCACGCTGCGATCCACGCGGTGCAGGTAGTAGAGATCGATGTGCGTGACGTTGAGGCGCTTCAGGCTCGCCTCGCACGCCGTGCGCACATACGCCGGGCTGCCGTCGATCAGGTCTTGGCCGGGATGGGTGGGATCGCGCACGAAGCCGAACTTGGTGGCGAGGAACACCCGCGAGCGCTTGCCCGCGAACGCGCGCCCGAGCAGCTCCTCGTTGGTCCAGGGACCGTAGGCGTCGGCGGTGTCGAACAGCGTCACGCCGCGCTCGAGCGCGTGGTGCAGCGTCGCGATCGACTCGGCGTCCGAGCGCGGGCCGTAGAGCTCGCTCATGCCCATGCAGCCGAGGCCGAGGGCGGAAACGACGGGCCCGCCCGGGCCGAGAGTGCGTGTTTGCATGGGGGAATTGTCGGCCGCCGCCGCGGGTCCGCGAAATCCGCAGGAAGGGGTAGGCCGAGGGCGTAGCCGGCAAGAACGACGCTTTTTGCCGGCGGTCGACCGAGTGATGTCCGCCGAAATCGCTTCCCTGCGATTTCGGCCAATTAACTAGCCCGCCGGCATCATGTGCGCGCTGCGCCAGCCGCCGTACTTGTAATAGAGCACCGCGAGCAGCGCCGAGAGGGCGGACGAGATCGGGAAGCTCCACCACACGGCGTCCACCTGGTAGCGGTCGAGGTAGAGCTCCGCGAGTGGGAAGCGCACCCCGAGCAGCGTGATGGCGAGGATGATGAGCGGCGCCATCACCGCGCCGGTGGCGCGCACCACGCCGAACAGCGCCACCGAGGCGCCGAAGAACACGAACGACGGCGTGGCCACGTGGTTCAGGTGCGAGGCGACCACCCGCGCCCCCGAGCCTTCCGGCAGGAACAGGGCGAACAGTGGCCGGTCGAGCAGCTCCATCGCGAGCGCGATGCCGCCGCACAGCACCAGGTTGTACAAGACCCCGACGCGCGCGATCTGCCGGATCCGGCCCCATTTGCCGGCGCCGACGTTCTGCGCGGTCATGGCCGACATCGCCATGGCGACCGCGAACGCCGGCATCTGGATGTAGTTCCACAGCTGCAGCGCCGCACCGAATGCGGCCGTGGTGTCGACGCCGAAGCGGTTGACGAGCGTGATCATGAGCACGCCCGAGAGCGACATCACCAGCATCTGCGCGCTCATCGGCAGGCCCTTCTTCACCAGCGTCGCGACCACCGACCAGTCGACCCTGAGGAGCGCGAGCTCGTCCTTGTGCAGCACCAGCAGATGGCGGCGGTGGTAGAGGTGGCGGATGAGCGCGGTGAGGCTCACCGCCTGGGCGAAGAAGGTGGCGAGCGCCGAGCCCGCGATGCCGAGGCGCGGAATGGGACCGATGCCGAAGATGAACACCGGGTTCAAGGCGATGTCGAGGCCGACCGACAGCAGCATGAAGTAGAAAGGCGTCTTCGAGTCGCCGGCGCCGCGCAGCATCGCGCCGACGTAGGCGTACAGATAGAGAAAGGGCAGCGCCAGGAAGATCACCCGCATGTAGGCCACCGCGAGATCGAGCGAGGCTGGCGGGGTACTCATGGCGATCAGCAGCGGCCGGCAGAGCGTCAGGCCCGCGATCGCCATCGCCACCGAGATGCCGGTGAAGAAGGTGGCACTGGTGCCGACCACCCGCTTGGTCTCCGGGATGTTGTTGGCGCCGATGCACTGGCCGACGAGGATCGTAGCCGCGAGCGCCACGCCGAAGGCCGCGCCGATCAGCAGGAACATCACCGTGTTGGCGTTGGAGGTCGCGGTGAGGGCCGCCTCGCCGAGGAAGCGCCCCACCCAGACGGAGTTCACCGAGCCGTTGAGGGACTGCAGCACGTTGGCGTACAGGATCGGCAGCGCGAACCTGAAGAGCGTGACGGGGATCGATCCCTCGGTGAGCGCGCGTTGCACTCAGCGCCCGACGCCGGCCAGTGCGGCGATGACACCCGCGGCGAGCAGCGCCCAGCCGGCCACCGTGTGTCCGCCCGAGACCGCGAGCCACACCAGGCCGCCGGCGAGCAGCGCCGCGCCCAGCGTGACCAGGTCGCGGCGCCGTCCCTGCGCCCGCAGCTCCTCGCGCAGTTCGGTGAGATCGGCGGCGGGCGGCGCGCGCTCCGGCGGCTCGGCGCCGCGGCGCACCTGCGCGGCGAGCAGCGCCGGCAGTCCCCGCAGCGCTTCGAGGATCTCCGGCGCGTGTGAGCGCACGCTGCGCCAGAGAGCGCCGACGCTCACGCGCTCGCGCATCCACTCGCGCAGGATCGGGCTCGCGCTGCTCCAGATGTCGAGCTCGGGGTAGAGCTCCCTTCCCAGGCCCTCGACGTTGAGCAGTGTCTTCTGCAGCAACAGCAGCTGCGGCTGGATCTGCATGTCGAAGCGCCGCGAGATCTCGAACAGGCGCAGCAGGATCCGCCCGAAGGAGATGTCCTTCAGCGGCCGGTCGAAGATCGGCTCGAGCACCGTGCGCACCGCGGACTCCATCTCGTCGACGCGTGCGCTCGCCGGCACCCAGCCCGATTCGAGGTGCAGCTGCGCGACGCGGCGGTAGTCGCGGTCGAACACCGCCAGGAAGTTCTCCGCGAGGTAGTGCTGGTCGCGCGGATCGAGCGTGCCGACGATGCCGAAGTCGACCGCCGCGTAGCGCGGCCGCTGCGGGTCGTCGATCAGCACGAAGATGTTCCCCGGGTGCATGTCGGCATGGAAGAAGTTGTGGCGGAACACCTGGGTGAAGAAGATGCGCACGCCGTTCTCAGCGAGGCGCGGGATGTTGGTGCCCCCGGCCTTCAGGGCCGCGAGGTCGCTGATCGGCACGCCGTGGATGCGCTCCATCACCATGACGTCCTTGCGGCACCAATCCCAGTGGACCTCGGGGACGTAGAGCAGATCCGAGCCCGCGAAGTTGCGCTTCAGCTGCGAGGCGTTGGCAGCCTCGCGCATCAGGTCGAGCTCATCCAGCACCGTCTTGTGGTACTCGGCCACGAGCTCGCGGGGCTTCAGGCGCCGCCCGTCGTGCCAGTAGCGCTCGGCGAGCTCGGCGAGGGCTTGCAGCACCTCGAGATCGCGCTCGATGACCTCGCGCATCCCCGGGCGCAGCACCTTGACCACCACCTCCCGGCCGTCCGGCAGTCGCGCCGGGTGTACCTGTGCGATCGAGGCGGCGGCCAGCGGCATTTCGTCAAACGCGGCGAACATTTCGCTGACGGGCCGGCCGTAGCTCGCCTCGATGAGCTGCCGCGCGACGGCGCCGTCGAACGGCGGCACGCGGTCCTGGAGCTTCGCGAGCTCGTCGGCGATGTCAGGCGGCAGCAGGTCGCGCCGCGTCGATACCGCTTGCCCGAACTTCACGTAGATCGGCCCGAGCTCCTCGAGCGCGAGCCGCAGCCGCTCCCCGCGCTCGCCGCCGCGCCGCCGCTCGAGCCACACGCCGGGCGAGAGCACCAGCAGGAAGCGCAGCGGCCTATATAGATGAGTGGCGCGGACGTAGTCGTCGAGGCGGTGCTTGAGCAGCACCCGCTGGATCTCCAGCAGCCGCAGCAGCACCCTCACCCGTATCTTCACGACGCGCGGGGTCAGGACGGCCGGGCCGCCCTGCGTCGCTGCGAGAGCAGCTCGATGCGCGCGGCGAGCCGGTCGAGGTCCTCGCGCAGCGCATCCACTCCGCGCAGGAACTGCTCGCCCTCGTGGCGCGGCACCAGATCGGCCCGCTCATGGGCGAGGTAGTCGGCGGTGCTGCGCCAGGCGGTGTCGGCGGCGCCGGCGCCCCAGGCCAGCGCCCCGCGTGCGAGGCGCGCGAGCTGGTGCGCCGGCACGTCGCCGAGCACCAGCGAGAGCTCCTCCTCGGGGTCGGGCCTGAGGAGCGTCAGGAGCTCGCGGAATCTGCCGGCGATCTCCGCATCGCCCGACATCGTGGCCTCGCCGCGCTGCACGGCGGCCTGTGCGCCCCCGCCCGCGAGCGCCAGCAGCCCGAGCGGGCCGACGGAGAGCCCGGCATCGGCCGCCTGCCCGGCCGGCTCGCCGCCCGTCACGACGAGGCCTGCGCCGTTCGATTCCAGGCGCAGCTTGCCGAACCCCCGCACTTCGAGCGCGAGGCTCCGGCCGGCGAGCTCGGCGGTGAGTTCGCGGGCGCGCACCGAGCGCGGCAGGCCACGGTTCAGCAGATTGGCGAGAGTCTCGCTCAGCACTTGTAGCCGCGATGCACGGCGACGATGCCGCCGGAGAGGTTGTGATAGCGGCAGGCCTCCAGTCCCGCCGCGCGCATCATCGCGAGCAGCGTCTCCTGGTCGGGATGCATGCGGATCGACTCGGCCAGATAACGGTAGCTCGCCTCATCGCCCGCCACCAAGCGCCCGAGGAGCGGCAGCAGGCGGAAGGAATACGCATCGTACAGGGGCTTGAGAGCGGCCATCTGCGGCTGCGAGAACTCCAGCACCAGCAGCTGCCCGCCGGGCTTGAGCGTACGGCGCATGGAGGCGAGCGCCGCCGGCTTATCGGTGACGTTGCGCAGCCCAAAGCCGATGGTGACGCAGTCGAAAGTGCTGTCGGCGAACGGCAGGCGCTCGGCGTCGGCCTGCACGCAGGCGACATTCGTCGCCCGGCCCGCATCGAGCAGCCGGTCGCGGCCGCGCTCGAGCATGGCGGCGTTGATATCCGTGAGCACGACCAGCCCGCGCTCGCCCACCTGCCGGGCGAGTCCCGCCGCCAGGTCCCCGGTGCCGCTGGCGACATCGAGCGCACGCTGCCCGGGGCGCAGGTTCGCGAGGGAGAGGGTGAAGCGCTTCCACAGGCGGTGCGTGCCGGCCGACATCAGGTCGTTCATGAGGTCGTAGCGGCCGGCGACCGAATCGAACACGCCGCGCACGCGCCGCGCCTTGTCTTCGGGCGGCACGCGCTGAAAGCCGAAGTCAGTGGATCGCTCGTCGGCCATGGTGTGCGCGGACCTGAGTGATGAGACGCATTCTAGTCGATCGGACTTAACACTTCGCTGCGCGCGCCGAAGCATCTTCCCGCATCTTCCCGCGGCCGATGCGCTAGAATCGCGCCCGTTCAGGGGGGTCTTGCAAAAGAGCGGGCCGGGCAGCGATGTCCGGCCCGTCTGTTTTTCTAGCTGCGCGGCCGTGCGCGCGAGCGCCGCTCCTCGTAGCGCGCCCACTTCGCTGCGCGCTCGCGGCCGAGCTCGTGCAGGTACTTCCAGGTGTAGAGCCCGGTGTCGTGCCCGTCGTCGAAGACGAGCTTCACCGCGTACTGTCCCACGGGCTCCACCGCGGTGATGCCGACATTCTCCTTGCCGAGCACCAGCACTTCCTGCCCGGGGCCATGGCCCTTCACTTCGGCGGAGGGGGAGTGCACGCGCAGGTACTCGAAAGGCAGCTCGAAGCGGCTGCCGTCGGCGAAGCTCACTTCGAGTACGCGCGTGGCGCGCCGCAGCCGCAGCTCGGTGGCGATCGGATCCTGCATGGGAGTCAGCAGTATAGGCAGCCGCGTCTTCCGGGCCAGTGCATTGCTGCAGCGCAGCATCATAATGCGCCGAGCCGGTTTGCGCTGCAGGAGCTCGATCAGGCGCGCATTACTTGTACGTTAACAACCGTCACGAGGCGCGGCGCGCCTCTATACTCTGCGTCCTCCGGGGCGCATAGGGCTCGAATGGAACCGACTGATACCTCCCATCCCGACTACTTCCATCGAGTTGTGGATTGCCAGTGGGCCTGCCCGGCTCACACCGATGTTCCCGAGTACATCCGCCTGATCGCCCAGGGCCGCTTCACCGACGCCTACATGGTGAACCGGCACTCGAACGTGTTCCCGGGGATCCTCGGGCGCGTGTGCGACCGCCCGTGCGAGCCGGCCTGCCGGCGCGGGCGCATCGAGCAGAAGCCGGTGGCGATCTGTCGCCTGAAGCGCGTCGCCGCCGACCACCGCGACGACATCACCAGCCGCATGCCCGCGATCCCGAAGGTGAAGAACGGCAAGCGCGTCGCCCTGATCGGCGCCGGCTGCGCCTCGCTCACGGTCGCCAACGATCTCATGCCGCTCGGCTACCAGGTGACCGTCTTCGAGCAGTACGGCGAGCCCGGCGGGCTCATGCGCACCAACATCCCCTCGTTCCGCCTGCCGGCGGCGGTGCTCAACGAGGAGATCGCGATGATCACCGGCATGGGAGTGGACCTGAAGCTCAACACGCCGGTTAGAAGCATGCGTGAGCTGCTCGACTCGGGCGGCTTCGATGCGGTGTTCGTCGGCTCCGGCGCCCCGAAGGGCAAGGAGCTCGAGCTCCCCGGGCGCGAGGCGGGCGCCGCCAACATCCACATCGGCATCGCCTGGCTCGAGTCGGTCGCCTTCGGCCACATCGACAAGGTCGGCAAGCGCGTCCTCATCATCGGCGTCGGCAACACCGCCATGGACTGCTGCCGCACCAGCTTGAGGCTCGGCGCCGAGAGCGTCAAAGTCATGGCGCGCAAGCCGCGCGGCTTCTTCAAGGCCTCCGCCTGGGAGCTCGAGGATGCAGAGGAGGAGAGCGTCGAGATCGTCGTCAACCACTCGCCCAAGGCCTTCGTGATCGAGGGCGGCAGGCTCGCCGGCATGCTGTTCGACCGGATGGAGTACGACCTGGACGCCAACGGGCGCATCACCGCCGAGCGCGTGACCGGCGAGCAGTTCCTGCCCGCCGACGATGTGATCCTCGCCATCGGCCAGGAGAACGCCTTCCCGTGGATCGAGCGCGACCTCGGCCTGGAGTTCGACAAGTGGGACGTGCCGGTCATCGACAAGCTGACCTTCCAGTCGACA
>DASPSF010000001.1:0-12957 GCA_035624075.1 Steroidobacteraceae bacterium | reverse complement strand
ACCATGTGGATGGTGTTGGCGGTGAGGTCGTGATCGCCCCAGGTGATGAAGATCTTCTGGCCGAAGAGCCGGAAATGATCGCCCTCGGGCACGGCGCGCGTGCGCACCTGCCCGAGATCCGAGCCCGCCTGCGGCTCGGTGAGTACCATGGTGCCGGTCCACTCGCCGCTCACCATCTTCGGCAGGTACTTCGCCTTCTGCGCCTGCGAGCCGGTGAGCTCGAGCGCATGTACCGCGCCGTGGGTCAGCATCGGCCCCAGCTTGAAGGCGAGATTGGCCGAGCCCCAGAACTCCCCGACCGCACTCACCATCACCCGGGGTACCAGCTGACCGCCGAACTCGGGCTCGGAGCCGAGCGCCGGCCAGCCGCCGGCCACGAACTGCTCGTAGGCGGCGCGGAAGCCCGGCGCGGCGACGACGCCCTCGGGGGTCCAGCGCGCGCCCTCGATGTCGCCCGGGCGGTTGAGCGGCTCGAGCACCTCCTCGGCGAAATGCGCCGCTTCTTCGAGCACCGAGCGAGCCAGCTCGTCGGAATACTCCGCGAAGTGCGGGCAGGCGCTCAGGGTACCGGCCCGGAGGAGCTCCTCGAGCACGAAGCGCATTTCCCTAAGTGGTGCACGGTACATGTTCAGCCCCCTCGTCCCGAGGCTTTCAGTGTACCTTGGTCTTCAGGAGCGGGCGGCAGCGGGCGCGGCGAGCGCCGGAACGATGTTCGCGGCCAGGAAGTCGACGAACTGCTGCACCCGCGGGTCCGACTCGAGGGAGGCCGGGTAGAGCGCGTACAGCGGATCCGCGGGCGGCACCGTCCATTCCGCCAGCACGGGCTTCAAGCGCGCGGTCGCGAGCCCCTGGCGGCAGAGGAACTCGGGCAGCAGCCCCACGCCGAGCCCGGCGGCGGTGGCGGCGTGCAGCACCGCTGGATCATCGACCGCGAGCTTCGGCACGAGCGGCACCTCGGCGCGCTGCGCGCCGCGCGTGAGCGTCAGGCGAAACTCGGGCTGACCCGAGAGCTCGGGAGTGAGGAGGTCGTGCTGGCGCAGGTCATCGGGCCGTGCCGGAGCGCCGCGCTGCTGCAGGTACGCGGGCGTCGCGGCGAGCAGCGCCGGCGGCGCGCCGAGCAGGCGTCGTGTGAGCGTGCCATCCTCGGGCGGGCGCGTGCGGATCGCGACGTCCCAGCTGCCGGCCTCGAGCTGCTGCGCATCGAGCGCGACTTCGAGCGGCACGTGTGCGAAGGCCTCGAGAAAACGCGGTACCAGCGGCGAGAGCAGCACGCGCCCGTAGGTCGGATCGGCCACCACCCGCAGCGGCCGCCCCTCGGGTGTGATGAGCCGCGTGATGGCGCTGCGCGCCAGATCGGACTCCTCGGCGACGCGCCGTGCATGCGGGTAGACGAGGCGCCCCGCCGAGGTGAGCGAGATGCGCCGCGTGGTGCGCTCGAGCACACGCATGCCGAGCGTCTTCTCGAGATCCGCGACCGCGCGGCTCACGGCCGCCTTCGGTACACCGAGCGCGCGCGCCGCCGCCGAGAAGCCATTCAGATCGACGACTTTGGCCAGCATCGCGAGTTGCGCGGGCGTCCAGATCAGGCTCATGGCGAGCGCTATTGTTTCACCGGAGAGGCACGCGCGCCAGTCCTTCCGAGGCTAGAATCTGCGCCCCCCGCTTTCAGGACAACTCGAAAGGCAACCCCATGAAGATCTCGATGCACGCCATGTCGGTGGATGTCTTTGCGCACGCGCTCGGCAGTCTCTCGGCGTTCCTGGAGAAGGGCCAGGCGCACGCCACGCAGAGGAAATTCGAGCCCGCGGTGCTGCTCGGCTCGCGGCTCGCTCCGGACATGTTTCCGCTCACCCGGCAGGTGCAGCTCGCCTGCGACCTGGCGAAGAACTCGGTCGCGCGGCTCACGGAACAGGAGCCGCCGCGCTTCCCCGACACCGAGGCGAGCTTCGAGGAGCTGCACGCGCGCATCGCGCGCACCATCGACTACCTGAAGGGGGTGCCGCCGAGCGCGCTCGAGGGAGCGGAGACGCGCGACATCAAGGTGCCGACGCGCGATCGCGGCACACTCGAGTTCAAGGGCCTCGAGTTCCTCGAGCACTGGGCGATCCCGAACGTCTTCTTCCACGTGACCACCGCCTACCTCATCCTGCGTCACAACGGCGTCGAGCTCGGCAAGCGCGATTTCCTCGGCAGCGCGCACTGAGACGTCAGCGGCTCTCCGGGCCCTCGGGGGCGGCGGCGCGCCAGCGCCGCCGCCGGAGTGCGACGCATGCACACTTTCAGCTGTGCCGTGCCGCCTCTCTCAATATGACAAATGCGAGCGCCGTGCCCTGTCGCCTATTTGCGAACAGAACGCGAGTTAAATCACGGCAGCGCGGGCCGCGTGCTGCCACCCTGAGAGTCGAGGGAAAGCGCTGCGCTTGAACGGCGCACGCTCGGTGTTTCAGTCCAATACCGGGAACCAGCTTTGCTGCAGAAATTCAGGGCCGCGCGCGCGGCGGCCAACAAACCCGCCGCGCCCGCGCCGACACTGGCACCGCCGCCTGCCGGGCCTGCGACCGTCGAGTCGCTGGGCCAGCAGCTGCGCGAGGTATTGCCGACGCGCCGCCTGCAGTCAGTCTCCCTCTGCGATCACGAAGCGAACGTCCTGTGGCTGAGCGAAGGCGCGCTCGGGCCCGATGAGCACATGCTGGTGCTCGAGGCGCTCGACACCCTCAACTCCGATGCCTCGCTCCCCTGCCACGAGACCGCGCTCGAGGACGGGCGTCTCGCCGTGTTCCTCCCGGTGCGCGCGCCGATGGGAAACCTGGTCGGCGTCGCCATGATCCTCGCCGACAGCAAGTCGGTCGGCGACGACACGCTCGAGCGCATGACCGCGGCCCCCGTGCGCACGATCATGCAGCGCCTTGCAGTGCTGCTGAAGCCTTCCGGCGCTCTCCACGGCGCCCTGCCGCCCATCGAGGTTCTGGAGGATTCCGAGCCCGAGCCCGAGGAAGTCGCCGAGGCGCCTGAAGTGGCCGCGGCCCCCGAGGAGGCTCCCGAGCCGGCCGAAGCCTCCGCTCCCCCAGTCGAGCTGGCACTGGTCACGGAAGCAGAGGTTGACGTCGAGGTCGGCCGGCCCGCCGTGCTACCCGCGCCGCCCGCCCAGCCCGAAGTCGACGACGATCTCTCCGAAACCATCATCAGCGCGGAAGAGATTGCCAACATCCTCGAGCTCGAGCTCGTGCCCGAGGACGTGTCACCCCCGGCGGCGGCCGAGCCCGCTGCCGCCCCGCCCCAGGCGAAAGGAGCGGCCAAACCCGCCGCGCCCGCGCCGGCACCGGTAGCGGAGGAGTTCGGCGTCGCCGACTCGGGGATGCTGAAGCTCGAGTTCCTCGCCGAGCCGCCGGTCGTGCGGCCCGCCCAGAATCCGAGCGCCGTGGCGAAGAAGCTGCACGCGGCCTCCAAGGCCGCCGAGGTGGCGCCGACCCGCGGCCCGCGTCCGCTGCCGACGCCGGCCGCCAAGGCACCGGCCGCGCGCGCACCCGCAGCTCCCGCGCCGGCCCCCAACGGCAGGGCAGCGGTGCCCGCCGTCAAGGCAGGCCCGGCCACCGCCCCCGCGACCGGCAATGGAGCGGCAGCCGGCGCACGGCCGGGACCCGCACGCCACCCGTTCGAGCCCGTGCCGCCTCACTCGAAGCTCTCTCTCAGTCAAAGCGACGACCTCGTCGTGCTGTTTGACTCCGACCCGGTCCAGGTGCCGTCGCGCCCGGGAGCGCCCGTGAAGGCCGCGCCGGCTGCGCCGGCTCGCGGCGCGGCACCGCCCGCCAAACCCGCCGCGCAGCCGACGCGCGTGGCCCCCGCGCGCATCGTGCCCCCGGCGCGCACTTCGCCCGCGGTGCGCACGCCAACTCCGGCGCGCCCGCCTCCCGCCGCCCCGCGATCGATTCCCGCGGCGCGTGCGCCCGCACCGGCTGCGGCACCGACTCCGGCACCTGCCCCGGCCCCGGCCGTGGCTGCAGCTCCCGCCCCGGTGGCGGCCCCCGCCCCCGCCCCGGTCGTGGCGCCCGCACCCACACCTCCCGCCCCGGTGGCCGCGGCGGTCCCCGCGGCGCCGGCCCCCGCTGCCAGCACCCCGGCTGCGCCGCTCGACCTGCTGCCGTTCGCGAAGCTGCGCGCCGGCGGCCAGACACGGCGCTTCCAGGTGCTGCCGCGCGGCTCGACCACCGCGTCCGATGAGCAGACGCTCACGCAACTGCTCGCCTGGCTCGCGGCCAACCGCGCGCTGTGGAACTCCGTCCCGACCAGCTTCACGGTGAACCTCTCGATCACGAGCCTTGAGGACGAGCGCTTGCTCACCAAGATCGGCGCCGCGCTCAACAGCCACGGTATTGCCGGCGAGACGCTCGGCTTCGAGATCGCCGAGTCGCTGTGCGTTCAGCAGCGCGCCAAGGTCGAGCGCTTCATCTCTCAGTGCGAGAAGCTCGGCGCCTGGATCGCCATCGACGACTTCTCGTTCGACTCGCAGACGCTGCCGTTGCTGCGCTCGAAGGCGCTGCGGATGCTGAAGCTCGACGCGCGGCTCACCGCCGCGGCGCTGCGCGACAAGCTCTCGCAGGCCATGGTGGTTGCCACCGTCCAGGCGGCCAAGGTGCTCGGCATCCACTGCTCGGCCAAGAAGGCCGACTCGCATGCCTCGCTCCAGTACCTGACCGCGATCGGCCTCGACTACGCACAGGGAGCGGCGCTTGCCAAGACCGTGGCGCTGGAGGCTATTGCGACGGTTCCGGAGTCGCGCTCGGGCCTGTTCCGGCAGCTCGAAAATAACGAATAGATTCAGTTTCTTACCGGCCTGACGGCGCATCCAGCGCCCGCGGCTCCCATGCGACGAAGCGAGCGGGCGGCGCGTCCGGTGAGACCACGGGCGGCACGGCACATGCCCTAAGCTTGCGCGACCGGCCCTCACGCGCGCTCCCGGCGCGCTTCGGGCCGGCGTCTATGAAGACCCTGACGCTCGAGCAATTCCGTAAGAACCGCAACGTGCTCTTCTGGACGCTGCACGCCGCAGGCTGGGCGGCGTACGGCATCACCCAGGCGGTCGCCGGGTTCTTCTACCCCGACGCCTGGAGCTATGCGCGCGTGTGGCTGGTCGCGGCCGTTGCGGGCTTCGTGTTCTCGGCGCCGATGCGCTACATCTACCGGCGGCTGTGGGAGCAGCCGCTGCGCACCATCGTCGTCGGCGTACTCATCACCTGCTACCTCACCGCGCTCACGCTGCGCGTCGTGATCAACCTCTCCTTCCGCGAGTTCGTGGCGCAGGACTGGCAGATGCAGACGCGCTTCGAGCTCTTCGGCGGCGCGCTGTCCACCGCCGTCATTCTGCTGTGCTGGAGCGCGCTGTATTTCGGCATCAGGTTCTACGAATCCAAGCGCCAGCAGGAGGAGGCGATGCTGAAGGCGGTAGCGCTCGCGCAGGAGGCGCAGCTGAAGATGCTGCGCTACCAGCTCAATCCCCATTTCCTCTTCAATACGCTGAATGCCATCTCGACGCTGATTCTCGACAACCAGAACCGCAAGGCGAACCAGGCCGTGGCGCGGCTGTCGGAGTTCCTGCGCTACACGCTCGACCAGGACCCCGTGAAGAAGGTGACGCTGCGCCAGGAGATCGAGGCCCTCGACCTCTATCTCGGCACCGAGCGGCTGCGCTTCGGCGAGCGGCTGAAGATCGAGTACGCGATCGAGGAGGAGGCGCTCGATGCCCTGGTGCCGAGCCTGCTGCTGCAGCCGCTGCTGGAGAACTCGCTCAAATACGCGGTCTCGGCGCGCGAGCAGGGCGGGCTGGTGCGCATCGAGGGGCGCACGCGCGAGGGGCTGCTCGAGCTCTCGGTGATCGACGACGGCCCGGGGCTGCCGGCCGGGCCGCCGCCGAGCGACCGCCGCGGCGTGGGACTCGCCAATACGCGCGAGCGGCTCAACGTGCTGTACGGGGAGAACTGCCGCTTCGCAGCGATCAACTGTCATCCGGGGCTCAGGGTCGACATGGCGCTGCCGCTCGAGACGGCACCGCCGGAGGAGCGGGCGGCGCAGCGGGCGCTGGCCGCGCGGCGTTCGGGAGGCATGCACGCATGAAGGTTCGTACGATCATCGTCGACGACGAGGTGCTGTCACGGCGCGGGATCGAGATCCGGGTGCGCGAGCTGCCGGACTTCGAGATTGTCGCGCAGTGCGCCAACGGCCGCGAGGCGCTCGCCGCCATCCAGCAGTACAAGCCGGATCTCGTGTTCCTCGACATCCAGATGCCGGCCATGTCGGGCTTCGAGGTGCTGGCGCACCTGCCGCAGGAATCGATGCCGATCGTGGTGTTCGTGACCGCCTACGACCAGTACGCGATCCAGGCCTTCGAGGCACGGGCCATCGATTATCTGCTGAAGCCCATCGACGAGCAGCGCTTCGCCGAGGCGGTGGAGCGGGTGCGCGAGCACCTGGCCGCGCGCAGCGCCGCCACCCAGCGCGACCGCCTCATGCAGATCATTGCGGAGATCACCGGCTGCGGCGAGCTGGTGCTCGATGAGCTGCTCGAGCACGGCCGCAAGGCGCTCGGCGCCGGGCGCCCCGAGGTGCTGCCGATCCGGCAGGGGCGCGAGACGGTGCGCGTGCCGGTAGCGAGCATCCAGTGGATCGATGCGGCCGGCGATTACATGTGTATCCACGCCGCCGGCGAGACCCACATCCTGCGCGGCACCATGAAAGAGCTCGAAGAGCTCCTCGATCCCAATCTCTTCCAGCGCGTGCACCGCTCGACGATCGTGAACCTGCGTTTGGTGCGAAGCCTGCGGGCGCACATGAACGGCGAGTACTTTCTCACGCTCGAGGGCGGGCATGAGCTCAAGCTCTCGCGCACCTACCGCGACAAGATCGAGTACTTCCTCTCAGGTGCGGGCGGTGTGAAAACGCCGTGACGGCCGTCCGAGGAGCGCTCGCGCCCGCGCGCCGAGTGAGACCTGCGTCACGAAGTCGCCCCTCGGTCCCCGATCTGTGAGCCACCCCGACGCCGCCACCGGACGTCGTTGTAAAGATATGTCCACCTATGGAAGCTGCGTCCCGCCCGCCCGTGGAACCTCTGCCTGAATTGACGCTGGATGAGACGGCCGCCGTGCCCGCGTCCGCCCCCAAGCCGCAGCCGGCCCCCGAGGCCGCCAAAGACGCGCCCGCGCAGGGCGAGACCGAGGCGACCCAGACCCTGCTGAAGCCGGAGTTCCTGCTCGCCGATGACGAGCCGACCATCCCCGGAGTCGACGAAGCCGAGACGCCCGAGGCTCCGCAGGTGCTCGAGCCCATCGATCCGGACGCGCCGCTCGCCCTCGACGACGCTCTCGAGGTCGACAAGATGCTGTCGGCGCCGCTCCCGGTGGGGCCCGCCCCGCAAGGCCCGTCGCTGCGCGTCACTCGTGACGAGGAAGAGCTGACTCTGCTGCCCGATTCGGAAGCGCCCGCGAAGTCCAGCGCCGCCCCCGCCCCGGCAGCCGCCCCCGCGCCAACGCCCACACCCAAGCCCGCCAGCGCGAGCCCGGCGCCGGCCACCAGGACGGCCGAAGCGACGCCTCCGGCTGCGCCCGCGATGGTGCCGCTCGCGAGGCGCGCCTCACTCACCGCCGCCGCCCAGAAGCTCGCGGCGGCCGCTGCCGTCGCTCCTCAGGAGCCGGTGAAGCCGCCAAAGCCCGCAGCTCCCACGGCCCCGGCCGCGCCCCCGAAGCCGCGCGTCGCCCCGGCGCCGCAGCCCGCGAGCGTCACGCCGATCGCGAGGAAACCGGCGTCGGCTCCTGCGGCGACGCCGGAGGCGCCCGCCGCGCCCGCCCCCCCGCCGCCGGCGGAAGCCCCTTCGCTTGCGAGCTGGGCGAACGCGCGCGCGGCGGCCGCTTCTTCCGTCAAGACCGCGGCGAGCGGCCCGGCGCGCCGCAGCGCTCCTCCCGCAAAGCCCGCGCAGCCGGCTCATGCCGAGAAGCCCCGCACCGCAACGCCGAAGCCCGCACCGGCCCCCGCCGCCGCGCCCGCGGCGACATCGGCCGCGTCCGCCACCTCGACCGGATTTCCGGCGCGCGGGATGGACCGCGACTTCATCGCGCGCAACCAGGTCGTCGAGCGCTATCTCTCCGGCAAGCTTCCGATCAAGGCGGCGACCGATTTCGAGCGCTACTGCAAGGAGCACCCCGAGCTGCTGGACGAGCTGGGACTTCCCGAGCGCGTGAACGCGGGCGTGCGGCTCCTCGAGGCGAGCGGCAAGCCCGAGCCGTGGCAGGAGGCGCCGAAGCCGATCTGGCAGCAACCCGCCGCCATCCTCGGCACCGCCGGGCTCGCCGTGGTACTCGCGCTCTCGCTCGCGATCGTCGCGGCCGGCAGCGCGAGCAAGACTCATAAGCTCCTCGAGCTGCAGCGGCAGGTGTCCGATCGCACGCTCGATGCAGCGACCAGCACCCGTGTCGTGCGGCTCCTGCCGAACCGCTCGGGCGCCTCCAGCACGCCCGCCATCGTGATCGGCGGCGGCGCCGCACAGCTCGTCGACTTCCACATCGACGAGTCGCGCTCACCGTACAAGGATTTCCGCGTCACCATCGACCGCCTCGACCAGGGGCGCGTGATGGTCATCGACAATCTCACCAAGGACTCGAACGGCCACCTGCGCGTGGCGGTCAACAGCTCGGCCTTCGGCCCGGGGAACTACCTCCTCACGATCGAGGGGCTCACCGCGCGTCTCGAGCCGCAGCCCGATTCCTGGGTGACGATCGGCATCGCGCAGCGCTGAGCCACGACCGCGTCCGTGCCGCGGGCGCTATTCGATCTTGCCGTAGCTGCGCACGAGCTCGGCCATCTCGCGTGTGCTTTCGTCCAGACGGAAGCCGGCGACCACGGAGCGGCGATTGGCCTCCGGCTGGTTCTGACTCACCTTCCACTTGCCTTCGATCGCCGCGATCTCGATCTCGATGCCGACGATGGCTTTCTTCTGCGCCTCGATATAGTCAGGCGGAGCATCGGTGATCGACCAGGGCTGTGCGCGGGACGCCTCACGCGCGGTCGTCAGTGCGTTGAGCTGCGGCGTGAGCCACTCGGCCTCCTCGTGTAACCTGGCTTCGCCGCGGACCTGGACCATCGCATAGTTCCAGGTCGGGACCACCTTGCCGGTCTCCTTCTTGGTTGCATACAAGGACGGGCTGACGTAGGCGTCGGCACCCCGAAACACCACCAGCACCGGCTGACCATCGAGCTCGCGCCACTGCGGGTTTGCACGGGCCATATGAACCTGCAGCACGCCGCGCTCGGAGCTGCCCGTCTTCAGGACGAATGGCAGCAGATTCGCCAGCAGCCCACCCGGCCCGTGTGAGATCAGCAGACCGAGGGGATGACTTCGAATGAGCGCTTGCTGAGCCTCGAGCCGGTCCTCACGAAAAAGGGATGGGCAGTACATCGAATCTCCCCCGTTCAAACGATAATCAGCGGTCCCAGGAATCGCTGCATTGTGGCAGCCCAGGTATCGACTATGCCAACGAGACCATCGGCGGTGGTGGCGGAATCATGACGCTTGCACAGCGCGCGTCGGGTCTGCTCCTGCGGCAGTTCGGCTGGCGCTGGGTGTTCGTGCCTCCGCCGGTCCCCAAAGGCATCATCGTCGTGTATCCCCACACTTCGAACTGGGACTTCATCATCGGCATGCTCTACAAGATCGCCACCGGCTTTCAGGTGGGCTGGCTGGGCAAGGACACTCTGTTTCGCTGGCCGGTGCGGCGGCTGTTGCTGCAATTGGGCGGCATCCCGGTCAATCGGCGCGATCCTTCCGGATTCGTGGACACGCTGCTCGCGGAATTTGCCCGCAGCGAATCGCTGTGGCTCGGCATGACTCCCGAGGGTACCCGCGCCTACACGGATCACTGGAAGTCCGGCTTCTACCGCATCGCGCTTGCCGGCGGCCTGTGTGTGGGCCTCGGTTACATCGACTACGCGACCAGGACCGTGGGCATCGAGACGTACGTGAGCCTCAGCGGAGATGCGCCGCAGGACTTCGCGCGCATCCGCGCCTGCTACGCCGGAAAACGCGGACTGCGGCCGGAGAACGCAGGCGACATCCGATTGCGCCCATGAGCGTCCGGAAGACCGTCAGGCGCGCAGCGTCGTGAGCGGCGGCTGATTGACGACGCTGCGGGTGGCGAGCCAGCCGCCCGCGGCAACCAGCAGCGCTCCGCCCATGATGCCGACACACCAGGGCGTGAGATCGAAGGCGTAGCGGAGCTCGAGCCAGCGCGTCGTGAGGAAGTAAGCGGCGAGCGAGGCGCCGGCCGCGGCGATCAATCCCGACAGGACTCCCAAGGTCA
The DNA here is from genome assembly GCA_035624075.1 of Steroidobacteraceae bacterium. GTDB lineage: Bacteria > Pseudomonadota > Gammaproteobacteria > Steroidobacterales > Steroidobacteraceae > 13-2-20CM-66-19. The sequence continues at coordinate 2,617 of DASPSF010000001.1, read as the reverse complement.
CGAACTCGGCGAGCACCCCCTGCACCACCGTGCCGCGGCTCGCGCCGAGAGTGCGCAGCATCGCGCTCTCGTAGCGGCGCTCGTCGCGGCTCGACTGCACCGCCGCGAGCAGCACCGTGAGACCGGCGAACAGCGTAAAGACGAACACGCTCTGCACGGCGATCGCGGCCTTGTCGAGCACGGCGCGCACCTCGGTGAGCAGCTCGTCGATATCGAAGATCGAGACGCTCGGGAAGCGGTGCGCGAGCTCGGCGAGCGTGCGCGCGGTGCCGGGCGTGAAGTAGGCGCTCGTCATGTAGGTGCCGGCCACACGGTCCAGCACCCCCGGCGCGAACACGATGAAGAAGTTGGGCCGGAAACTGTCCCACTTGACCTTGCGGATGCTCGCGACCGTGGTCTCGATCGTCTCGCCGCCGATATCGAAGGTCAGCTGATCACCCAACGATACCCCGAGCGCCTCCTGGAACTCGGTCGCGAGCGACACCAGCGGCTTGCCGGCATCCTCCGCCGTCCACCAGCGTCCGGCGACGACGCGGTTGTCGCTTCCCAAGTCGGTGGTCCAGGTGAGATTCTGCTCGCGCGTCGCAAAGCCCTCCTCGTCGCGGCCGCCGCGGCGCCCCTCCTCGATCGGCTGTCCGTTGATGGCGGTCAAACGCCCGCGAATCATGGGCAGCACGCGCGTGGTGCGCGCGCCCTGCGCCTCGACGAAGCGGATGAAGGCGTCGCGCTCGCCGGGCGGGATGTTGATGAAGAAGTAGTTGGGAAGGTCCGGCGGCAGCGTGCGCCGCCAGTCGCTGTTCAGGTCATCACGAATGATGCCGAGCAGCAGCAGCACCATGATCCCCGTGCCGAAGGCCACGAGCTGCACGACGCTCTCGGCGCGGCGCCGGCTCAAGTTTGCCACCCCATAGCGCCACGCCACCCCCACACGCCCGCGCAGGCGCCCGGCGAGCAACACCAGCCCCGTGCCGGCAGCGGCCAGCACCGCGAGAAACGCCGCGAGGCCCGCGCCGAGATAGAGAGAAAGCCGCACGTCCCGCACCACCCAGTAGATGAGCAACGCCACCACCGCGACCGCCGGGCCGAAGGCCAGCAGCACCAGCGGCGGCGGCGGCCCCAGGTCGCGCCGCAGGACCCGCAGCGCCGGCACGCGCCCGAGCTGAATGAGCGGCGGCAGCGCAAACCCCGCCAGCACGGCGATCGCCGTCATGAAGCCGAGCGCCAGCGGCGCGGCGCTCGGGGCCGGGAGCACCGTCACCGCGAGCAGCCCGCGGATGGTGCGCAGCAGCCACTCCTGCGCGAGGAACCCGAGCGCCGAGCCCAAGAGCGCCGCAATCAGTGCCAGCGCGAGCAGCTGCAGCACCGCGACGCTGAGCGTGAAGGCGCGGGTCGCGCCGAGGGTCTTCAAGAGCGCCACGGTATCGAGATGCCGGTTCACGTAGCGGCGCGCGGCCATCGCCACCGCAATCGCACAGAGCAGCACGCTCACCAGGCTCGCGAGACTCAGGAATCGCCCGGAGCGGTCGACGGCGTTGCGCACCTGAGGACTTGCGTCGGTGATGTCGCGCAGCCGCTCGCCGCGGAGCTTGTGACTCGCGAGCCAGGCCTTGAAGTCCTCGATGGCGGCGCGCTCGCCCGCGAACAGGCCGTGGTAGCTCACGCGGCTGCCGGGCTGGATGAGGCGCGTAGCCGGGAGGTCCGCGGCGTTCATGATGAGGCTCGGGGCGAGCTCGGCGAAGGTGCCGCCCTGGTCGGGCCGCGAGATGAGAACGCGCGTCACGCGAAAGCTCGCCGCGCCGATCGTGAGCTGCGAGCCGACGCTACCGCCAACAGCGGCGAGCAGCTTGGACGCCGGCCAGGCCTCCCCCGGCGCGGGAATGCCGGCCGCCGGCTTGCCGGGGGCGAAGGGCTCATCGCCCACGAGCACCCGGCCGCGCAACGGATAGCCCGCCGTCACCGCCGTCACGTTGGTGAGCTGACTGGCATCGCCGTTGAAGACCACCGAGAGGAGCGAGATGGTGCGCGAGGACGCGAGCCCGCGGCGCCTCGCCTCGGCGAAGTAGTCATCGCCGAGCGCGCGGGGCGAGCTCAGGCGGATGTCGGCCGCGAGCACCGAGCTCGCCTGCAGCGCCATGGCCGCGCTGATCCTTCCTACCAGAAAGCCCACACCGGTGAGCGCTGCGACCGCCACGGTGAGCGCGAGCAGCAGCACCCCGAGCTCGCCCGAGCGCCACTCGCGCGCGAGCGTGCGCAGCGCCAGCCGCGCCGCCTTCATACGATGCGTCCGGCTTCCATGCGCAGCGTCCGGCCGCAGCGCGCGGCGAGCTCGCGGTCGTGCGTCACGAGCACCAGCGTCGTGTGGGCGTTGGCGTTGAGCTCGAACAGCAGCTCGCCGACCCGCGCGCCGGTCGCGGTGTCGAGGTTGCCGGTGGGCTCGTCCGCGAACAGCACCGCCGGCCGGGTGACGAAGGCGCGGGCAATGGCGACACGCTGCTGCTCGCCGCCCGAGAGCTGGCGCGGGTAGTGCCCGGTGCGCCCCTTGAGGCCTACGCGGGTGAGGGTCTCGGTGGCCGCGCGGCGCGCCTCGGTACTGCCCGCGAGCTCGAGCGGCAGCATC
>DASPSF010000150.1:0-37958 GCA_035624075.1 Steroidobacteraceae bacterium | reverse complement strand
AGGCCGCGGTCAGCGGCTTCGACGGCTCGTATACGGACCTTCACGGCGATCTGCAGTACCGGTGGAATCCCTATTTCTCGCTCGGCGTCGGCTTCACCAGCATGCGTATCTCGCTGTCGGGCGACAGCGGCAGCATCCCGGGGGTCGTCGCGATGAGCTTTAAGGGTCCCGAGGCCTTCGTGCGATTCAGTTATTAGTCGATTTGGTCGAAATCGCCTGCGGCGACTTCGGCGGACATCAGCTTCATTGCCGGCGGCAAAAGGCGCGACTCTTGCCGCCTGCGCAGTGCCGTTGCCGGACATTACTCCGTCGGCCGCCGGCAAAAAGCGGCGCTTTTGCCGGCTGCGCCCGCTGCCAACCCTCATCGGCGATTTCGGCGGACATTACTGCGTCGCGAGCACTTCGTGGCAACCCGGGCGCAGACGTTTGGCGGCTGCGCAGCAGGGTCATCCTGGCGTCGTCACATAGGCCCGGGCAAACAGCTCCGGCATCCGCACCGCGCGTCCGGTATCGAGGTTGATGCACACGTACTCGGTGCGCGCGCGCGCCAGGGTGGCATCGTCCGCGGCCCGCACCACCTGGAAGCGCCGCGCGACCCGCAGGCGGCCGTTGCCGTCGGCGATCCAGGTGGCCACGCGCACGCGGTCTCCTAACACGGCCGCGCGCACGAAGTCGATCTCGGTGCGCAGCGCCGCCATTCCCCGCCGTATTGCGACGCACCGCTCGAGCGGCACGCCGAGCGCCGCCGAGTGCGACCAGGCAGCGCGGTCGAGCCAGGTGAGGTACACGGCGTTGTTGACGTGATCGTAGGCGTCGATGTCCGGCGCCTCGACCTCGAGCTCGATGACGTGAGGGGAAGGATGCTCGAAAGCCATCAGCGGCTCACACGCTGCCGCCCTCGCGCTGCACGGCGCGGTAGCCGATGTCGCGGCGGTAGTGAACCCCGGCCCAATGCACCGTGTCGGCGAGGGCGTAGGCCTCACGCTGCGCCGCGGCCACGCTTGCCCCGAGGCCCACGGCGCACAGCACGCGCCCTCCGTTGGTGAGCACGCGGCCACCCTCGAGCCGGGTACCGGCATGGAAGATCTTGCCGGGCAGTTGCGCGGCGCGCTCGAGCCCTTCGATGACGTCGCCCTTGCGCACGCTCTCGGGGTAGCCCGCCGCGGCCATCACCACGCCGAGCGCCGCGCGTGGAGCCCACTCGGCGCGCACGCCGTCGAGGCGCCGGTCGAGCGCGGCCTCGCAGAGCGCGGTCAGGTCCGACTCGAGGCGCATCATGATGGGTTGCGTCTCGGGATCTCCCAGCCGGCAGTTGAACTCGAGCACGTTCGCAGTCCCGTCGGGAGCGATCATGAGGCCCGCGTAGAGAAAGCCGGTGTAGGGCAGGCCGTCGGTGGCGAGCCCGCGGACCGTGGGCTCGATGACCTCGCGCATGATGCGCCCGTGCAGCCGCTCGGTGACCACCGGAGCCGGGGAATAGGCGCCCATGCCGCCGGTGTTCGGTCCGCGGTCGCCGTCGTCGCGGCGCTTGTGATCCTGCGAGCTCGCGAGCGGCAGGATGTGCGCGCCGTCGGCCATCACGATGAAGCTCGCCTCCTCTCCCTGCAGGAACTCTTCGATGACCACCTCGTGCCCCGCATTGCCGAACTGGCCCGCGAACATTCCCTCGACGGCGGCCAGCGCCTCCGCGTGCGAGGCGGCGATCACGACACCCTTGCCCGCGGCGAGCCCGCTCGCCTTTACGACCAGCGGCGCGGGCTGTGCGCGCAGCCACGCCGCATCGAAGCGCTCACGCGTGAAGGTCTGCGAGCGGGCGGTCGGAATGCCGTGGCGGGTGAGGAAGCTCTTGGCGAAGGCCTTGGAGCCCTCGAGCCGTGCAGCCGCCTGCGTCGGGCCGAAGCACCTGAGGCCCGCCGCCGCGAAGGCATCCACCACGCCCGCCACCAGCGGCGCCTCCGGACCGATGATCGTGAGGTCGACGCGCTCGGCGGCCGCGAGGCGCACGAGCCCGGCGAGGTCCTCGGCGGCGACTTCGACGTTGCGCACCCTGGGCTCGCCGGCCGTGCCGGCGTTACCAGGAGCGACCAGCACCTCGCTCACGCGCGGCGCGGAGGCGCACTTCCAGGCGAGCGCATGCTCGCGGCCGCCCCCGCCGACGATGAGGACTTTCATCGCGGCGCGCGCCTAATGGCGGAAGTGCCGCATGCCGGTGAACACCATGGCGATGCCGTGCTCGTCCGCCGCGGCAATCACCTCGGCGTCGCGCACGCTCCCGCCGGGCTGGATGACCGCGCGCACGCCGAAGCCGGCGGCGACGTCGAGGTTGTCGCGGAAGGGGAAGAACGCGTCCGATGCCATCACCGAGCCTGCCACCGCGAGCTTCTCGTCCGCCGCCTTCATGGCGGCGAGGCGCGTCGAGTAGACCCGGCTCATCTGACCGGCACCGACGCCGATCGTGGCGCGCTCGCGTGCCAGCACGATGGCGTTGGATTTCACGAACCGGCACACGCTCCAGGCGAACCTGAGATCGAGCAGCTCCCCGGGGCTCGGCTTGCGGCGCGTCGGCACGCGCAGCTCGCCCTCGGGCAGGTCCTCGAGGTCGCGCGACTGCACCAGCAGCCCGCCGGTCACGCTGCGCAGCTCGGGACTTTCGGCGGCCGGCGCGGCCAGGTCCCCGAGCGCGAGCACGCGCACGTTGGGCTTCGCGGCCAGCACCGGCACTGCCTGCGCGTCGACCGAGGGCGCCGCGAGTACCTCGACGAACTGGCGCTCGGTGATGGCGCGGGCGCTGGCCGCATCGAGTGCGCGGTTGAAGGCGATGATGCCGCCGAACGCCGAGGTCGGGTCGGTGCGGTAGGCGCGCTCGTAGGCCTCGAGTGGCGTGGCGGCGACGGCGGCGCCGCAGGGATTGGCGTGCTTGACGATGACGCAGGCGGGCTCGGCGAACTGCCGCACGCACTCGATGGCGGTGTCGGCGTCGGCGATGTTGTTATAGGAAAGCTCCTTCCCCTGCAGGAACTCCGCCCGGGCGATGCTGGCGCCGCGCGCACCGGGGTCGCGGTAGAAGGCCGCACGCTGGTGCGGATTCTCGCCGTAGCGCAGCTCCTGGATCTTCTCGAAGACCAGCGGCAGCGTCGCAGGGAACGGCGCTGCGTGGCCGCGGGACGCGAGGAAGGCGGCGACCATGGTGTCGTAGGCGGCCGTGTGGGCGAAGGCCTTGGCCGCGAGGCGCGCGCGCGTCGCCGCGTCGCTTCCACCCTGGTGCGTGTCGAGTTCCTTCAAGACCTGCGGGTAATCCGCCGGGTCGACCACGACCAGCACCGACTCGTGGTTCTTGGCCGCGGCGCGCAGCATCGCCGGGCCGCCGATGTCGATATTCTCGATGGCCTCCTGGTAGCTGCAGCCCGGTCGCGCCACGGTCTCACCGAAGGGGTAGAGATTCACCACCAGCAGATCGATGGGCGCGATGCCGTGCTGCGCCATGACGGCGTCGTCGACGCCGCGCCGGCCGAGCAGCCCCCCGTGGATCTTCGGATGCAGGGTTTTCACCCGCCCGTCCATGATCTCCGGAAAGCCGGTGTGGCTCGCGACCTCGCGTACCGCGACCCCGTTGGCGGCCAGGAGGCGCGCCGTGCCGCCGGTCGAGAGGATCTCGACGCCGCGTGAGCTGAGCGCACGCCCGAGCTCGATCACCCCGGCCTTGTCGGAGACGGATAGCAGCGCGCGGCGCACGGCTGGCGACGACATGGGCTTCAGCCCCTCATGACGGCCGGCGCGCGCTGGCGCCGGCGGGAATCAGCGGCTTCAGGAGCCTGCAAGTCCGAACTGCTTCAGCTTCTTGCGCAGCGTTCCACGATTGATGCCGAGAATGCCGGCGGCGCGGCTCTGGTTGCCCTGCGCGTAGTCGAGTACCACGCGAAACAGCGGCTCCTCCACTTCGCGCAGCACGAGGTCGTACAGATGGGCGGGTCGGTGGCCGTTCAGGCTGGTGAAATATTCGCTCAGCGCACGTTCGGCGTGATTTCGCAGCGGCAGATCGCGTCCATTCACTCTGGCGGCGGCGGCTTCACGAGACCGAGTCTTCTTTTTTGCCGTCATGTGACCCCCCGAGGGAAAAACCGTTCTCAGGCCGCCACGGCGGCCCCACCCACCCATTCATCGAAATGCTTAAACGCCTGCGCGAACTGTGCGGTGGTATTCGCGGCCCCCATCAAATCCCGCCGGACCGACACCGGCTCATCCAGCAACTGCCCGCAATACCAGCCGAGATGTTTGCGCGCGATCCGGACTCCGGTCTCCTCGCCGTAGAAGCTGTACACCGAGTCGAGATGCGCGAGGATGATATCACGCAGGTCGCCGCGCTGAAGTGCCGGCGTCGCAAATCCGCTGTGCAGCTCGCCGTACAGCTCGCGGTTGACAGCGCGAAAAATCCATGGCGACCCGTGACTCGCGCGGCCGACCATTACTCCGTCCGCACCGGTGAAATCAAGTACCTCGCGGGCTTTTTTTCCGTCGCCGATATCGCCGTTGGCGAACACCGGAATGCGTACCCGCCTCTTGATGTCGCGAATGGTGGCGTACTCGGCCGAGCCTGCGTAGAAATCCGCGCGCGTGCGCCCGTGCACGGCGAGCGCTGCGACGCCGCAGCGCTCGGCGATCGCTGCAATTTCGACGCCGTTCACGCAACTGCGGTCCCAGCCGGTGCGGATCTTGAGCGTCACGGGCACATCGACCGCGCGCAGCACCGCCTCGAGGATGCGCGCCACCAGCGCCTCGTCCCTGAGCAGCGCCGAGCCGCAGAGCCGGCCGCAGACTTTTTTCGCGGGGCAGCCCATGTTGAGGTCGATGATCTGCGCGCCGAGTGCGACGTTGAGGCGCGCCGCCTCAGCGAGCGCTTGCGCGTCTGCACCGGCGAGCTGCACCACGCGCGGCTCGGGCTCGCCCGCATGGTCCATGCGGTGGCGTGACTTGGGCGTGGACCAGAGGCGCGTATCCGCGCTCAGCATCTCGGACGCCGCGAGCCCGGCGCCCAGCCTGCGGCACAGGATGCGGAACGGCCGATCGGTCACTCCCGCCATGGGCGCGAGCACGACCGGCGAGGGCAGGACGTAGGGCCCGATGCGCACATTCATCTGACGCCACCCGCGTCGTTGGCGCAGGCGACGCCGCCGCCGGCGAGCGGCAGGCAGGCGTCGAGCTCGAAACCCACCGCGCTCGCTCCCGGGTCGACGAAGGCCAGCTCGGCATCGATACGCTGGTCGCGGGCGAGCAATGAGGTCGGCGGGATGCTGGGCGGCAGGTAGTCGCGCGGCTGAACGTCGCGCGAGGCGAGGCGGTTGCCGAAGCGGTCTTGCAGCGTCACGCGCAGCAGCGGCAGCGGCTGGGGCCGCGCGCCGGCGTTGCGAATGCTGGCACGGACGGTGATCGCGCCGTGGCTGCCCTGGTCGACCGTGGCGCCGAGCTGGCGCACATCGTAGGCATGCAGGTCCCAACGGGGCGCGAGCGGGACACCGAGCGCGGCGTACAGCGCCGTCAGCGGCCGGTTGAAGCGCGGGTCGGTGGCGAGCGCGTCGCGCTGGTGATTGATGATCTGCGCGACGAGCACCAGCGCGAGCAGCACCGCGCCCACCGTCCAGACGAGCGCTCGCGGAGCGGCTTGCGGCTCGGGAGCACGCGCGAGTGTGGCGAACCCGTCGGCGTCGGCCTCGTCCGGGGGCGGCAGGGGTGCGGGTGCCGGGGCGGGCGCAGCGGGCGCCGGCGCCTGACGAGCTGGCGGCGCTGCCGGCTCGCGCCGCGCAGGCGCGGCGGCGGGTCTGGCGGCGCCAGGCTCGCTCTGCGCGATGTCGGAGAGCAGAGCCGCATCGAGGTCGAGGTCGTCGCCCGCTGCTGCAGCCGCGGAACCGGATCGGGGCGTGACCGCCTCCTGGTTGGCGGCGACCAGCGACTTGAAGGAGCCAGTGGCGGCGGTCCAGTCAGGATCGGGCTCTGCCGCCACGAACACCGATGAGACGTCCGTCTTCTCGGGATTGAACTCGAGCGCGTCCTCGGAAACCGGCTCCTCATCAGCCGCGCCGCCCGTGGCGGCGGGCGCCGGCGCGGGCGCTTCGGGCGCTGGCTCTTCAGGCGCTGGCTCTTCGGGCTCGGGCTCGGCTTGCGCAGTCTCGGCGGCGCGCGCCGCGCGTTCGTCGGAAAGCTGCGCCAGCGCGTTGAACACGCTCGAGCAGCGGCCGCAGCGCACGTAGCCCTGTGCCACACGCAGATCGGCCGCGGTCACGACCAGCGTCAGGGCGCACTTGGGACAGACGGTGAACATCGAATCAGTGGCGGCGCGCGCTCAGACAGGCCCAATCGCCGCTCTCTCCGCACCCCGCCACATCAAACCACGCGGCGTAAGCGCCTGTCACGTCGGCGACCTCGTGCCGCATGAGTCCGGCGAGCACGGCGACGCCGCCCGGGCGCACCAGGGCTGCGAACCTCGGGGCGAGAGCGCGCAGAGTCCCGGAGAGGATGTTGGCCATGAGCACGTCGACCCCGCCGGGCAGCCCCTCGGCGCGCTCGTGGACGCGGACCACGCCGGCGACGGCGTTCTCGAGCGCGTTTTCGCGGGTGGCGATGAGCGCCTGGCCGTCGATATCGAAGCAGTGGACCTCAGCGGCGCCGAGCTTGGCGCAGGCGAGCGCCAGCACACCCGAGCCGCAGCCGTAGTCGATGGCGCGCGCGCCGCGCGGGAGATGCGCATCGAGGTAGCGCAGGCACAGCGCGGTGCTCGGATGGGTGCCGGTGCCGAAGGCGAGCCCGGGATCGAGCGTCACGACGACGGCGTTCGCCTCGCCCACGCGCTCGTGCCGCGGACATACCCACAGCCGCTCGCCGAAGCGCATGGCATGGAAGTCCTTGAGCCATTCGCGCTCCCAGGCGCGCTCCGGAAGTACCTCGGCGGTGATGCGCCCGGGCGGCAGGTCGAGTGCCGTGGCGACCGCCTCGGCGAGCGCGCGCGGCTCGCCCGCATCGACGAACAGGGCGCTCAGGCGGGTCGCCGGCCACAGCCGCACTTCGCCCGGCGCCGGTTCGAGCACCGGGTCGTCGCGCGAATCGACCAGGGTGACGGCGACCGCGCCGCAGGCGAGGCAGACGCTCTCCGCGCCTTCGGGGTCGAGCGCTTCTAAGTCGAATGAGATCGCGACGGTGGCCCCCATGCGCCGATTATGCGCGGCTCGATGCGCCTGCGGATCACTTGAGCGCGCCAGCCGAGCACTCCGTAGGAAGGCATGCGCATGGGCTCGATGCGCCTGCGGATCACTTGAGCGCGCCAGCTGAGCACTGCGTAGGAAGGCATGCGCTTGGGTGGCCGCGCGCGCTGCGGACGCACCCATCCTCACCGCAAACCGAGCCGCCGCTCCAGGTAGTGGATGTCGGTGCCGCCCTTCTGGAAGGCCGCGTGGTTGAAGATCTCCTGGTGCAGGGCGACGTTGGTCTTGATGCCCTCGATCACCATCTCCGCAAGCGCGTTCTTCATGCGGGCGATGGCCGTTTCGCGGCTGTCGCCGTGCGCGACCAGTTTCGCGATCAGTGAGTCGTAGTAAGGCGGCACGTTGTAGCCGGAGTACACGTGGCTGTCGACGCGGATGCCGGGGCCGCCGGGGGCGTGCCACAGGCGGATCGGCCCGGGCGAGGGCACGAAGGTCTTCGGGTCCTCGGCGTTGATGCGGCACTCGATGGCATGGCCGCGGATCTGCACGTCGCTCTGCGAGTAGGGCAGCCGCTCGCCGCTCGCGATCAGCAGCTGCGCCTTGACCAGATCGATGCCGGTGATGAGCTCGGTGACCGGATGCTCGACCTGGATGCGGGTGTTCATCTCGATGAAGTAGAACTCACCGTCCTCGTAGAGGAACTCGAGCGTACCGGCGCTGCGGTAGCCGACCGCGCGGCACGCCTCGACGCAGCGGTCCCCCATGGTCTTGCGCTGCCGCAGGGTGATCCCCGGCGCCGGCGCTTCCTCGATCACCTTCTGGTGGCGGCGCTGCATCGAGCAGTCGCGCTCGCCGAGGTGGATCACGTTGCCGTGCGCATCGCCCAGTACCTGGAACTCGATGTGGCGCGGCCGCTCGAGGAATTTCTCCATGTAGACCTGGTCGTTGCCGAAGGCGGCGCGCGCCTCGGCGCGCGTGATGCCGATAGCGTTGAGGAGCGAGGCGTCGGTGTGCACCACGCGCATGCCGCGGCCGCCGCCGCCGCCCGAGGCCTTGATGATGACCGGGTAGCCGATGTCGCGCGCGATGCGCAGGTTTTCGTCGCCGTCATCGCCCAGCGGACCGTCGGAGCCGGGCACGCACGGCACCCCGTGCGACTTCATGACCTTGATGGCCGAGACCTTATCGCCCATGGTGCGGATGGTCTCGGCCTTCGGCCCGACGAACACGAAGCCGCTCTTCTCGACGCGCTCGGCGAAGTCGGCGTTCTCGGAGAGGAAGCCGTAGCCCGGGTGGATGGCAACCGAGTCGGTCACCTCCGCGGCCGAGATGATCGCCGGCATGTTGAGGTAGCTGCCGGCGGATGGCGGTGGACCGATGCACACCGACTCGTCCGCGAGCAGCACGTGCTTGAGGCTGTAATCGGCGGTGGAGTGCACCGCGACCGTCTTGATGCCGAGCTCGCGGCACGCCCGCAGGATCCGCAGGGCAATCTCGCCGCGATTGGCGATGACCAGCTTCTCGATCATGGGCCGCTATTCGATGATGAACAACGGTTGGCCGAACTCCACCGGATCGCCGTTACGCGCCATGATCGAGGCGATCCGCCCGGCCTTGTCGGCTTCGATCTGGTTCATCATCTTCATCGCTTCGATGACGCAAAGAACCTGGCCGACCTTGATCTCATCGCCGATCTCGACGAAGGGCTTGGCTCCCGGAGAGGGGGCGGCATAGAAAGTACCGACCATGGGCGCGGTGATGACGTGCTCGCCCGGCTTCGGCTTGCCGGCCCCCGCGTCGGCGGGCGCGGCCGGCTGCAGCTCGGGCACCCTGGGTGCGACGCCGGCCGCCGGCGCTGCCGCGTGCACCACCTGCGTGACCGGGATGCCCGCGGCGGGCGCGGTCATGCGGCTGATGCGCACGGCCTCCTCCCCCTCCTTGATCTCGATCTCCGCGATGCCGGATTCCTCCAGCAGCTCGATCAGTTTCTTGATTTTTCGAATGTCCATGCCGGGCAATGCCCCCTCGGTCCTGCAGTGCCGTGCGCCGCTCAGGCGCCGCGTGCCAGATGCTGCGCGGCGGCCCGCACCGCCAGCTCGTAGCCGAAGGCTCCGAAACCGGCGATGACACCGACGGCGATGTCGGAGAAATAGGAATGTCGGCGAAATGGCTCGCGCGCCTGCGTGTTGGAAAGGTGCAGCTCGATGAAAGGCAGGTGCGTCCCGAGCAGCGCATCGCGCAGCGCGATGCTCGTATGGGTGAAGGCGCCCGGGTTGAAGATCACGAAACCCACGCCCTCGGATGGGGCGCGCTGGATGCGCCCGATGAGCTCGTGCTCGGCGTTGCTCTGGAAGGCGATGAGCTCATGTCCCGCCTCACGCGCGAGCGCGACCGCCCGCTTCTCGATCGCCTCGAGGGTGTCGGTCCCGTAGAGAGCCGGCTCGCGGGTGCCGAGCAGATTGAGGTTCGGGCCGTTCAGCAACAGCACTCGGGCCATCAGGCGCGCGTCTTCTTATCGGTTTGGGTCACACAGGCGCGGCGAATGTACCCTAATCTGGGCCCAATTGGGATAGTTCTTGAGGCGATCTGCGGAGATCTCGCAGAACTTGGCTCAGTCGCCCCCTGCGGCGGCACGGGAAACCGCCAGGCTCCGCATGGCCGCATCGATCTGTCCCCGGGCGGCCTCGAGCGTCAGTCGGCCGGCCCCGATGTCGGCCAGGCGGGCGAGGATGAACGTCGCCTCGTCCCGATGCAACTCGCCGATCTTGACCGTGACGATTCGCCCGCGGGCGTCTGCGAAGGCCGAGAACGGAAGAACCGGCTCCATTCCGAAGGCGGCCGCGGCTTCGAGGCCCCCCTTCTCGCCGATCAGCACCGGGTAGTCGATTTTCATGTCCCGGACGTATTTTTCGACAGAATCACGCTGATCGATTGCGATCCCGACTATTTCGATGGCATTTCCAGCGTTTTCGCGGCGAAGGCCTTCGAGAAGGGGAATCTCCCGGCGGCAGGGCTCGCACCAGGTAGCCCAGAAGTTGACCACCAGTGGCCTGCCTGCCCACTCGGCCAGGCGATGGGGTGCACCGCTCGCGTCGGGGAGGGAGAAATCGGGAAGGGTATCGGGGATCGGTTTACCCCCGCCGCCGGCGACCGGGACCGCCGGGGCCAGATCCGCGGGGCGCGCTGCCGGGGGCGCGCTCGCTCTCAGCGTCCGCTGAGGCGATATCAGCCGGTAGGCGAGGAAGCCCAAGGCGCCGCAGCCGAGCACACCCGCCAGGGTCAGCGCGACGGCCGCCGACCACCGGCCGCTCTTCACGGCGCTGCGGCTAACGCCGTGCGAGCCCGGGCGGCGAAGGCGTCCGCCTTCATGTACCCGACTACACGGTACTCACTCCGCTCCCCGCCGTCCGGACCGTAGAAGGCAATGGTCGGGGGTCCGATGATCCCGAAGTGTTTGAGCAGCGCCTGGTCGTCCGCGTTGTCCGCGGTCACATCGGCGCGCAGGAGCGAGACGTGCGCGAGCGCGCTCTGCACGCCGGGGTCGGTGAACGTGTAGCGCTCCATCTCCTTGCACGAGGTGCACCAGTCGGCGGAGAAATCGAGCATCACGCCGCGCCTTGCGGCGCTCGCGGCGTGCACCTCGCGCTCGAGATCCGCCACCGTGCGGACGGTGCGGAACGGCAGCTCGCGCGACTCATGCGCGAGCGCGGGAATCGGCGCCAGCGGATCCCTGCCGCCGAGCGCCGAGCCCGCGGCGAGTGCCACGCCGTAGACCCCGACCGCGAGTCCGGCGACCCGCAGCACCCACTTGGCCGCCGAGCGCGTCTTGAGCTCGAACCACAGCAGCCACGCGAGCGTCAGCGCCGGCACCGCCCAGAGAAGCAGCCCCACGCGATCGGGGACGATGCGCGCGAGCATCCACGCAGCGACCGCCAGCATCATGGCGCCAAAGAGCTTCTTCACGAAGTCCATCCACGCGCCGGCCTTCGGCAGGAGCTTGCCGGCGGAGGCGCCGACGATGAGCAGCGGCGTCCCCATCCCGATGCTCATGGCAAAGAGCGCCGCTCCCCCGCGGGCGATCTGGCCGGTCTGGCTGATGACGAGGAGCGCTGCGACCAGCGCCGGACCCACACAGGTCGTGACGATGAGGGCCGATAGCGCGCCCATGACCGCGACGCCGCTGAACGTGCCGGCCGACTGGCGGTTGCTGACATTGGCGATGCGGGTCTGGATCGCCGCCGGCATTTGCACCGTGTAGAGCCCGAACATCGACAGCGCCATCGCCACGAAAACCGCGGCGAACAGGGCGAGCACCCACCACTGCTGAAAGAGCGCCTGCACCTCGCGGCCCATCGCAGCGCCGGCGATGCCGGCGGCCGTATAAGTGAGCGCCATGCCGAGCACATAGGTCACCGAGAGCGCGAATGCGCGCCCCGTGGTCACGTGCGCGCCGCCGCCGGCGATGATCCCGGAGAGGATCGGCACCATCGGCAGCACGCAGGGCGTGAAGGCGAGCAGCAGCCCCGCGAGATAGAAGCCGCCGATCATCAGGAAGAAGTTGCCGGTGAGCAGCTGCGCGAAGCGCGATTGCTCGGAAGCCGCGAATCCGCTGTTGCCCGATGCAGCGTTGCCGCCCGCGCTGCCGGCGCCGCCGGAGAGGGTGACGCTCACGGACTTCGTCGTCGGCGGATAGCACAGGCCCTTTTCCGCACAGCCCTGGTAGGTCACTTCGAGCGGCAGCGCGAACGCGCCGCCCGCGGCACGGGCGACCGGCACGGTCACGCGCAACTCGTGGTGATAGATCTCCTGGCGGCCGAAGTACTCGTCGTTCTTGATCTGACCCTGAGGAAACTGCGGCGTGCCGAGCTGGGCGGCCGCACTTCCGGTCGCGATCCTGATGCGCGCTTTGTAGAGGTAGTAGCCCTCGGCGATCTCCCAGTTGAGCACCACCTGGTCGCTTCCACCGGCCAGTGCGTCGAAGCGAAACGCCTCATCCACCGGGAGGAAGTCGTCCCCGGTGTTCCTGACTGAGCCGAGGACGCCGCTCAGGCCCTTGGGCGGCACCGCGGTGGAGGGAGAGGCGGGCGGGGAGGGTGACTGCGCCTGTGCCGCCAGGGCGCAGGCGCCCGCGACCAGCAGTCCGGCCGCGAGAATATGTCTAATGCTTAACGGCATATGGCGGCTTTATAGCGCAAGCGCTGGACGAGTGGCAGGAACTGCGGTTCATCCCTGAACAAGACCGCTCCCGGGTGGCCAAAACAGCCCTCCTGGCGAAAAAAGTCCGGCGACCGCTTGAAATCGCTAGGTCCCTCCCTATCATTAGCAGCCGCACGGGGGGAGTGCTAATAGCTCCCCTCGGCGAATAACCATCCAATCATCAAGAGTTTTTAAGGAGCGAACACCCATGAAGATTCGTCCTCTTCATGACCGCGTCATCGTGAAGCGCCTGGAAGAGGAGCGTACCTCCCCGGGCGGCATCGTGATTCCCGACACCGCGGCCGAGAAGCCGGTGCAGGGAAAAATCGTTGCGGTCGGCAAGGGCAAGATTCTCGAGGACGGCCAGGTCAGGCCTCTCGATGTGAAGGTCGGCGACAAGATCCTGTTCGGCAAGTACAGCGGGACGGAGGTCAAGGTCGACGGTGAAGATCTCGTGGTCATGCGCGAAGAAGACGTCATGGCCGTCATTGAAGGCAAGTAAGCGAGGATCACGAAATGGCTGCCAAAGAAGTTAGATTCAGCGATGACGCACGCTCGCGCATGTTCAAGGGCGTGAATGTCCTCGCCAACGCCGTCAAGGCGACTCTCGGCCCCAAGGGCCGCAACGCCGTGCTCGAGAAGAGCTTCGGCGCCCCGACCGTCACCAAGGACGGCGTCTCGGTCGCGAAGGAGATCGAGCTCAAGGACAAGTTCGAGAACATGGGCGCGCAGATGGTGAAGGAAGTCGCGTCCAATACCTCCGATGAGGCCGGCGACGGTACCACCACCGCCACCGTGCTCGCGCAGGCGATCATCCGCGAGGGCCTCAAGGCCGTCTCCTCGGGCCGCAACCCGATGGATGTCAAGCGCGGCATCGACCGGGCGGTGATCACCGCCGTCGAGGAGCTGAAGAAGCTCTCCAAGCCCTGCAAGGACTCCAAGGCCATCGCGCAGGTCGGCACCATCTCCGCGAACGCGGACGAGTCGATCGGCAAGACCATCGCCGAGGCGATGGAGAAGGTCGGCAAGGAGGGCGTGATCACGGTGGAAGAGGGCTCGGGCCTCACCAACGAGCTCGAAGTGGTCGAGGGCATGCAGTTCGACCGCGGCTACCTCTCGCCGTACTTCATCAACAACCAGCAGAACCAGACCGCGGAGCTCGAGAAGCCGGCGATCCTGCTGGTCGACAAGAAGATCTCCAACATCCGCGAGCTGCTGCCGCTGCTCGAAGGTGTCGCCAAGGCCGGCCGGCCGCTGCTGGTGGTCGCGGAGGACATCGAGGGTGAGGCGCTGGCGACGCTGGTCGTCAACAACATCCGCGGCATCCTCAAGGTGGCCGGCGTCAAGGCGCCGGGCTTCGGCGACCGCCGCAAGGCCATGCTGCAGGACATCGCCACCCTCACGGGCGGCACGGTGATCTCGGATGAGGTCGGCCTGTCGCTCGAGAAGGCGACCATGAACGATCTCGGCGACGCCAAGAAGATCATCGTGGAAAAGGAGAACACCACCATCATCGACGGCGCCGGCAAGGCTGCCGACATCAAGGCGCGCATCGAGTCGATCCGCCAGCAGATCGAGGAGGCCACCTCCGACTACGACAAGGAGAAGCTGCAGGAGCGCGTCGCCAAGCTCTCCGGCGGCGTCGCCGTGATCAAGGTCGGTGCCGCCACCGAGATCGAGATGAAGGAGAAGAAGGCCCGCGTCGAGGACGCCCTGCACGCCACGCGTGCGGCGGTGGAGGAGGGCGTGGTGCCGGGCGGTGGCGTGGCGCTGATCCGCGTGCAGAAGGCCCTCGAGAAGCTCGAGGGCGCGAACGAGGACCAGACGGTCGGCGTACGCATCCTGTCGCGCTCGATCGAGGAGCCGCTGCGCCAGATCGTCGAGAACGCCGGCGAAGATGCCGCCGTGATCCTCAACCAGGTCAAGAGCAAGCCCGGTGCCTACGGGTACAACGCCGCCAACCATGAGTTCGGCGACCTGCTCGAGGCCGGGATCCTGGACCCCACCAAGGTTACGCGTCTTGCACTGCAGAACGCCGCCTCGGTGGCGGGGCTGCTGCTGACCACCGAGGTCATGGTGGCCGAGGCCCCGAAGGACGAGGAGCACAGCCATGCGGGCCCGCCGGGCGGCATGGGCGGGATGGACATGTAAGGACCCTCTCTAAAGAGGTATCGATTCTGTAACTCTGAGCCGTTAGCCTTTACATAACGGTTAGGGGTTCGCGCCCCAGGCTCTCGGCCTATGGCGCAGCCCCCAAAGACGCGGAACAAGACCCCCTATTCCGCGCATCATTCGCAGGCCCCCTCGTGGGGCCTGTTTTTTTGGTTTATCGTCCCCTTGGGAGGATCCTCTCCAAGGAGGCTCACCATGATCGACGCGAACGCTCGCGCACTGCTCGCGGCTCCTGCCCTCGCGGCGCTCGCGCTCGCCGCGTGCGCCGGTAAGGGCCAGGACGAGATGACCTGGGCCCGCGCGGCCCTCGAGCGCAACGACCGCCTGGAGGTCGTCGCGGCGGATCAGCACAGCCGCACCTTCACGGTGCGCAACAAGGACACCGGCGAGCTCTCCATGCTGCGTGCCGACCAGCTGGTCGCGCGAGCGCCTGCGCCGGCCTCTGCGGGTGCCTCCGCGAGCGCCGCGACGGGTGCGACGGCCCCGACGACCGCGCCGGGGACAGCGGCGGCTGCGCCCGCAGGCGCCGGGCCCGAGGCTGCGACGGCCCCCGCGCCGACTGCCGCGGGGGCTGCCGCCTGGCGCGGCGAGGCGAGCGAGCCGGAGGTTCCGCCGGCGCCGCCCCCGCCTAAAGTATTCGCCTCGAGGGCGTCCCAGCCGGGCGGTCAGGCCCAGCCGGTGCCCGGACAGGTTCTCGAGGCGGGACCCGGGTACAGCATCGAGGCGGGCTCGGGGTCGACGGCCGCTCCCGCCGTGGCGCCGGCCGCCTCGCGCGAGCCGGCCTCGGCGAGCCCGACGATCGAAGTGCGACGCGAGCCGATCGTCTGCCAGGGGGCGCGCCTGCTGCACATCGACAACCTCAATCTTCAGTTCGAAGGCGACGGCGTGAGCGCCGAGAACGGCTGCGAGATCCACATCACCAACAGCCGCATCCGCGCCACGGGTGTCGGTGTCTCCGCGCGCGCCGCCAATGTCCACATCGACAACAGCCTGATCGAGGGCGACACCGGCTCGATCGACGCCTCGGACGGTGCCCAGATCTATACCGCGTCGTCGAGATTCAGGGGTTTGAGCCGCCAGCTCGACACCGCAGCCGTGCACGACCTCGGGGGCAATGTCTGGAACTGACCCGCCTGCGGGTTCCGATGCGGCGCTCGCGCTGGCCCCGGCGGACGTTCGTGCCTCGCTGCCGCGGGTGTTGGCGGCGAGCGATTTTGTCGCCGAGTCCCTGAGGCGCGATCCACGGCTCCTCACTGCGCTGCTGTCACGCGGCGATCTCACTCGCCGGCTGGCTCCCGGCGAGATCGCGACGCACGCACCGGAGCTTCCCGCCGCGACCCCGGAAGGCGAGGCACAGAGCGCGCTGCGGCGCTGGCGCCGGCAGGAGCTCGCCCGCATCGCCTGGCGCGACCTCGCCGGCTGGGCGGATCTCGATGAGACACTCGCCGATCTCAGTGCGTTCGCCGATGCGGCGATCCGCTCGGCCCTGAGCTACGCGCGTCACGGGCTGGTCGCACGCTACGGCGAGCCGCGCTCTGCGAGCGGCGAGGCTCAGCCGCTGGTGATCATCGGCATGGGCAAGCTCGGCGGCGGTGAGCTCAACTTCTCCTCGGACGTCGACCTGGTGCCGCTGTTCCCGGAGCACGGCGAGACCGACGGCCAGCGCGGTGTGGCCAACGAGGAATTCTTCACGCGCCTGGTGCAGGCGCTGGTGCGGCTGCTGGAGGCGCCGACCGCCGAGGGCTTCGTCTTGCGGGTGGACCTGCGGCTGCGGCCCTTCGGCGACTCGGGGCACGTCGTCTCGAGCTTCGCCTCCTTCGAGGACTACCTGATGCGGCACGGCCGCGACTGGGAGCGCTACGCCTATATCAAGGCGCGTGCGATCACCGCGCCCGAGCGTTACGCCGAGATCGAGGCAGCCGCGGTGCGGCCGTTCGTCTACCGGCGCTATCTCGACTACGGCGTCTTCGAGAGCCTGCGCGAGATGAAGGCGCTGATCGAGCGCGAGGTCGAGCGGCGCGAGCTCGCCGACGACGTCAAGCTCGGCCCGGGCGGGATCCGCGAGATCGAGTTCATCGTGCAGGCGCTGCAGCTCACGCGTGGCGGGCGCGATCGGGCGCTGCAGACGCCGGCACTACGCACCGCCTTGAGGCGCCTCGGGGAAACACGCATCCTGCCGGCCGAGGCGGTGATGCAGCTCGATGCCGCGTACGTCTTTCTGCGGCGCCTCGAGAACCGGCTGCAGATGCTGGGCGATGCCCAGGTGCATGCGCTGCCGCGCGAGCCCTGGGTGCGTGAGCGCATAGCACTCGCCATGGACTCGCGCGACTGGCCGGCGCTGCTGGCCGATCTCGAGCGGCACCGCGCCTGCGTGCGCGGGCATTTTCACGACGTCATTCTGGGCGGCGGCGCCGAGCCGGAGGCGGCGGTCAGGATCGACCTCGGGCGTTTCTGGGACACGCAGGCGGAGACCGCGGCGCTCGCCGAGTCGCTCGAGGCAGCCGGCTTCGGCGACAGCGCGGAAGCCGCGCGGCTGCTGCTCGAGCTGCGCGCCTCGAGCCTGGTGCGCAAGCTCGATGAGCCGGGCCGCAGGCGTCTGCAGGCGCTGCTGCCGGTGCTGCTCGCCGACATCGCGAGCAGCGGCGCGCAGCTGCCGGTGCTGCGGCGGATCCTCACCATCATCGAGGCGACCGGCAAGCGCTCGGCATACTTCGCGCTGCTGCGCGAGAACGCCGTCGCGCGGGCGCGCCTGGTCGAGCTGGTCGGGCACGGCGAGTTCCTGGCGGCGCAGATCGCCGGTCAGCCGCTGCTGCTCGATGAGCTGATCGACGCGCGGCTGCTGTCGGAGCAGCCGACCCGCGCCTCGCTCGCGGCGGAGCTCGGGCAGCGCCTCGGCCAGCTGCACGACGAGGACCCCGAGCGCCAGGTCGAGGCGCTGCGCCATTTCCAGAGCGCGGCGGTGTTCCGCGTGGCGGTCGCCGATCTCACCGGCGCCATGCCGCTGATGCAGGTGAGCGACCGGCTCACCGACATCGCCGAGCTCATCATCGAGTGCGCGCTCGAGCTCGCGTGGCGGCAGATCACTGCGCAGTTCGGCGTGCCGACCTGCGGCGACGGCCGGCCGGTGAACGTCGGCGCGATCGGCTACGGCAAGCTCGGCGGCATGGAGCTCGGCTATTCCTCGGATCTCGACCTGGTGTTCCTGCATGACTCGCACGGCGAGCGCCAGGAGACCAGCGCCGACCGCCCGATCGACAACCAGCTGTTCTTCGTGCGCCTCGCGCAGCGCATCGTGCACCTCCTGACCATGCACTCTGGCGCCGGACGGCTCTACGAGGTCGACGTGCGGCTGCGGCCGAGCGGCAAGGGCGGATTGCTGGTGACCAACATCGAGGCGTTCGCCGAGTATCAGCGGCGCGAGGCGTGGACCTGGGAGCACCAGGCGCTGCTGCACGCCCGTAGCGTCGCCGGCTCGCCCGAGCTGCGCGCGCGGTTCGAGCGGGTGCGGCTGGAGGTGCTGTGCCACCACGTGCGGCGTGACAGCCTCCGCAGCGAAGTGCGCGCCATGCGCGAGCGCATGCGCCGTGAGCTTTCCAAGGGTGACAGCGCGCGCTTCGACATCAAGCAGGACCCGGGCGGCATCGCCGACATCGAGTTCCTGGCGCAGTACTGGGCGCTCGCCTGGGCCGAGCGCTACCCGGCGGTGGTGATGTTCGCCGACACCATCCGCCAGCTCGAATCGGTGGCCTCCGCAGCCCTGGTCCCGCAGGCCGATGTCGACCTGCTCACCGGGGCTTACCGCGCCTATCGCGCCACCGCGCACCACCTCGCACTTGCCGGCCGGCCGGCACTGGCTGCTGTGGAAGAGTTCGCGCCGCTGCGCGCCAACGTCACCCGCATCTGGGACGCCGCCATGGGCGCCGACCCGCCCGCCGGGCCGGTATAATCCGCGCCCACACGCGCTTTCCGCTCCAGCGAGAGACTGCTCCATGGTCGCCACCGCACGGCCCCTCATCCAGCCCAACGCTCAGAACCAGTACGACGTGACGCCGGAGGATCTGCCGCTCAGCTGCCCGATGCCGCAGATGTACCTGTGGAACTCGCATCCGCGCGTGTACCTGGCCATCAGGGACACGGGGTGGGCGAAGTGCCCGTATTGCAGCGCGGAGTACACGCTGCGGAAGTGACCTCGCGCACGGCCGGGCCGACGACAACCTCCAACGCCGGGCCGCGCGCGCAAGAGTCTTGCTCCGCTGTCTTCGCTTGAAGCTCCTGGGACGGCCAGCAGCCGGCCGCGGTGCCACAAACGCAGGGAAGCGCAAGATCCAAACGTCAGCGCACTGCCTCGGGCGCCAGGGAGCGCCCGGCCGGTGCACCCTTGCGGTTCACCGGGCGACTCCGCTCATGGCTTCGCAAGTCCTCTCGCGCGCGCGTCCCGGAGCCAGAGGCCCCGCGACCACGCACCGCGCGAGTTACGCGCAGCGCGTGACCGCGATCGCCTCGGCTCAGTTGAAGAGCTTGAGGTCCGCGAGGCTGCTCAGGTCGAGCGCGGCGTCGGGGTCCTGCCGGGAGCTTACCGGCCGGCCGCCGCCGCCGCGGGCATCCTCGTCGTCGAAGGCCGTCGGCGCCGGAACGCTCAAGGCCGATCCGCCTTTCCCCTTCAGCTCCGAGTTGAGGGCCGGCAGTTCCTTCGAGGTCAGCGTGGCGAACTCGGCCATTGCGTCGTCGAGCTGGCCGCGCAGCCCCGCGATGTTGTCGAGCTGATAGGCCGAGGGCGGACCCTCCCAGGAGTTGACGGCGCCGTAGAGCTGATCGGTGTGCTCGCGCAGCCGCTCCTCGCCGGTGATCGCTCCGCCCTCGGTGGTGGCGACGATCTCCTTGCGGATCCTGTCGAGCTTCTGATCGAAGTCGGCGAGCTTCCTGTGCAGCGGGTCCTTGCCGGTCCGGCCCTTGTCGGCCGCCGCGACCTGCTGGCGCAGTCCCACGATCTGCGCGAAGAACTGCGTTTCGTCGTTGAAGAGCGTGTAGACCTTCATCGCCGCCTCGTACTGCGCCCTGCGATCGGCCACGCTCCAGGTGACGCGCCGGTCGAGCCCGACGTCGATCCTGGTGTCGTAGGTCTTGCGGTTGTCTTCGATGCGGATGGTGTAGGAGCCGGGCACCACGCGCGGCCCCTGGGTGGCCGCGAACGCCACCTGTACCGCGGGCGGCACGTGCGGCGCCGGCAGGTGCATGGTCCAGAGCACGCGGTTGAGCCCCCGGCGGCTGCTCGCCGGCAGCTCATCGAGCACGTGACCGCTCGGATCGAGGACCTCGATCTTGAGCTTGCCGAACAGGTGCCGAGTCCTCTGGTAGTAGGTAATGACGGCGCCCGCCGTGGGATCGTCGCCGACGAAAGCGGCGGCGCCGGTCGGCGCGCCGCCGTCGGCCTCGATGCGCTGCTGCACCGGGCGCGCCGAGACGAACGCCACATCGCTCGCGAGCAGCTCCGGCGTCAGAGACCTGAGCGGCGTGATGTCGTCGATGATCCAGATGCCGCGGCCGTGGGTGGCCAGCACCAGGTCACTGTCGCGCGGCTGCACCACGAGGTCGCGAACCGCGACCGGTGGAATGTCGCCGCCCTTGAACTGGCCCCAGTGCGCGCCGCCGTCCACCGAAATCCAGAGGCCAAACTCGGTGCCGAGGAACAGCAGCGACTTGTCGACGGTGTCTTCCTTGATGACGTGCGCGTAGCCGCGCACGCTCTTGGCGTCCTGCGGCGTCACCAGTGCCGCCCAGGTCCTGCCGTAGTCGCGGGTCACGTACACGTACGGGGCGAGATCGCCGAAGGTATGGCGGTCGAAGGCGGCATAAGCGGTGGCCGCATCGAAGCTGCTCGCCTGCACCCAGTTCACCCACTCGCCCTTCGGCAGGCCGGGCACGTTGCCGGCGACGTTGGTCCAGTGCGCGCCAGCGTCGCGCGTCAACTGCACGTTGCCGTCGTCGGTGCCGACCCAGATCGTGCCCTTCTCGAGCGGCGACTCGCTGATCGAGAAGATCGTGGTGTGCATCTCGGCCGCCGAGTTGTCCACCGTCACACCGCCCGACTGCTCCTGCTTCTGCATGTTGGGATCGTTGCTGGTGAGGTCCGGGGAGATCCGCTGCCAGCTCTGGCCTCGATCCTTCGACCGATAGAGGAACTGCGAGCCGATGTAGATCGTCCCCGGCTCGTTCGGCGACAGCGCGATCGGGGTGTTCCAGTTGAAGCGCAGCTTCTTGTAGAGCTTGAGGTCCTCGGCGCCCAGCTTCGGCTGGATGTCGCGCGTCTCGAGCGTGCGCATGTCGACGCGCCCGATGGTGCCCCCCTGGGCTTCCGCGTAGACGTAGTCGGAGGCGGATGGGTCGTTGTACATCCAGAAGCCGTCCCCGCCGAAGAACGCGGTCCAGCGCGCGCTGGTGATGCCGCCCGGGTAGGCCGAGTCGCCCCGCCACGAGCCGTTGTCCTGCAGGCCGCCGTAGACGTGGTAGGGATCGGCGTTGTCGACGCTCACGTGATAGAACTGCGAGATCGGCAGATTGTCCGACTTCCACCACTTGTTGCCGCCGTCGTACGAGGTCCAGAGTCCGCCGTCGTCGCCGTTGAAAACGTGCTGCGAGTTGGCGGGATCGACGAACACGTCGTGCACGTCGCCATGCGCGCCGTTGAAGCCACCGACGGTGGTGAAGCTCTTGCCGCCGTCCTCGCTCAGGATCAGGGCGCCGTCGGTCTTGAAGACGCGCTTGGGATTTTTCGGGTCGACGATCAGGTTGGCGAAATAGAAGGGCCGCCACACCATCCAGGTGCTCTTGTCGCCGCGCTCCCAGGTGGAGCCGCCGTCGTGCGAGACGTAGAGCGCCGAGTCGGTCGATTCGATGAAGGCGTAGACAGTCTGCGGCTCGCTCGGCGCAAAGCTGAGGGCGATGCGCCCGTAGGGCTTCGCCGGCAGCCCCTTGTTGGCCGCCGTGGTGAGCTCGGTCCAGCTCCTGCCGCCGTCGCTGCTGCGGTACAGACCGCTGCCGGAGGCCGCCTTCGGCCCGTCGCCACCGGAGCGGAATGTCCAGCCCTTGCGGCGGAAATCCCAGAGACTGGCGAGCAGCACGTCGGGGCTGCCGGGCTGCTGTGTCACGCTCGCGCAGCCGGTCGAGAGGTTCGAGCCCTTGAGGATCAGCTGCCAGGTCTTGCCGCCGTCGCTCGTCTTATAGAGGCCGCGGTCGGCCGAGTCACTCCAGAGCTTGCCCGGGACGCAGGCGTAGACGGTATCGGAGGAGCGCGGGTCGACGATGATCTTCGAGATGCGCTCCGAGTCCTTGAGGCCGGCGCTGGTCCAGGTCTCGCCGGCGTCGGTCGATTTGTAGATACCGTCGCCCACCGAGACGCTGTTGCGCGTCCAGGACTCGCCCGTGCCGACCCACATGTTCTCGTGATGGCTCGGGTCGATCGCGATCGCGCCGATCGACTGTACCGGCTGCCTGTCGAACACCGGCTTGAAAATGGTGCCGCCGTCAGTCGACTTCCATACGCCACCGCTCGCGGCGCCGACGAACAGAGTCAGCTTGCCGGAGGCATCGTTGTAGCCGGCGAGCGCCGCGATGCGCCCGCTCATCGCTGCGGATCCGATGTTGCGGGCGCCGAGTCCGGAGATCACGGCCGAGTCGGCTACCGGCGCGTCGGCCGCCAGCACGGCGGGAACGTTGGCCACGGAGAGCGCTGCGCCGGCCAGCGCCAGGATCAGGAATCGCATGGTTTTTCTCCCGGAAGTTATTTGCTGGCGGCGGTGGCCGGCTGCGTCGCCGGGAAGCGGAACAGAGCGCCGTCTACGGCTAAGTTGGCTTCCGCCTTGTCGAACTGCACCTTGTTGCTGCGCTCGCTCGAGCCGCTCGGCCCCGAGGCCTGCGAGAAGGGGTAGTAGACCCCGTTCACCTGCTCGTAGTCGCCGTAGTCGGTGACGGTTTCCCGCGGCACGCCGTGCTGGATACGGCGGTTGATGGTGCGAATCTCGAGGAAGTAGTCGGGATCGAGGAACACATAGGTGATGTCGCCGTTGGGCCGGGTGACGCGCAGCTTGTGGGCGTCCGTTCCGTCGACGTCCTCGGTGCCGAGATACTCGAGCTTGTAGCCCTTGGCCTTGTAGTCGACCAATGGGCCGGCGAAGTCGGCTGCATCCTCGCTCAGCTCCTTGGCGTCGTCGGCCGCCATCTTCTCGGGGTCCTTGCGCCCCTGGAACGGGTTCACCTTCCAGCCCTGCGTGCCGTCGTAGGCCTGGATCACCGTGAGTCCCTGCAACGTCGCCTCGACGCGCACCGAGTCGGGCCGCGCGACCGTGGCGACGTAGCCGAGCTGCAGCGAGTCGCCATTGACGAGCAGCTTGCCGGTGAGCCGCAGCGAGTGCAGGGCGGCGAGCTTTTCGGCACCGCCCTTGGCGGCAACGTTTTTGGCGGCAAGCTCGTCGGCGGTATAGGCGAAGGCAGAAGATGCTGCGGTGAGCAGCACGACAGCAGCTACCAAGCGCATGCGCTTAACTCCAGTCTTTCTCGGTGGATCTTTGTATGATGCGCGCGCTGCCCCGAAGGGCACCAGTCGCGCCGGGTTCCTTCAGCCGCTCAATCCTTTCGTTCCGGCGCTCACTCCTCGTCCGCGGCGTTGACATCCCGCGGCGGCGCCAGGTCCGCCCGCACCGGGGTGAGGCCCGCGGCCTTCAGCTGCCGGTTGAGATCCGGCAGCTCGCCCTGGAGCTTGCGCCAGCCGTTGCTGAGGCCCGCGAGAGACTCGCGCGCGGCGGCGGTGGCGGCCAGCTGTGCGGCGGTCGGCGGGGCATCGCCACGCAGCAGCTCGGAATACAGTGAGTCGATGTGGCCCTGCACATCGGGCAGCAGCACTTGGTGCGCGCCCTGCGGCTTCGGCGGCGGCGCGCTCTTTTCCTCTTTCGATTCCAGCAGCGCCGTGAGGCGCGCCTGGTAGTCGCTCGTGGCCTGGGCCGCGGCTCCCGTCGGCTTGAGCGCCTTGAGCTGCGCCTGCTCGGACCTGGCGGCGAGCAGCGTCTGCGAGCTCTCGGTGAGGAGGCCGGCGAGC
Organism: Steroidobacteraceae bacterium; assembly: GCA_035624075.1. Taxonomy (GTDB): domain Bacteria; phylum Pseudomonadota; class Gammaproteobacteria; order Steroidobacterales; family Steroidobacteraceae; genus 13-2-20CM-66-19. Next base: position 14,312 of record DASPSF010000150.1, on the reverse strand, counting down.
TCGGTGGCGAGCCGCAGCTGATCGGCAAGCGCGCCATCGGGCAGCCGCACGCGCGGGTCGGGCTTCATCGTCAGGGGCTGCTCGAGCTTGCGCCCGTCGACCGTGAGGCGCACGAGATAGCTGCCGGGCAGCGCCAGCGGCCCCTGCGGCTCGCGCGGCGTCGCGTGCGGGACGGCCGAGATGGGATAACCGTGGGTGACGGACACGGGGTCCGCGTAGCGCAGGTTCCAGACCCAGCGGTGCATGCCGGCTCCCGCGGGCAGCACCCGCGGGGCGCTCAGCCAGTAGGCGGGAATCAGCTCGCGCGCGAGCTCATCGGCCGACGGCTCGGGGGCGTCGTCGCTCCTGAAGCGGCGCACGAGGTTGCCGGCGCCGTCGATGACCTCGAGGGTCACCGGGTGCTTTGCCTCGCGCGGCAGAAAATACTCGATCACTGCCCCGGCTGGCGGATTGGCGGCGATCGGCTCATCGGGCGGGATCGGAGTGTCGGTCCAGGTGCTGCGATGCACACGGTAGGCGGCGGCCGGGCGGAACAACACGGCGTCGCGCATCGCGGCGGAGGTGAGCTGTCGCAGGCGCGAGATGTCGTCGAGCACCCAGAACGAGCGGCCGTGCGTCGCCACGATCAGATCGTCGCCGTGGATGAGCAGGTCGCGCATCGAGGTGTGCGGCAGATTGAGCTGCAGCGAATCCCAATGATCGCCGTCGTCATAGGAAACCCACACGGCCTTCTCCGTGGCCGCGAACAGCAATCCGCGGCGCTCGGGGTCCTCGCGCACCGCGTTCACCGGGGCATCGTCCGGCAGACCCGCCGCGATCGACTGCCAGCTCTTGCCGCCGTCGCGCGTGCGATAGAGGAAGGGGTGCAGGTCGTCGATGCGCAGGCGGCTCACCGAGACATAGGCGCTGTCGGCGTCGAAGTGCGACGGCTCGATCTGCGTCACCTTGCTCCAGGGGATGAGCTCGGGAGGCGTGACGTTGGCCCAACGCAAGCCGCCATCGCGCGTGACCCACACCAGGCCGTCGTCGGTGCCCGCCCAGAGTGTTTCGATGCTCTTCGGCGAGGGGCCGAGCGCATAGATCACGCCGCGCTGCTGCTCCGCGTCCTTCGGGTGCTGCGTGGCAACGCTGGCCGGCAGCGCGCCCGCTTCGCGCGCGAGGTCCGGGCTGATCGCGCTCCAGGTCATGCCGCCGTCGCTCGTCTTCCACAGCCGGTTGAGCGCGTAGTAGAGGACATGGCTGTCGAGCGGCGAGAACATCAGCGGCTCCGTGCGGTCGGCCCGCACTTCGGGTCCGCGCACCGGAGCCGGGGTGACGTTCTGCACCTGGCCCGTGGAGACATGAAATTTCGAGACTTCGGTACGACCAGCCCCGTAAATGACGTCCGGATCGAGCGGATCGGGGGCGACGTAGCCGTACTCGATCACGCCGACCGGGTGCCATTCGCGGTCGGTGATCGAGCCGTCGTTGCCGCGCGTGGCGATGCACACCGAGCCGCTCTCCTGCTGCCCAGCGCAGACCCGGTACGGGAAGGTCGGGGTAGCGCTGACGTGATAGAGCTGCGCCGTCGGCTGGTTGAACCAGCTGCTCCAGCTCTCGCCGCCGTTCACGCTGATGACCGCGCCCTGGTCGCTCACCAGCGCGAGGATGCGGGAATCCCTGGAGCTGACCCACATGTTCTGGTAGTCATCGCCCCCCGGAGCCCCGCGCAGCGGCGTCCAGGTCTTGCCGCCGTCGGCCGACTTCATGGTGACGATCCCCATGCTGTAGAGGACGTCGGCGTTGGTCGGATCGACGCGCAGCACGGTGAGATCGCCGCCGCCGATGCGGAGCGAGGCGCGCGGGTCGGTCGTGATCCGCGCCCAGTGCTCGCCCCCATCATCCGAGCGGTAGACACCGAGCCCGGCCGAGGACTGGTAGTCGCCCGGGTCGGTCGTCGCCGCCACCGCGTAGATGCGCTGCGGCGCGCTCGCGGCGATCGCGAAGTTGATCTGGGTGAGATTGTCGGGAAGTCCCGCGCTCAGGTGCTTCCAGGTCGTGCCGCCGTCGGTCGACTTGAAGAGCCCGCCGTTGGTGCCCTCGAACTCGTTCTTGTCCTCCCAGGGGCCGAGGCGCGACTGCCAGAGCGCCGCGTACACCACCTCCGGATGGGCCGGATCGAATGCCACCCCCGAGCCGCCGGTGTCGGCATCCTTGTAGAGCACCCGCTCCCAGGTCGCTCCGCCATCGCGCGAGCGGTAGATGCCGCGCTCTTCGTTGGCGCCGTAGGGGTGGCCGAGCACGGCGGCAAAGAGGCGATTCGGATCGTGCGGGTCAATGGCGAGCTCGGGAATCTGCTCCCCGCCGGTGAGGCCAGCGTGCGTCCAGGTGCGCCCGCCGTCGGTCGAACGATAGAGGCCGTTGCCGACCGAGAGATCCGGCCGCCGGAGTCCCTCACCGCTCGCCACGTAGACAAAGTTCGGGTCGGACGGTGCGACCGCGATCGCGCCGATCGACTGGGTTGGCTGACCGTCGAAGATCGGCTGCCAGGTGCGCCCGGCATCGGCGGTCTTCCACACACCGCCGTTGACCGCACCGATGTAGAAGACATTCGGCTGCGACGGCACGCCCGTGACCGCCCGCGTGCGCCCGCCGCGCATCGGGCCGATCATGCGCCAGGACAGGTCGGCGTAGGCGCCCGGTGGCTTACTCTGGGCGAGGGCGGCGTGCGAGACGATTGTTGTGACGAGCAGGCCGGCCGCTAAGGCCAACTGCCGTTTCTTTTTTTGCACCTCAATCACTCCTCGGTGATGTCGAGCCCGGGGCCGAAATCGTCCTCGAGCCGGAAATACCTGATGGCCGGCGGCTCGCCGATGGCGGAAAGGCCTGGATTCAGCTCACGGATACGCGCTATCTCCGGGTGACAATCCAGAACGAACGCCATCATCGCGGTGGCGTCCCGGCTTGCGTAGAAATCAACCATGCGCGAGTTGAATTCTGCGGCGCGGATCGCCGGGATGCTGATGGCGTCGATCCCCTCCGTCATCAGCAGGCCGTTCATCATGAAGCGCGACGTGCGCTTGTTGCCGTCGAAGAAAAACTGCTGCAGTGACCCAAACAGGAAGAACGCGGCAGCGCGCTCGTAGGGGTTAGTCAGGTCCTGCTCTAAGACGCGCAGGCCTTTCACGAACACCTCATTCAGTCGCACGGCGCCCGGCTCCGTGGCCAGAGGCGTAAACCGGCCGCGCTCACCCAACGCGACGTCGGGTGTGTATTCGATTTCGAGGCCCTCGCCGCGGAAGTGGCCCCACTCGAGCGCTTCGTTCCGCGACACGCGCGCGTGCAGTGAGCAGAACGTCGACTTGTCGAGCGCGAACTGCCGCTGTCTCACGAGGTCGATGAGGTACTTCGAGCTTTCGGCGAGGTTCAGGATCTGCTCCTGATCCGAGAGCTTCCTTCCCCCCACGGTCACTCCCTCCAGCAGCGTCTTCACTTCGGGGAACGTGAAGGGGTTGCCCTCGAGCACGCCGGCATCCCAAACATATTCCGGGAGCATGCGTGCGAAGCGGAAGGTCGCCCGTTCGACTGTAGCGCGGGGAAGCTCCCGGGGTATGACATCCGGGTCCCAACCGAAGCCGAGCGCGTCGAAAGGGGTCATGCGCGGAATTGTAGCGTGCGAACCGCGAGGCTGCCCGCCCGGCAGACCTGCCGTCCTAGCGGTACTGCTTGTAGGATTTTTCCTCGACGATGCGCGAGCCGAGCTGGCTGTTGATGCGCTTCTTGATCGCCGCCCGCTCGTCGTTCGATACGTACACCGCGCGTGCCAGCTCGATGAACTCGCGGTCGAAGGTCTGCCGGGCCTCCTTGTCGCGGATGCGGTCCTCGATGTCCCACAACTGCTCGTTCACGCGCTGCAGCGCGTGCTCCTCCTGGGTGAGTCCGCGGTCGGCGCAGCCCGAGCCGCGCCAGGTCGACTCGAGCAGCGCGAGCTCGGTGTTCACGTTGGCGAGCTTGGCGGCATCCAGGATGCGCGCCGCCTTGATCCTTAAGATAGTGATCTTGTCGAGCAGCTCGCCCGGCGAGACGGGCACGAGGATGTCGTTCATGGGCGCGATCCTAGCAACTCGTCGAGCCGCGCGGTGACCTCCTCGACGGCGATCAGGTTCATGACCCCCGGCTCCTCGATCTTGTGCCCCCAGGGAAGCTGCTCGGGCTCGCAGCCGCGGAACGCGTGCGCCGCGCGCGCGTAGGCATCGATGGACCAGCGCCCCGAGAGGTAGGGACCGACGCGCGCCGGGTTGCTGGCGGCATAGAGGCCGATCACCGCCGTCCCGACCATGGTCGCCATGTGGACCGGACCTGAGTCGGGGCTCACCAGCACGGTCGCGCGCGCGAGCAGAGCCAGCAGCTCGGGCAGCGTGTCCTGACCGATCTGGTTCACCAGCGCCGTGCCGGCCGCCGCGCGCGTGATCTGCTCTCCCATGCGCTGCTCGGCTTCACTCGGCCCGCCCGCGAGGATCACCCGCATGCGCCGATCGCGCGCGGCGTGCACGGCGAGCGCCGCGTAGCGCTCCGGCGCCCAGTTGCGCAGCGCGTGACTCGAGCAGGGACTGATGACGAGCGTCGGCTGCGCATCGGGTATCAGCCGCTCGGCGTAGGCGCGCGCCGCCGGCGGCAGCGGCAGGTCCCAGCGCAGCAGGCGCTCGCGGATGCCGAGCGCGGCCGGGAAGCCGAAGAAGCTGTCGAGCACGTGCTCGCGCGATTGCGCGGCGATGCGCGCATTGGTGAACAGCCATTGCCCCTCGCGGGCGCGCGGGCGATCGAAGCCAAGTTTGATGTCGGCCGGGACCGAGAGCGACAGCAGGCTCGCGCGCAGCGCCAGCTGCATGTGCAGCAGCACGTCGATGCGCCGGCCGCGCAGCTGCGCGTGCAACGCGCGCCGCGCGGCGAGTCCTGCACGCTTGTCCACGGTGATAAACTCGACGCCGTCGATGAGGCTCATGAGGCGCGCTTCGGTGCGCCCGATGATCCAGGTCAGCTGCGTGGCCGGCCACGCCTGCTGCAGGGTGCGCACGATCGGCACGACGTGGCAGGTATCGCCGATCGCCGACAGCCTGAGGATGCAGAGACTGCGCGGCGGTTCGGCGAGGGGCAGCATGATGGAGTCAGATCCGTGAATGGGCGCTGGGCACTCGGTCCGGAGGTGAAGCGGGGCGCCCTGGCGCGCGGCGCCATGCTATATGACGCCTCCCGCGCGGGCAATTTGAGCGCCGAGTGGTTCTCGCCGCAGTACTGGCAGTCGCAGGGTACTCTCGAGCCCAGCGCGAGCGGGCGCGGTGCCGCCTGGTTCCTGAGCGCCGACGGCAAGCGTTATGTGCTGCGTCACTATCGCCGTGGCGGGCTGGCGGCACGGCTCTCGAGCGACCACTATGCTTATCTCGGCGAGAACAACACGCGTCCGTTCGCCGAGTGGCAGATGACCTACAGCCTGCATCGTGCGGGACTGCCGGTGCCGGCGCCGATCGCCGCGTGTTACCGGCGCGCCGCCGGCGTCACCTACAGCGGCGATCTCATCACCGAGCGGCTCGCGACCGTCGGTTCGCTCGCCGAGTGCCTGCGCACCGGCGCGCTCTCGATCGTCACCTGGATCTCCATCGGCCGCTGCATCCGCCGCTTCCACGACTTCGGGGTCTGCCACGCCGACTTGAACGCCCACAACATCCTCTTGAGCGACGAGCAGGTCTATCTCATCGACTTCGACCGCAGCCAGCTGCGCGGCGCCGGCCTGTGGCGCGATGCGAACCTGGTGCGGTTGCGCCGCTCGCTCGAGAAGATCGCCTGGGGTCTGCCCGCCGAACGCTTCGGGGAAGCCGACTGGCACGGGCTGCTCGACGGCTACCGCCAGTCAAGCGGGCCGTCTGAAAGCTGACGGCTTGCGCATCCTCTACCTCCTCGCAGTCTATCTCACCGCCCCCGTGATCTCTGCCGTGCTGCTGGCGCGTGGGCTGCGCGACCGCAGCTACTGGCGCAACTTCCGCGAGCGCTTCGGCTTGGGTCCCCCGCGCCCGCCACACGGTGTGTGGGTGCATGCCGTGTCGGTCGGGGAGGTGCAGGCGTGTGCGCCGCTGGTCACCGCCCTCTCACGGCGCCATCCCGATCTCGCGCTCACGGTGACCACCTTCACGCCCACGGGCGCTGCGCGTGCGCGGGCACTGTTCGGCAACCTCGCCGAGGTGCGCTACGTGCCCTACGATCTGCCCGGGGCGGTGCGGCGCTTCCTGAAGCGCGTCGACCCGGCGCTCGCGGTCATCTTCGAGACCGAGCTCTGGCCCAATCTCTACCGCGAGTGCGGGCGGCGGCGCGTGCCGCTGGTGCTGGCGAGCGCGCGCATCTCCGAGCGCTCGCTCGGGCGCTACCGGCGCCTCGGCGCGCTGTTCCGCGATGCGCTCTCGCAGGCAGCGATCGTCGCGGCCCAGGGCGAGGCCGATGCCGCCCGCTTCCGCGCGCTCGGTGCCGACGCCGCCAGTACCCACGTGACCGGGAATCTCAAGTTCGATTTCGAGCTGCCGGAGAACCTCACCGAGCGCGGCCAGCGGCTGCGGAATCAATATGCCCGCGGGCGGCCATTATGGGTGGCGGGCAGCACCCACGAAGGCGAGGAAGCGGCCGTGCTCGAAGCGCAACGCCTGGTACGCGGCACGCATGCCGATGCGCTGCTGGTGATCGCGCCGCGTCACCCGGCGCGCTTCGCGCCGGTGGCGCAGCTGCTCGCGGAGGCGGGCGTCACCTTCACGCGCCGCTCGGACGGCGCGCCGGCACCGGGTGAAGCTCCCGCCGTGCTGCTGCTCGATTCGCTCGGCGAGCTGCTCGAGTTCTACGCGGCGGCGGACGTCGCCTTCGTCGGCGGGAGCCTGGTGCCGGTCGGCGGCCACAACCTGCTCGAGCCCGCCGCTCTCGGAGTGCCGATCCTCACCGGTCCCCACAATTTCAACGGCGCCGACGTAGCGCGCCTGCTCATCGCGCGGGGAGCCGCCGGGATCGTTCACAACCCGCAGGAGCTCGGCGCACGCGTGAGCGCACTGCTCTCGGACCCGAAGGAGCGCGAGCGTATCGGCGCGCAGGGTCGCGCTTCGGTGGAAGGCAGCCGCGGCGCGCTCGCGCGACTGCTCGCGCTGATAGAGCCGCTGCTGTAGCTACTGTTTCGGCGGCGTTGCTTCGGTCGGCGGCACCGTGGGCGCCAGCGTCTCGGGTGTCGGCACGGCGGGTGAGGTCGGTGCCGTGGTGGTGAGCCAAGTGTTGACGGAGGAGAGCTCGGGCCGATCGAGCGTGCCGGCCGCCAGGCGCAGCGTCAGCACGCTCACGATGTAGTCATAGCGGGCCACGGCAAAGTTGGTCTGCGCCTGCACCAGGTTTTTCCGCGCGTTCAGCAGATCGACCGAAGTGCGCGTGCCGACCTCGTAGCCCGCCTCGGTGGCCTTGAGCGCCGTCTGGTTGGAAGCGAGCGCCTGGCGCAGCGCCTGCACCTGCGAGATGCCGCTGATGACGCCGAGGTAGGCGTCGCGCGTCTGGCGCTCGGTGGCACGCGAGCTCTGCACCACGCCCTCCTTGGCGGCGATCCACAGGTACTCGGCCTGCCGCACCTTCGACTGCGTATAACCGCCGGAGAACAGCGGTACGGTGAGCTGCAGCGTGATCTGCCGGTCGTTGACCTTGTTGTCGACGCCGTTGAAGGTCAGCCCCTCGATGGTCTCGTCGGAGGTGTTGTAGGTGTAGGAGCGTCCCGCGAGGATGTCGAGCGAGGGCAGGTGGCCGCCGACCGCGACGCGCACGTTGTCGCGGGCGATGTCGGCCGCCAGGCGGCTGGAGATGAGCGTCGGGTTCTGCTCGAGGGAGATGTCGACCCAGCGGCTCTCGTCGGCGGGCTCGGGGTTGAGCAGCGGCATGTCGGTGCCGGGCTTGGCGAGCCGGTCGTACTTCTCTCCGGTGATCTCCTGCAGCTGATCCTCCGAGGTCGCGAGCGTGCGCTTGTCGGCAATCACGGTCGCGGCCGCCGTGTCGCGTGCCGCCTTGGCGTCCTCGACGTCGGTGATCGCGATCAGTCCGACGTCGAAGCGCGTGGTGGCCTGGTCGAGCTGCCGGGAGATGGCCTCGAGCGCTGCCTGGTCGGCCTCGAGCGTGTCTTCGGCCGTGAGCACGTTGAAGTAGGCGGTGGCGACTCTGAGGATCAGCTGCTGCTCGGCGGCCTGGTAGGTGGCCTCGGCCTGCGCCACCTGGGCGCTGGCGGCCTTGAGGGTCATCCAGTTCGACCACGAGAAGACGTTCTGCTTGAGGTTGAGGCCCCAGGTCGTGGTCGTGGTGTCGATCACGTCGGGCTCGGGAATCACGATCAGCAGCGGCGGCCCGTTGGGATTCGCCGGGTTGGTGATCGCGTTGACCGAGTCCTGAAATCCCGACTGGTGGTCGCGGGTCACGCCCGCGGTGCCGTTGAGCTGCGGCAGAAGCGCCGCGATCGCCTGCGGGCGTGACTCACGCGCCGCCAGGCGATTGGCGTCCGCCTGGCGGATCACCGGATCGTTCTTGAGGGCGTCCTCGAACACGCCGACCAGGTCCTTGGGTTGCGCGCTGCCGGCGAAGCCGGCGAGCAGGCAGGCGAGAGTTGCGGCACGTTTCATCAGAAGCTGAAGCGCGCCGGCCGGGGCGCGTTCACCAGCGGATCGATGACGGTCTCGAACAGGCTCTCGGTCGCCCAGGCGGTCTCGCTGATGCGGCGCACGAGGCGTGCCTCCATCACCGGCGCCACGCCCGCGACCACGAACAGCCGGCCGCCGACGGCGAGCTGACGCTCGAAGCGCGGGTCATAGATCGGCAGCGAGCCGGTGACGGCGATGAGGTCGTAGCGCTCGCCGGTGTCGGCATTCAGCCCATCCGCATTGACGATCTCGACGTCGTTCATGCCGAAGGCGGCGAGATTGCGCGCCGCCAGATCGGCGAGCGCTGCGTAGAGCTCGAGCGAGCGTACCCGGGCGCCCGCCGCGCGCAGGCACGCGGTGACGAATCCCGAGCCCGCGCCCACCTCGAGTGCGCGTTGTCCGGGCCTGGGCTCGAGCGCCTGCAGCAGCCGGCCCACGACGCTCGGGCGCAGCATGTGCTGCCCCTCGGGCAGTGGTACCTCGGCGTCCGCGTAGGCGCGCAAGCGCTGCGGCGGCGGCACGAAGCACTCGCGCGGGACCTGGCGCAGCGTCCCGAGCACGCGCTCGTCGAGCACGTCCCAGGCGCGCACCTGCTGTTCCACCATCTGTTCTTGGGCGTTGGACTTCACTTAACGCTGCCGTCTCGGAAAGGCCGCAGAAGTTAAGGGTTTTTTCCGGCGGTGCCAAGCGGCAATGCGACGAGATATGGTGAAATCCCGACGGGGCGTGCGGGCCAGGAGTTATGCTTGAGGGAGCCCACGACCGCAGGCACGAGAAGTCAAAGCAGAGTGCCTGGAGGGCGTGTGCCCAACCCAAGCGGAAGGGCTTGAGAAGTACAAATAGATGTCGATCCTCGGGCTGTTGTGCCTGTTCTTTGCGCTCATCGCAGCTCTCTTCCTGGTGCTCTATGGGCTGCAGCGGCGTGACCTGAAGAGCGTCGAGCAGCTCTCGCAGGCGCTGCAGCGGATTGCCATCGGCGGGCGGCTGCCGGGGCGGGTCGACATCGACAGCGACCGGCCCGAGGTCGCAGCCCTGGTCACCGCCGTCAATCACCTCATTACCCGCGCCGCTCCCGGCGAGCACGACGTCGCGCAGGCGCCGCGGCTGTTCGCCGACCTGGGCGAGCGCATCCACGAGGCCGTGCTGGTGCACAGCGAGGTGATCCTGTACGCCAACCGCCAGTTCGCCAGCTTCGTCGGGGTCGACCGGGTCGAGCTGATCGGCCGGCGGCTCGGGGATCTGGTGCCGCCGGAGTACTCGGAGCTGGTCACCGAGAACATCCGCCGCCGGCTCGCGGGCGAGTCGGCCGCGGAGCGCTACGAGATCGACATGGTGGGGCTGCAGGGCCAGATGAGCCGCCTCGAGGTCGCCTCCACCGTCGTCGACTACGACAAGGGCAACGCACTGCTCATCACCGGGGTGGAGATCATCCCGACGCAGACGACTCCGGCGCTGCGCCTGGCGGGCGAGGCGACCGCCACACCGCAGCAGCTGGCGCTCAACTCGCTCGCCGAGGCCGTCATCGCCACCGACGAGCGCGGCCGCATCACCTTCATGAACCCGGCCGCCGAGCGCCTCACCGGCAGCGACGCGGCGCAGGCCACCGGCAAGCTGCTCGAGGAAATCATCAGCCTGGTCGATGAATCCGACCGGCGGCTGCTCGCCGACCCGGTGCACCAGGCGCTAGTGAGTGGGGCGCCGGTGACCCTCGGCCGGCGCGCGCTGCTGCTGTCGCGCAGCAACGGCGGTGAGCGCTCGATCGAGCTGTCGGCCTCGCCGGTACGCAACGAGGCCAAGGAAGTGGTGGGGGCGGCGCTGCTGCTGCACGACGTCACCGAGTTGCGCGGGCTTGCGCGCCAGATGTCCTACCAGGCGACCCACGATGCGCTCACGGGACTGGTCAACCGCCGCGAGTTCGAGCGGCGCCTGGAGGAGGCCATCGACGGAGGCCACCGTGGCGACGGCCAGCACGTGCTCTGTTATCTCGACCTCGACCGTTTCAAGCTGGTCAACGACACCAGCGGCCATCTGGCCGGCGACAGCATGCTGCGCGAGGTGGCGAAGCTGCTGCGCGATGCGGTGCGCGACAGCGACACGGTCGCCCGTCTCGGGGGCGATGAGTTCGGGATGCTGCTCATCGGCTGCCCGCTCGAGAAGGCGCGGCAGATTGCCGACGACGTCTGCCGCTCGGTCGGCGACTACCGCTTCGTGTGGAAGGACCGCATCTTCAACATCGGGGTGTCGGTCGGGCTGGTCGAGATCTCGCGCGAGAGCGGCACGCTGGAAGAGCTGATGGCCGCGGCCGATACCGCCTGCTACGTCGCCAAGAAGCAGGGCAGCGGCCGGGTCGCGGTCTACTCGGCGCGCGACGAGGCGCTGGCGCGCCACAGCGGCGAGATCCAGTGGCTGCAGCGGCTGCAGGGCGCGCTCAAGGAGAACCGCTTCCAGCTCTACCACCAGGTCATCGTGCCGACCCACGGCACCGACGGCGGGCCGGCGATGGAGGTGCTGATCCGCCTGCGCGACGAGAACGGCCACGAGCTGCCGCCGGCGGAGTTCATGCGCGCCGCCGAGCGCTACCGCCTGATGGGGCTCGTGGACCGCTGGGTGGTGCAGACGACTCTCGCGGCGCTCGGCCGCGGCGCCCTGCCGCTGCAGCCCGACCGCAGCGTCGCGATCAACATCTCCGGCCAGACCCTCGGCGACGTGCAGTTCCTCGAATTCGTGGTCGAATGTCTCGACAGCACCGGAGTGTCCCCGGCGCAGATCTGCTTCGAGATTACCGAGAGCGCGGTGGTCGCCAATCTCGAGCACGCGCGGCGCTTCATCGGCGTGCTGCACGGCATGGGGTGTCAGTTCGCGCTCGATGACTTCGGCTCGGGCGTCGGCTCCTTCTCCAATCTCAAGAACCTGCCGCTCGACTATCTGAAGATCGACGGCTCCTTCATCCGCAATCTCGCCCGCGACACGGTCAATCAGGCGATGGTGACCGCGATGATCAAGCTGGCGCGTACGCTCAACTTCAAGGTGATCGCCGAGCAGGTCGAGGACAGTGCCGCGCTCGAGGCGGCGCGGCGCATCGGGGTCGATTACCTGCAGGGCTATGCCATCGGCAAGCCCCAGCCGCTGCAGTTCGCGGCGGCGGCCTAGGCTCGGCGGGTGGGCGCCATGGCGCGCAGCCGTGGATAGTCCTCGGGCAGTGAACCCAAACGCATGCCATAGCGGGCCCACATTACGGTCCGGAGCCAGCGCTCGGCTGCATACAGAGCGTCGGGCTCGAGGCTGCAGATCCTCTCGCGACCTACCTTTTCGGTCCGGATGATGGCGCATTTCTCGAGGACACCGAGGTGCTGCAGCAGCGTCGGAAGCCTCAGGGGGTGGGGTTCCGCGAGCTGCAGTACCGTTGCGTCGTGGTCGAGCAGAACCTCGACCATCCAGCGGCGGGTGGAATTCGTCAGCGCGCGAAAAGCGCGATCGAGCTGCCGGTCATTGAGCGCCATCCGCGCAGCTAAGCGCGGGCGCGTGCAATAGTCCATTTGGCAATAGTTAGGCAAACGCCTAACTATTGGAGGGAGACCCGCGCGCTGGTCCATCCGGCAAATGGGGACCTAGCAACGCTGTGTCTCAAGGTCGGCTGCCGCCGCGCCGGCGTCAGCGCTTGGGCTCGAACTTGAGCGCCACCCCGTTCATGCAGTAGCGCTCGCCGGTCGGCTTGGGGCCGTCGGCAAAGACGTGTCCGAGGTGCCCGCCGCACTTGGCACAGTGCACCTCGGTGCGCTGCACGAAGTGGCTGCGGTCCTCGGTGGTGCCAACCGCGCCCGTCAGTGGCTTGAAGAAACTCGGCCAGCCGCTGCCGCTCTCGAATTTGGTGTCGGCATCGAACAGCGGCTGTCCGCAGCCCGCGCAGCGGAAGGTGCCGGCGCGGTGCTCGTCGTTGAGCGGGCTGGTGCCGGCGCGCTCGGTGCCCTGCTGGCGCAGCACCCGGTAGGCGTCCGGCGCGAGCTCCCGCCGCCACTCGTCCGGAGTCTTCTCGACCGCGAACTTACCGTCGGCCATGAGCAATCTAAAGCAGCGGCACCAGCAGCAGTGCCACGATGTTGATGATCTTGATCAGCGGATTGATCGCGGGCCCGGCGGTGTCCTTGTAGGGGTCGCCGACCGTGTCGCCGGTGACGGCGGCTTTGTGCGCATCCGACCCCTTGCCGCCGAAGTTACCTTCCTCGATGTACTTCTTGGCGTTGTCCCAGGCGCCGCCACCGGTCGTCATGGAGATGGCGACGAACAGTCCCGTGACGATGGTTCCGATGAGGAGGCCGCCGAGCGCACGCACACCGGCGCCGTTGCCCATCAGGGTGTTGGTTACCAGCACCAGCACGATCGGTACCAGGATCGGCAGCAGCGAGGGCACGATCATCTCGCGGATGGCGGCCCTGGTGAGCAGGTCGACCGCCCGCGAATAGTCGGGCTTGCCGCTGCCGTCCATGATGCCCTTGATCTCGCGGAACTGGCGCCGCACCTCGGTGACCACCGCGCCCGCGGCGCGGCCCACGGCCTCCATCGCCATGGCGCCGAACAGGTAGGGCACGAGCCCGCCGATGAACAGTCCGATGATCACGGCCGGGTCGGACAGCGAGAAAGTCGCGGTCTTGCCGGTCGCCGCCAGGTTGTGGGTGTAGTCGGCGAACAGCACCAGCGCGGCGAGCCCCGCCGAGCCGATCGCGTAACCCTTGGTCACCGCCTTGGTGGTGTTGCCGACCGCATCGAGCGGATCGGTGATGTTGCGCACTTCCTTGGGCAGGCCGGCCATCTCGGCGATGCCGCCGGCGTTGTCGGTGATCGGCCCGTAGGCATCGAGCGCCACGATCATCCCGGTCATCGACAGCATGGCGGTCGCGGCGATGGCGATACCATAAAGGCCATTCAGCGTGTACGCGCCCCAGATGGCAAGACACACTGCCACCACGGGCAGCGCGGTCGCCTTCATCGACACGCCGAGGCCCGCGATGATATTGGTGGCGTGGCCGGTCTGCGAGGCGGCCGACACTTTGCGAACCGGGCTGTACTCGGTGGCGGTGTAGTACTCGGTGATCATGATCATCGCCGCCGTAAGCCCGAGGCCGATGAGCGTGCAGCCGAACAGTCCGACCGCGTGCGCCGGCATGATCTGCCGGGTGATGAAATAGAAGGCTACGGCCGACACCACGCCCGAGACGATCACGCCCTTGTAGAGCGCGTTCATGATCTTGCCGCCCTGGCCGACCGAGACAAAGAACGTCCCGATGATCGAGGAGACGATCGAGGCGGAGCCGAGGGCCAGCGGGTAGATCACAGCGGCGTACGCGGCATCCGCCCCAGTGCGCGCGAACAGCAGTCCACCGAGGAGCATGGTGGCGACGATGGTGACCGCGTAGGTCTCGAAGAGGTCCGCGGCCATGCCGGCGCAGTCGCCCACGTTGTCGCCGACGTTGTCGGCGATCACCGCCGGGTTGCGCGGATCGTCCTCGGGGATGCCCGCCTCGACCTTGCCGACGAGGTCGGCGCCGACGTCGGCGCCCTTGGTGAAGAAGCCGCCGCCGAGGCGCGCGAAGATCGAGATGAGCGAGCCGCCGAAGGCGAGTCCCACGAGTGCGTGCAGGGCCCCCT
>DASPSF010000132.1:0-53274 GCA_035624075.1 Steroidobacteraceae bacterium | reverse complement strand
CGGCCGGCCGCTGAAGGCCGTGCTGATGACCGGCGATACCTCCTCAGCAATCCGGATGCTTCCCCCCGATCCAGGCACGCGAGTCGCGAGCAAGCCAGTGAATGCAGACGAGCTGCTGCGGTTGTTGCGCGAGCTGCTTGCACCGGCTCAGGCGTAACAAACGCTGCCTTCCTGAGAGCCGCAGAGCCGCACCCCCGGGTGCTGGCACCAAGTGCCTGATTTGACGAGAGTTAGGGCGCTCCTGCCGGGGTTCTCGCGAGCGATCCCGGAGCTCGGCCCCGGTCGGAGTATCATTGCAAACCCGCGATGGTCGCTGTCATCGGCACATCGGATACTTCTAATAGCGTCCTTTCGAGCTCCCGAGGCTTGGAACCAGCAGGGTTTGAAGCGTGCTTCAGCCGGATCTCATCCAGAACGCCCTCGAATCCGCCCCGGATGCCATCGTCATCAGCGATGCCGGCGGCACCATTGTCTTTGCCAATCGCCAGGTGGCGGCGCTCTTCGGCTATGAGCCGCGGGAGGTCGTGGGCCACAGCATCGAGCAGCTCCTGCCGGAGCGCTTCCGCGCCGGCCACCTTGCCCACCGTCAAAGCTTCGCCATCAATCCGGGCTTTCGGCCGATGGGCACGGGGCTCGAGCTCTATGGGCGGCGCAAGGACGGCAGCGAGTTCCCGGTCGAGATCAGTCTGAGTCCCATCGCCGGGGCGCGGCTGACGACTGCGGCGATCCGTGATGTCACCGAGCGCAAACGCTTCGAGACCGAGCTGGTGGGGGCGCGCAACGAAGCGAACCTCGCGAACCTGGCCAAGAGTCGCTTCCTGGCGACCGCGAGCCACGACCTGCGCCAGCCGCTGCAGACGCTGGCACTGCTCAACGGAACCTTGCGCCGCGTCGTCGCTCATCAGGGCGCGCTGGCTGCGATATCGCAGCAGGAGCAGGCGATCAACGCGATGTCGCGGCTGCTCGGCGCACTGCTGGACATCAGCAAGCTGGAATCGGGCGCCATCCGGCCCGACATCACTGACTTCACCGTGGACGCGCTCTTCGAGGAGATGCGCCGCGAGTTCGCCGATGTCGCGGCGAGCAAGGGGCTCTGGCTCGAAGTGCAGGCGGAGCCGCTGGCGGTGCACAGCGACCGTTCGCTCATCGAGCAGGTGTTGAGGAACCTCGTCTCCAATGCCATCAAGTACACGCGCGAGGGCTGGGTGTCCTTGCGCGGCCTCAGGCAGGATGCTTTGGTGCGCGTCGAGGTGCTGGATACGGGGATCGGCATTGCGGCCGACCAGATTCCGCATATCTATGAAGAGTTCTACCAGGTGGGAGTGGCACCCAACACTTCCCGGGATGGCTATGGCCTCGGCCTGAGCATCGTGCAGCGTATTGTCAGGCTGCTCGACCTCGAGCTCGAGGTGCGCTCGGAAGTCGGCAGGGGGTCGGCATTCACGCTGACGCTTCCCGCCAGCGCGGCCCGGGCGGTGAGCAAGCCCGGGCTGCCGTTGCGGGCTGGAGACGGGCGCACATCAGCTGTGCACAGGAAGACCCATGTCCTGCTCGTGGAAGACGATGCTGCGGTGCGCGATGCGACCCGGCTGCTGCTGCGGACGGAGAACTACCAGGTGACTGCGGTCACCTCGCTCGCCGAAGCACTGTCGGCTGCCGACGGCACCGATGCCATCGATGTCGTCATCACGGACTATCACCTCGGACAAGGCGAGACCGGCATGCAGGTCATCGACGGACTGCGGGCGCGGTTGGGCGAATCGCTGCGGGCGGTGCTCGTGACCGGAGACACCTCCTCCGCGATGCGCGAGCTGCCGCGCCATCCGCTGATGCGCGTCGCCAGCAAGCCGATGCAGGCCGACGCGCTCCTCGAGCTGCTGCGGGAGCTTCAGGGCCAGTGACTTCAGGGCCGGTGCTCCTCACGGGTCGCGCGTCGCCCGCTCGAGCCGTGCCGCGATCGCGCGCAGCTCGCCAACGAACCCCGGGGCCTCGAGGATCTCGAAATCGGTGCCGGTGAGGACCACCTGCGCCGCCAGCGCCTCGATCGAGTCGGCGCCGGTGCTCAAGGCGCAGCTCTGCTCATCGAGGGCTTCGAGCACCCCGCACCAGCCCGGAATCCGCCTGGCAAGCTCCGCCGGCGAGCCTTTCAACCTGATGCGCATGCGGTAACGGTAGGGGACCTGGGCGATCGAGCGGGACACGTAGGCGGCGATGTCTCCGGGAAAATCGCGCGGCCTGAACGGCGGCCCGCTGGAAACGAGACGCTGGATGCGATCGACGCGAAATGTGCGCCAATCTTCCCGCTGCGAGTCCCAGGCGACGAGATACCAGAGGCGTCCGGTGTGCGCCAGGCGCAGCGGCTCGACCGCCCGCACGGTGACGTTGCCGCTGCGATCCCGGTAATGGATGCGCAGCTTCACGCGGTCGCGGCAGGCGCAGGCGATCTGCGTGAGGGCAGCGATGGAGGCGGCAGGCTCCGAACGCGCGAGCGAGATCGTGACCGAGTGCAGGGCGCTCGCCCGCCTGCGCAGCCGCAAGGGTAGCAGCTGATCGAGCTTCGCGAGCAGCCCGATCGCGGTCTCCTCCATTTTGCCGATGCTGCTGGCGGCGGCGCGTACGGCGACCGCGACCGTCACCGCCTCCTCGTCGTCGAGCAGCACCGGCGGGAGCGACGAGCCGGCTTTCAGCTGGTAGCCGCCGCCGAGCCCGGGCGATGCATCCACCGCGTAGCCGAGCTCGCGCAGCCGATCGATGTCGCGGCGCACCGTGCGCGCATCGACTTCGACCCGCTCGCTGAGCTCGGCGCCCGACCAGCAGCGGCGCGACTGAAGCAGCCAGAGCAGACGGAGCAGCCGGGCGGAGGTCTTGAGCATGATCGGCGCGAAGTATCGGAGTGGTCGAGGACAGATCCTGTCCTCAATGCATTCTACGATTCGGCCATGAACCTATCGAGCGCCGTCGGGCGAATCCCCGGCCCGACACTGCGCGCCGCCAGCGTGCGTGTCAGCCGTCAGGTCACGGCCGTGCCGGAGCGCATCTTCGATGCCTGGCTGGACGAGGGCCAGGCGCGGGCGTTCCTGTTTGCGGACCGTGCCTGGGACGCCATCAGCGCGAAGATCGACGCGCGGGTCGGCGGGGATTTCCGCATCGTGCGCCAGTGGGACGGTAGGGACGTCGAGTACTCGGGCCAATACCTCGAGATCGACCGGCCGCAGCGGCTGGTACTCAGCCTGTTCGTCGAAAAATACGCGTACCTCGACGACCGCGTGATCGTGGAGCTCGCCCCGGTCGCCGGGCAAACGCTCCTCGTCCTGACCCACGAACTCAGCCTGCCGGATGCGGTGGAAAGGTCGCGCATCCGGCGCGAATGGGCGAGAGTGCTCGCGCGGCTGGCGGCGCTGCTGGAGAGCGCGCGACACTGACCCTGACCCGGTTGCCAAGACGGGGGGCGTAGGTCCAACCTACGCCGGCATGTCGCACCAGCATCCCCCGGGCGAAGCCAGTGAAGTCGCGGACATGGAGCTGCGCGTCCGCGCCTTGCGCACGGTGCTCGAGCAGAAGGCCTACATCGACCCGCAGGCGCTCGATGTGCTGATCGACACCTACGAGACCAAGATTGGCCCGCGGAACGGGGCGCGCGTGGTCGCACGCGCCTGGGTCGATGCGGGCTTTCGCGCCTGGCTGCTCGAGGATGCGACCGCGGCCATCGCCTCACTCGGGTTTGCGGGGCGCCAGGGCGAGCACATGGTGGCGCTCGAGAATACCGAGGTCCTGCACAACATGGTCGTGTGCACGTTGTGCAGCTGTTACCCCTGGCCCGTGCTGGGACTCCCTCCGACCTGGTACAAGAGCGCGGCCTATCGGTCGCGCGCGGTGCGGGATCCGCGCGGCGTGCTGGCCGATTTCGGCGTCACGCTGCCGGACTCGATGGAAATCCGTATCTGGGACTCGACCGCCGAGGTGCGCTACCTGGTGGTGCCGCGCCGCCCCGCGGGCACGCAGAGCCTGGCCGAGGAGCAGCTCGCGGCATGGGTCACGCGCGACTCGATGATCGGCACGGGGCTCCCCAGGTCGCCGGACGGCACGCGATGAGCTATCAGTCGCACGCGGACCTCGGCGGACAGCCCATGCGTGAAGCGGTGGTGCCCGAGCCTGAAGGTGAGTTGTTCCATGCACCGTGGGAGCGGCAGGCGCTGGCGCTGACTCTCGCCATGGGTGCCACGGGGGCGTGGAACATCGACATGAGCCGCCGGGCCCGGGAGACGCTGCCCGACTACCGCTCGCTCAGCTACTACCAGATCTGGGTGAGCGGCCTGGAACGGCTGCTGATCGAGCACGGGCTGGTCGAACCCGACGAGCTCGCCGCGGGCGCGAGGCTCCATCCGGCGCGGCCGGGACTTCGCGTTCTGCGGGCCGCTGCCGTGCCGGCCGCGCTCGCAAGAGGGAGGTCCACGCAGCGGCCGGCGCTGCAGGCGGCGCGTTTCGCCGTCGGCGACCGGGTGCGCGCCCGGGCTGAAGTTGCCGACCACCACACGCGGCTGCCGGGTTATGCGCGAGGCAAGGCCGGACGCATCGACAGGATACTCGGCGCACACGTATTCGCGGATGCCCACGCGCAGGGACTGGGCGAGCAGCCGCAGTGGCTCTACACGGTTGTTTTCAGCGCGCGCGAGCTGTGGGGCGCCGGCGCGCCAGAGAAGCACAGCGTCTCGATCGATGCGTGGGAGCCGTACCTGCTACCACTGGGTTAGGTCCCGCAAGAACCAACAAGAAGGGGGCACCATGTTTCATCAATTGCTGACGCCGGTCGGGGACAGTCTCGCATTGTCCTTCGTAGTTGCCGCGCTGCCGGTGCTGACGGTCGTGCTGCTGCTCGGAGTGTTCCGCCGGCCCGCATGGCAGGCGGCCCTGGCCGGCCTCATCGTCGGCCTGGTAGTCGCCGTCGGACCGTGGCAGATGCCGGCCCCGCTCGCCATCCGCTCGGTGCTCAACGGCGCGACCTTCGCGCTCTGGCCGGTCATGTGGATCGTCTTCAACGGACTGCTGCTCTACAACATCGCGGTGCACTCGGGACGCTTCGATGCCTTCCGGGCCTGGATGCTCGGCAATCTGCCCAATGACCGCCGCGTCGTCCTGGTGGTGGTCGGTTTCTGCTTCGGCGCGCTGCTCGAAGGCGTCGCAGGATTCGGCTGCCCGGTGGCCATCACCGCCTCGCTGCTGATTCTGGTCGGCTTTCCGGCGATCGAGGCCCTGGTATTCGCCCTCATCTTCAACACGACTCCGGTGGCGTTCGGGGCCCTCGGAATCCCCGTGACGGTGCTCGGGGCGGTCACGGATCTTCCGGCGCCGCAGCTCGCGGCGATGGTCGGCCGGCAGCTGCCGGTCATGGCGCTGATCCTGCCCTTCTATGTCATCGGGCTCTACGGTGGCTGGAAGTCGGTACGCAGCCTCTGGCCGGTGCTGCTGGTGGCGGGCGCAAGCTTCGGCATCGCGCAGTTCGTGGCATCCAACTTCCTGAGCTACGCGCTCACCGATGTGCTGTCGGCCCTGACTTCGCTGATCGCCACGCTGTTATTCGTGCGGCTGTGGCATCTGCCGCCCGACCCTACCTACGCGATCGACGCGGCGCAGGCCGCTCGTCCCAGTGCGCTCGGCGCGGTGCCCGCCTGGCAAGGGTGGCTCCCCTGGCTCATCGTGGCGGCGACCGTCATCATCTGGAGCTCGTTCAAGCTGCCCTCATGGGGACAGCACGACATCCCCTGGCCGGGTTTGCACAAAGCCATCGCGATCACCCTGTATCGCGATAAGCCCTATGCCGCCATCTGGAGCTTTCAGCCGCTGGCAACGGGGACCGCGGTGCTGGTCGCCGCCGTGATCACGGCGCTCCTGTTCAGACTTTCGCCGGCGGCGTTCTGGGGCTGCATAGCCAGGACTTTTCGTCAGGCCTGGCTGGCGGCGATCACGGTCATGCTGATCGTCGCCCTCGCCTACCTGATGAACTACTCGGGTCTCGCCTACACGCTCGGCAAGGGCGCCGCCTCGAGCGGCCACCTGTTCGTGCTGTTCTCGCCGTTCCTCGGCTGGGTCGCGGTGGCGCTCTCCGGGAGCGACACTTCCGGCAACGCGCTGTTTGGCAATCTGCAGGTGGTCGCGGCCCGGCAGCTGCATCTCAGCCCGGTACTGTTCGCCGCGACCAACTCTTCCGGCGGCGTCATGGGGAAGATGATCTCCCCGCAGAACATCGCCACTGGCGCGGCGGTCACTCAGCTGAAGGGCCAGGAAGGCCAGATCTTTGCGCGCACCTTCGTGCACAGCGTCGTGCTCACGCTGATACTCGTGGCACTGGTGCTGGTGCAGCAGTACCTGATCCCGCAGATCATCCCGGGGTGAGAGCATCGCCGGCCATGAAAACGCAGTCATTGATCGCGAGTTTCGGGGCGTGCCTCCTGCCGCTCCT
Organism: Steroidobacteraceae bacterium; assembly: GCA_035624075.1. Taxonomy (GTDB): domain Bacteria; phylum Pseudomonadota; class Gammaproteobacteria; order Steroidobacterales; family Steroidobacteraceae; genus 13-2-20CM-66-19. The sequence goes on along the minus strand of DASPSF010000132.1, from coordinate 46,817 downwards.
CAGCGCCCCGCTGAGTGCGAACGGCGCGGCATCGGTGCAGGCGCGGGTTGCGGAGCAGAATGCGCTGTTTGATGAGTACTACGAGACCGAGCTCAAGACACATCCCGAGATGGCCACGGCCTTCGGGGACTACCGCTACAACGATCAGCTGAATGACTACTCGCTGGCCGGCGTCGAGAGCCAGAACGGGCGCGACCAGGCGTATCTCGCGCGGCTGAAGGCGATCCCGGTCGCCGGGCTCCCGGAGCAGGACCAGCTGTCGCACGAGGTCCTGGCGCGCTCGCTCGAGCAGCGCATCGCGAACCACGGCTTCAAGGAGTACGAGATGCAGGTCAACCAGATGGGTGGCCCGCAGACCCGTCTCGCCGATCTGCCGCTGTCCGCGCCGCTGGATTCCGTGAAGCATTACCAGGACTACCTCGCGCGGCTGCACCAGGTCCCGCGGGTGTTCATGCAGACCGAGGAAGTGCTGCGTGCCGGCAGGCAGGATGGCCTGATGCCGGTGCGCTTCCTGCTGGAGAAAGTGCCGGCGCAATGCCTGGGCGTGGTCGCCGCGGATCCTTTCCTGCTGCCCCTGAAAAAGTTTCCCGCCGGCATTCCGGCCGACGAGCAGGCCCGGTTGCGCCAGGAGATCACCGCGACCGTCGTGAAAGAGGTGCTGCCCGCGTACCTCGACTTCGCCAACTTCATCGCCACGGAATACGCCCCGTCCGGGCGCTCGGCGCTCGCGGTGACGTCACTCCCCGGTGGCGAGCAGCGTTACCTGAACGACATTCGCGACCGCACCACCATCAGCAATCTCACGCCCGATCAGATCCATCAGATCGGGCTGCACGAAATCGAGCGGATCCAGGCGCAGATGCTGATCATCGCCCGGCAGGAGGGCTTTGAGGATCTCGCCGCCTTTCGCGAGTCCCTGAAGACCAACCCGCGCTACCACCCCGCTTCCGCGGAGGCGATCGTCGAGAATTTCCGCAGATACCTCGCCCAGATGCAACCGAAGCTGCCGGAGCTCTTCGGTTTCATTCCGGGATTACCCGTGACCGTGGAGCCCATGCCGGATTTCGAGCCGGGAAACGCCACGCACTATCAGTCGGGAACGCCCGACGGCAAGCGCCCCGGCCGTGTGGTGGTGGCGGTCGCCAATTTCGAGCAGCGCTCGATGGTCAATAACGAGGCCACCGCCTACCACGAAGGGATCCCCGGCCACCACATGCAGCTGTCGGTAGCGCAAACGCTGACGACGCTGCCGCAGTTCCGGCGTCACGGCGGCAACTCCGGGTACATCGAGGGCTGGGCGCTGTATGCGGAGCAGCTCGGCAAGGAGGTCGGCTTCTACCAGGACCCGGTCAGCGATTATGGGCGGCTCTCGAGCGAGCTGTTCCGCGCAGTCCGGCTGGTGGTCGACACCGGGATTCACTCTAAGGGGTGGAGCCGCGACCAGGTGGTGGAGTTCATGCGCAAGAGCGGCGCGGTCGATGAGCCTACGATCCAGTCGGAAACCGATCGTTACATCGCGTGGCCGGCGCAGGCGCTCGCCTACAAGCTCGGCCAGCTGAAGATTCTCGAGCTGCGCGAGCGGGCGCGGAAGGCGCTCGGGAGCCGATTCGACATCAGGAGCTTCAACGACGAGATACTGAACGGCGGCGTGCTGCCGCTCGAGCTGCTCGATGCGCGCATCAACGACTGGATCCGCGAGCAGAAGCAACACGGCAAGGCCGCCGGGTGATGAGGCGGCGGCTGAGGCCGCGCGTGATGGTCCCCGGGGGCAATGTTCAATAGTTATTGAACTTCGCCTGCGGGAGGCCCTATAGAGAGGCTCAACGGACCAAAGTTCTACGGTTATTGAACTTTGCCAAAATCGACCTCCACGCGCGTCCGCCAAGCCGGAACCCTGGCGGCTAGTGACCTGCGATTTCAATAACTTGCCGGCGCGGGGACCGGCGCGCACGCGCTGATTCCCGCTCAGACCACGGTCTCGATTAGGATAGGCCGCGTACGCTTTTGGGGAGGCGTCGCATGGCCCGATACAACATCAAGAGCATCGTTGTCATCTGTGTGGGCATTCTGCCGCTGGCGCAACCGGCGCCCGCGCAGCAACGCACCGATACCACCCAGCTCCAGGAGATCGTCGTCACGGCGCAGAAGCGCGAGTCGACGGTGCAGACCACGCCGATCAGCCTGACGGCGGTCACCGGCGCGGACATTCAGGACCGGGGTCTTACGGACCTGAGCAACCTGGTGCTGTCCGTTCCCGGCGTGTCCGTTCATACGAGCGGCCCCGGAATGACGGAGCTCGAGATGCGCGGCGTCGCATCCGTCGGCGGCAACTCGCCTACGGTGGGGTTTTATTTCGACGAGACCCCGCTGACGGCGCCCTCGGCGACCAACGAAGGCAAGATCGTCATCTCCCCCGCGCTCTACGATCTGAATCGGGTGGAGGTGCTGCGCGGGCCGCAGGGAACGCTGTACGGCTCGGGCTCCATGGGCGGCACCATCAAGCTCGTGCCGAATGCCCCCAACCCCGATGCCTTCGACGCCACCGGGGAAACCACGCTCGCCGACACCGATCACGGGGGTTTCGATTACGCCCAGAATGCGATGGTGAATCTCCCGTTCGGCGACGGGCTGGGCGCGGTGCGCATCGTCGGCTCCTACTCGCACGATGCCGGCTGGATCGACCGCATCGTGATTGAGCCGGGTGAATTCCCGCCGCCGGATCCGACCTTTACCATCCGCGGCAACGTGCTCGCCGCGCCGGTGCTCACCGACTACCACGACGTCAACGACGTCGACCGCACCACGGTGCGCATCAGCGCGCTGTTCAAGCCGGCCGAGGGACTCACGATCTCGCCGAGCATGTTCTACCAGAGAATGAGCTCGGGCGGCCTGCCCTACATCGACAGCGATCCGGGGACGGATGCGCACTACCAGCCGTTCGACATCGCGGAGACCTATCACGACACCTTCCTGCTGTGGAGCCTGAACGCCAGGTACACGACCCAAAGCTTCGAGGTCAGCTCGACGACCTCCTACTGGCAGCGGCATGAGCCCCTGACACAGGACACCTCGGAGTCGTGGGAGACGGGGCTCGGGCTCACGGGATTCACGGCGGCGCAGGGCGGGATCGGCGCGGCGTGGGCCGACGAGGAAAATCCCACCTGGCAGACGACCGAGGAGTTCCGCATCCAGTCGGTGGGCGATTCGCGGCTCAAATGGCTGCTCGGGTACTTCTACAGTGATTTCTATTCGGCCTGGAACATCGTCTTCCCCTCGACCAACGGCGCAGCGATCTTTGGCTCCAACGACCTGTTCAGCTATTTCAGCCCGATGCCGATCCTGCAGCAGTCGGAATTCGGCGAGCTCACCTACAACATCACCGACCCCTTTGCGGTGACGCTCGGGGTGCGTCACTACCACTACGATGCTCCGGTGAGCCTCGATCAGTTCGGCGCGCTCACTGCCACCGTCGTGACCTCGACCACCGAGACCGACCAGGGGTTCCTGCCGAAAGTGTCGCTCTCCTACCAGGCCGACAAGGATCTGCTGCTCTACACCACGGCGGCGGAGGGCTTCAGGCCGGGCGGCGGCACGGGGCCGGTGCCGACCTCGGGACCGCTGTCCTGCGAGGCGCAGCTGATGACCGAATACGGCAGCACTTCCTTCGTGCCGGGACCGGTCTCCTTCGAGTCCGATCACGTGTGGAGTTACGAGCTCGGCGAGAAGCTGCGGCTGGCGGACAACCGGGTGACCATCAACGGCTCGGTCTACTACGAGAGCTGGATCGGGGTGCAGCAGGTCAATGCGCTCTCATCCTGCGGCTACGTCTACACGGCGAACGCCGGCGATGCGCAGGTCAAGGGCGCCGAGCTCGAGATCCAGGCGATCGTGTTGCCCGAGCTCATCGTGTCGGCGAACGCCGGCTATGCCGATGCGGCGCTGGTCAGCTCGACGCTCATCGACGCGGGCTTCAATCCGGGGACGCCCATCCAGCAGGTACCGAAGTGGACCTCGTCCGCCTCGATCGCCTGGCGGCACAGCCTCGGCAACGGCCTCATGCTCACCGCGCGTGCCGACAACACCTACGTCGGCAGCCGCACGGACGAGACCTTCTCGATCAACACCCTGCCCTCGTACGATCTGGCGAATATCCGCGCCGGCGTCGAAGGTGATGGCTGGTCGGCGATGCTGTTCGTCAACAACGTCGCCGACAAGCGCGCGCTGCTCAACAACATCACCCAGGATGCCGTCAACCTCGCGACCTACAACCGCGTGGCGGTCAGCCAGCCGCGTACCGCGGGCATCGACTTCAACTATCGATTCGGGCGCTGAGCGGCGCCCGGGCTCGCGCGCACCGGCAGCGGCACGTTGCAGAGGTCGATGCGACCCGGATTGAACTTGAACCAGGGCTCCTGCCGGTTGCGCCGCTGATCGAGGACCGTGCGGAACGTGGCACTGTCGGTGCGTAGCACCTCGAGCGGCGTGCGCTCGGCCTGCGGCAGGTCGGCGGCGATGCGCATCGAGCGGATCGGCACGGGCTGCTCCGGCGCCTCGTAGAAGCCCATCGTGCCGCTGCCGCGCGGCAGACTCGCGAGCAGCTCCATACCCTTGAGCACGCGCCCCACGAGGGAAACGTTGCGGTCGAGCTGACGCGGCGCGTGGCCGATGATGGCGTACATCTCAGTGCCGTTGCTCTCCGCCGGGTCGTCCCGGCCGACGCCCACCATGCCGTAGCAATGCGCCAGCCATACGGTGTGCGAGCGCGGATCGCGGGCCGCCGGAAAACCATCGAGAAATCCGACCTGCGGCGCGTACACGTCCCGATCCGGCAGCGGCTGGAAGCGCTCAGCAGCGCCGGGCGCCGCGGTGAACTCGGCCACCGCGGGCACCCCGGCGGGAACGGGACGATGCTGCCCCGGATCGTTCCACTGCACGACGTAGTCGTCCTGTACGCGCACTATGGCTAAGCCGTCGAAATAGTGCGCGCGCGCGAGCGCCTTGATGTTGGCCACGTGCTGCGGCGCCACCCGCGGCGCGAGCTCGACCACGACTCGCCCGCCCGGCAGCTCCAGGTACAGGGTGTTGTCAGGATCGGGCGTGCGCCAGTCCCCGGCAGGGGAGCCGGCCAGCAGGTCCGCCACCTGCACCGGATTGGCGTCCGCTGCGGGTATGAGCGCAAGCGCGAGCGCGATCAGGAGTCCCGCAGCCGCAGCCGCAGCCGCGGCTTTGCCGGGAGAGCGCGGCATCGCAGTCGGCCTGGCGGTCATTGCGCGCCTCCCGCGGGCGTCGCGGCGCCGGTCTCCGCCGCGGCCGCCTGCTCCACGCCCTTCAGCATCCGGTCGAGATCGGCGCGATCGAAGTAACGTCCCGCGAGCACGACCGCGTGAATCCGGCGCGTGTTGGCGATGTCATCGAGCGGATTGGCATCGAGCAGCACGAGATCGGCCAGCTTCCCCTTGGCGACCGTTCCCAGGTCGTCGAGACGGCCCATGAACTCCGCCGGGTTGCGGGTTGCGGTCTGCAGGGCCTGCATCGGCGTCAGCCCCGCCTGGACGAACAGCGCCAGCTCCTCGTGCAGGCTGAATCCCGGGAAGACATGCACGCCCGCGGCCGTGTCGGTGCCCGCCATGAACGGCACGCCGGCGCGGAACATGGCGAGCGTCATCTCGAGCTCCATCTGGAAGAAGCGCTTGCGCACCGGCAACGGGTCGGTATCCATGTACTGCATGATGTCGTGCACGAACATCGGCCAGGTGTGGTCCTTCCACGACGCCGGCGCGTACTTGATCAGCGGGTCGTGAGTCTTGTCGATGTCGTCCACCAGCCACTGACCGCGCTCCCACACCAGGGTCGGCACCTGCCAGGTCCGGTTCTTCGCCATGAGCGCGATCACCGCCCTGGCGCGGGTGGCATCGTAAGTGCTGACGTTGGCACCCGGCCCTCGGGGGCGGCCGTTGACCAGCTGATCTTCGGCGGTGGAACAGCCCTCGAAGACGCCGGTGAAGTGCTCGATGCTCTTCTGGCCCGCGTCGGAGGCCTCGCTGGCACGCACCGCATCCGGCACGTGTCCGACGAAGGTCAGACCCACCCGCTTCGCCTCCTCGGCCGCAGCGAAATATCCATCGCGCGGAATGAGCGACTGTATCTTGATGAAGTCGACACCGCGGGCCTTGAGGTCGTCGACCACCCTGCGGCCGTCGGCGGCATTAGCGACCGGCGCCGAGCTCGGGAAGCGCGGCACCGGGCCGTCGAGCATGGGCCCGGCGATGTACATCCGCGGCCCGAGCAGCTGCCCGGCGGCGATCTTGGCACGCCATTCCTTGAGCACGTCGAGGTCGCCGCCCATGTCGCGTACGCCCGTGACGCCGTTGGCGACGAACAGCGGCAGGACGACCTTCTCATCGCGCGGCAGCCAGTCGCCGAAGACGGTGTGCACGTGCATGTCCCAGAGGCCGGGAATGAGAAACTTGCCGTGCCCATCCACGATCCTGGCGCCCGCGGGCAGCTGCGCTGCGCCGCTGCTGCTGAGCCCGGCGATGCGCTGATCGCTGATGATCAGCGTCATGTCCGCCTGCGGCGGACTTCCGCTGGCGTCGATCACGCTGACGTGGGTAATTGCGAGTGCGGGGGTCGAGCCGTGCGCCGCCGCCCAGCCGCCCGCGGCAGCCAGCAGCGCGCACAGGCCGAGGAATGCTTTCATTGGGTACCGCCTGACAGATCGATTGCGACCGGTTTTTTCAGCAGCCATGTGAGCACCGCGAAATACGCCACCCCCAGCGCGATCCACACCGCGCCCATGATCTTGGCGGCGGCATCCATCTCATAAAGCACGTAGCCGAGCACGGCAAGTCCGGCGAGCGGCATCAGCAGGTGGCGCACCCAGGCCCGGCTCCCGCCGCGGATCACGTAGTAGTTGATCACCGCCACGTGCAGCAGCAGGAATCCCGTGAGCGCGCCGAAATTGACGATGCGGGTGAGGTCATCGAGGCGATTGGCGAAGACGTAGCCGACCGCGATCGACACGCCGGCTATGAACAGTATGCTGACGTAGGGCGTCTGGTAGCGCGGGTGAATCCGCGCGAGCACCGCGGGCAGCCGGCCGTCGCGGGCCATGGCATAGAGAACGCGCGAAACCGCCGCCTGCGCCGCCAGCGCGTTGGCAACACCCGAGGCGAGAATGTTCGCGCCGATCACGAGCAGCCACAGCCAGCGGCCGCCGGCACGCTGCGCGATCTCATAGAACTCGGTCTCCGGGGAAGCGAACTGCGCGCCGCGCGCCAGGTCCGCGGCCACCCAGGTCTGCAGAATGAAGAGCGCGCCGACCAGCAGCAGCGATGCCAGGGTGGCACGGGCCACGGAATTCTGCCCGAGGCTCTCTTCGGCCAGCGTCGAGACCCCGTCGAAGCCGAGGAACGACAGCACGGCGATCGAGGTCGCCCCGACCACCGTCGCAATCGAGAACACCGCCGGGTCGTACACCGGCTTCGATGTCAGCGAGCCCGCTCCCTGGCCGCCATGGAGAGCCACCAGCCCTGCCAGCACGAACAGCGCCAGCGCCACGATCTCGACCGCCAGCATGCAGAGATTGACGCGCGCGGTGAGGCGGACGCCGAGGAGATTCACGACCGCGTTGAAGCCCACGAATGCGAGCAGCCAGACGAGATCCGGAACCGACGGCAGCAGCGGCCGCAGGGCCACGGTACTGAAGATATAAAGAAGGGCGGGTACCAGGATGTAGTCGAGCAGAATCAGCCAGCCGGCGAAGAAGCCCGCCGCCTCGTGAAGTCCGCGCCCGACGTAGGAGTACACCGAGCCCGCCAGCGGAAAGGCCCTGGACATCGCCGCATAGCTCATCGCGGTGAAGAACATGCCGACCAGCCCCACGAGGTACGCGAGCGGCACCATGCCCCGGGCGTCCTTGGAGACGAAGCCGAAGACCCCGAACGGCGAGATCGGCACCATGAGCACCATGCCGTAGACCACGAGGTCGCGCAGCGTGAGCGTGCGCTTCAGCTCCTGCCGGTAGCCGAGGGCCTCGAGGCTCGTCATGCGCTCCGATACTACCGTCGTATGACCGTGGTCAGCGCGGAAAAGTGAGCCGGTCCTGAATTGCCAGCAGCACTAACATGTGAAACAGCGCATGTCCGGCGGCAGACTCTTGCCGCCGCAGCGCCGGCAGGATCTTGCCGCCGCAGCGCCGTTCGGCGCGACCTGCCCGATACTCAAGAATGTAACAAATCAGCCGCTAAGAGCCTCGACCGGAATCATGATTTCCCGGCATCTGGCCATGGTGGCCGTCACATCATCGGGGCGAAGCATCCGTGCGACCGCTGCTCAACAAGTCGAAGCGCAACGGCTGGCACGTGGGTGTCCTGCCGGCGGAAGGTGAAACCGCGCTCGCGATCGTGCGAACCACCAGATCCGGGCGCCGCCTGCTGCGTCACTGTGCGATCCACTCGGCGATCGAGATCCGCGCCGAGCACGTCCTCGCCCCCCTGCGCCATAGCCGTGACCTGGCCCACGCCCGGGTGAGTGCCATTCTCTCGGCCGACGACTATCGCCTCGTCCAGGTCGAGGCGCCCGAGGTGCAGGCGGGCGAGATGCGCGCCGCCGTGCGCTGGAAGCTGCGCGATGCGATCGATTTTCCGGTCAGCGACTGCGTCGTCGACGTGTTCGACATCCCAGCCCAGTCGCGCTATGCGACCGAGCGCGTATTGTTCGCCGTCGCCGCCCGCGGCGAGGCGGTGCGCCGCCTGGTCGGGCTGGTGAAGCCCCGCGTCCGCGGCTTCGACGTCATCGACATCCCGGAGCTGTGCTTGCGCAACGTGAGCGCCCTGTTGCCGCAGGACAAGCGCGGCGTCGCCTTCCTGGCCCTCGCCGAGGGCTTTGCTCAGCTCATCCTGACCTGCCAGGGAACCCTTTACCTCGCGCGGCGCATCGATCTCACACAGCGCTCGGACGTTCTGGCGTTCGAGGAGCGGGCGGAGTCTGCCACCGGTCCGCTCGCCGTCGAGATTCAGCGCTCGCTCAACTACTACGAGAGCCATTTCGACCGCGATCCGATCGGAGACCTCGTGGTGGCATGCGCCGATGAGCAGGGGCAGCGCCTCTTCGAGCCGCTGCGCAGCGAGACGGGATTGAACGTCGAGCCGCTGAACGTGCGGGAGCTGTTCACGATCGAGGGCGACCTGGAGCCTGACACGCGCTTTTCCGGACTCATCGCGCTCGGCGCCGCGTTGCGCACGGAGCGCGGCTCATGAGCGGCACCCGCCAACAGGTCAATCTGTATCAGCCGGGGGCGAACGAAGCCGGCGACCGGCTGCTCTCGGCGCGCACCGCAGCGCTCCTCGGCGGCGCGGTGAGCGCCTGGCTGCTCGCGGTGTGGCTGTTCGGTTGGTGGCGCGTGGAGCATCTCGAGCGCGCCATCGATGCGCTGCACCGCCAGCAGCAGCAGCAGGATGAGACCATGGCGCGCCTGGCGGCCGCACGTGCCGCCGGCGTCAGCCCGGAGCAGATGCAGGTGCGCGTGCAGCTGCTCGCCTCCGAGCTCAAGGTGCGCTCCGGCGCGCTCACACTGCTCAGCGAGGGCTCGGCCGGACGCACCGGCGGTTTTTCCGAGCGTCTCACGGCGTTCGCCCACCGCACGCTCAGCGGGCTCTGGATCGATCATCTGGCTCTTTCCGGCATGAACGACTCGATCAGTATCAGCGGCGCGGCGCTCAACCCGGACCTCATCCCACTTTATCTGCGTGGGCTCGGGGCCGAGGCCTCCCTCGCCGGCACCCGTTTCGACGATCTCGTCATCGAGCGGCCCGGGGCGCACCACCGCACCGGCTCTGCAGCCGTGGCGCCGGACGCCGGTACGGACGCCCCCCCGGGTGGCGCGCATGCCTCGGCTGAAGCCTTCACGTTTCGCGCGCAGAGCGAGCGGGCAGCGGATCCCGCCTCGGGAGGTGCCCGATGAGCGCCGCGCCGCGTCTGCAGGTCCTGGCGCGCCGATTCGATCGGCTGTCGCTGCGTGAGCGGGCCCTGGTGGTCGCCGCCGCACTCGCCGTGCTCATTGGGCTCTTCAACGTGCTGCTTCTCAACCGCCTCGACACGCGCCGCGCGCGCCTGTCCGCCGAGCTGAGCGGTCTGCAATCGAGCGTGAAGCTCGCGCCGGGCGCGACCGCCAGCGCCGATCCCAACGGCGAGGTGTATCGGCACGCGGCCGAACTCGCGGCGCAGCTCGAGCGCGTCACCGCCGAGCTCAACTCCCGCTCGGGCGGGATGATCCCGCCTCAGCGCATGGTGGAAGTCATCCATCAGCTGCTCGACCGACAGCGCAACGTGAGGCTCGTGAGTCTGCACAAGCTCGCGCCCATCGAGCTTCCGCCACGCACCGCCGGCGAGGCCCAGGGCGCGGTCCCGCATCCCTGCATTCAGGCAGTGGAGCTCGAGCTCGAAGGCAACTACCTGGACATCCTCCTCTACCTGCGCAGCCTCGAGGCGCTGCCGTGGCACCTGTACTGGAGGCGCCTGGACCTGGCGACCACGGAGTACCCCAAGAACCGAGTGCGGCTCGAGCTCGGCACCCTCAGCATCGACAGCCAGTGGATGGGTCTATGAGAGCTCAGGCACCCTGGCGCGCGATCCTTTGTGCACTGCTGCTGTGTGCGCGCGCGACCACGGCGCTCGCCGATGGCGCGCTGCTCGATCCCACCCGTCCGCACACGGCCGAGGCGCTCCTGGAAAGCGACCTGAGCGGCGTGCACGTTCAGGCGATCCTCGATCGATCAGGCACTCGCCTGGCGATCGTGGACGGCCGGCTGGTGCGCGCCGGGGATCGCATCGGTGGCATCGTGATCGAGGAGGTCACAGCCCACGGCGTGCGCTATTCACGCGACGGGCGCGGCGAGTTCGCCGCGCTCGAGAGCCCGAAGATACCCGTACGGCGCGACACGCCCGTCAAGAGAGAATCGCCATGAGACACATCGGATTCACGCTGGCATGCTTAGCCACGATCCTGGTCGCTGCCGCCGTCGGGGCGCAGCAGCCTGCGGGGTCGCCCGAGCCGCCCGCCCGCCAGGCGGCCTCAGCCGCGGAGCCGCGCTTCGACGTTGCGGTCGAAGCCGCCCCCGCGCGGCCGTTCTTCCAGGGCCTGGTCGAGGGCACGACCTACAACATTCTGGTCCATCCGGACGTGATGGGCCGTATCACGCTCACCCTCAAGCACGTGACGATCGAGGAGGTGCTCGACGCGACGCGTGAGATGTACGGCTACGACTGGCGCCGCACTTCGAGCGGCTTCCTGGTCCTGCCTGCCACGATTCAATCGCGCGTGTTCCACCTGAGTTATCTCGATCTCAAGCGGTACGGAATCTCCAACACGCGCATCAGCTCCGGACAGGTGACGCAAAGTGGCAGCAATTCGCAATACGGAAACACCGTCTCGACTGGTGGGCAATCCGCCGGTCCGGCGCGCGATGCGGAGGGCCGGCCCATGGATGTTACGGGAACCGTGGTGATGACACGCGCCGAATCGGACTTCTGGGCGGGGCTCGAGAAGGATCTGCACGCGCTGCTCGGCAACCGCCCGGGGCGCGAGATCGTGGTCAATCCCCTGTCCGGAGTGATCCTGGTGCGCGCCATGCCCAGCGAGCTGCGCGACGTGAGCGAGTTCCTGCGGCAGACCTCCCAGATCGTCACCCGCCAGGTGGTGCTCGAGGCGAAGATCCTCGAGGTGGATCTGACCGATGCCCATCAGGCCGGCATCAATTGGGCGAAGATCATGCAGGCCGGCTCCAGTCACTTCTCCTTTGGACAGTCGACGCCGCCCAACGGCTTTGCAGGCAATCCGCTCACGCCCACCAACAACCCGGTGACCGTGGCGCCCGGCAATCCCATCTCGGGCTTCGTCACCAACAGCCTGGGGGGCGCGTTCACCATCGCCGCCGACTTCACCGACTTCAACACCTTCATCGAACTGCTGAGCTCGCAGGGTCGCACGCGCGTGCTCTCCAGCCCACGCGTCTCGACGCTGCACAATCAGCAGGCGATCATCAAGGCCGGCACCGACGAGTTCTTCGTCACCAACGTGGTGAGCAACACCGTGACCGGCACAGCCACCTCCACCTCGCAGAACGTGCAGCTGACGCCGTTCTTCTCGGGAGTCGCCCTCGATGTGACGCCGGAGATCGGCGAGGACGACAGCATCACGCTGCACGTGCACCCGACCATCAGCCAGGTGACCGACCAGACCAAGACGCTCACCGTCAACGGCACCGTCAACACCATCCCGCTCGCGCTCAGCCAGATCCGTGAGTCGGATGACATCGTGCGGGCGCACAGTGGGCAGCTGGTCGTCATCGGCGGCCTGATGCGCGAGGAAGTCGACAAGATCGCCTACAAGACACCGGTGCTCGGAGACATTCCGGGACTCGGCAAGCTCTTCCGCAGCGATCAGAACCAGACCCAGACCGTGGAGCTCGTCATCCTGCTGCGCGCCATCATCGTCAACGACAGCGACTGGCCGGGACTGGTGAGCGAGCCCGGGCGGCGGCTCGAAGATCTCAACCGGCGCGGCGAGTTCGGCCGCCTCGACTACCCGCAGGCGCAGTCCGCGGGGAGATTGCCGTGAGCAGCGACCCGCGCCGCAAGCGAGTTCGCGTCGGCGAGCTGCTGCTGGAGCGGGGGCTGCTGACCGAACCGCAGCTGCGCCAGGCGCTCGCTGAGCAAAAGCGCAGTGGCCGCAAGCTCGGGCGGGTGCTGACCGATCTCGGCCTGGTCAGCGAACAGGCCCTCCACGAGACGCTGGCGCAGCATCTGCAGATCCCCTACGTCGATATCCGTCATCTGCAGCTCGTGCCCGCCACGGTGCGGCTGCTCCCCGAGGTACATTCCCGGCGGCTCCGCGCCCTGGTGCTGCAGGCGGATGCCAGGGGGCTGCTGGTCGGGATGGCCGATCCCACGGACCTGCTCGCCTGCGACGAGCTGGCCGCACGGCTCAAGCGCCCGCTGCGCCTCGCACTGGTCAAAGACACCGACCTCGCGCAGGTGCTGGACGCGGTCTACCGCCGCACGGACGAGATCGCCTCGATTGCCCACGAGGTGGGCGAGGAGCTGCGGGCGACGGATATCGACATCTCGCAGCTCACCGTCGAGGAGGGCTCGGCGGACGCGCCCGTCATCCGCCTCATCCAGACCATATTTCACGATGCCCTGCAGGTGCGGGCCTCTGACATTCACATCGAGCCCGCCGACGGCGTGCTGCGCGTGCGGCAGCGGGTCGACGGCGCGCTGCACGAGCAGGTGATCGACGGGCGGCGCGTCGCGAGCGCGATCGTGACGCGCCTCAAGCTCATGAGCGGCCTCGACATCGCCGAGAAGCGCCTGCCGCAGGACGGGCGGCTGTCGGTCAAGATCGACGGCAAGTCGATCGACGTGCGCCTGTCCACCATGCCGACTCAGCACGGCGAATCGATGGTGATGCGGTTGCTCGATGCCTCAGCCAACCTGCTGTCGCTCGAGGAGCTCGGCATGTCGCCGGCGACCTGCGAGCGCTTCCGCAGTCTCATCGAGCGCCCCGCCGGCATGGTGCTGGTCACCGGCCCCACGGGCAGCGGCAAGACCACGACGCTCTACTCGGCCCTCAACCATCTGAACAAGAGCGATACCAAGATCATCACCGTCGAGGATCCGGTCGAGTACCGCCTGGATCGCGTGAATCAGGTGCAGGTCAATCAGAAGATCGGCCTGGACTTTGCCCGGGTGCTGCGCACCACGCTGCGCCAGGATCCGGACATCATCCTGGTCGGAGAGATGCGCGACCGCGAGACGGTCGACATCGGCCTGCGCGCCGCGATCACCGGCCACCTGGTGCTCTCGACGCTGCACACCAACGGCGCGATATCGACCATTCACCGCCTGCTCGACATGGGCGCGGCCGGCTACATGATCGGCGCCGCGGTGCATGGCATCGTGGCCCAGCGCCTGCTGCGGCGCATCTGCGTCCACTGCGCCCGCCCCGCCCCTCCGAGCCCGGAGGAGAGCGTCTGGCTCGCGGCGCGGGTCGGCGACGAGGCGCGGGCCGCGCAGCTGCGCGCGGGCGATGGCTGCTCGTACTGCAACCTTTCGGGTTACCGGGGCCGGATCGCCGTCTACGAGCTGCTGGAAATCGATCGGCAAATCTCCGAGGCGATTCGCCGCGGCGACCTCAAGGAGCTGGACCAGGCGGCTCACAGCCGGCCCGGCTACATCTCCTTGAGCCGCAGCGCTCTCGATCTGGCGGTGAGCGGCATCACGACGCTGGCGGAGGCGATGGCGGTCACGAGCGGCCTCGAGGAGGAGGAGGACCTGAGCGGCGTCACCGCGTCCTGGCGCTCGCCGTTCGCCGAGCGCGCCGCGCGCGAGCTGCTCGAGGATGCGATCGCGGAGACCACGCTCACAGAGCTCGAGCGGGGCGGCCACCGTGCAAGCGGCAAGTGATAGCGCTGCGAGCCTGCGGCACGCCGATCCGGGCAGAGCCCGATGACTCTCTACGCCTACACCGGACGCGCCTCCGGCGGCAAGTCCGTGCGCGGGCGCATGGAGGCGGACTCGCCGGACAGCGTCGCGGCGCGGCTCGCACAGGATGGCATCACACCCGTCGACATCGTGTCGGCGGCGGCCGCAGCGGCGAGCTCCGACGTCGGCGCACTCATGCAGCGCTTCGGATTCGGCCGGCCGAACACCGCTGATCTCGTCCTCCTCACGCGCCAGCTCTACACGATCACCAAGTCCGGCATCCCGCTGCTACGCGGCCTGCGCGGGCTCGCGGTGTCGACCCACAACCTGCTGCTGCGGCACGCGCTCGAGGACACCATCACGAACCTCGAGGCGGGCCGCGACCTCGCCTCGAGCCTGGCCCGGCACCCGAAGATCTTCGGTCAGCTGTACGTGGGCATGGTCGCGGTCGGCGAGGCAACCGGTACCCTCGAGAATTCCTTCATTCGCCTCGGCCAGCACCTCGCGCAGGAGCAGGACATGCAGGACCGGGTGAAGAGCGCGCTGCGCTATCCGGCCATCGTCACTCTGGTCATTGCAGCGGCGGTCGGCGTGCTCACCACCTTCGTCATCCCGAAGTTCGCGCCGCTGTTCCGCTCGCTCGGCAATCAAATTCCCTGGCCCACGCGCGTGATCATGGGGGTCTCGGAGTTCGCGCAGCACTACTGGCCTGCGATCGCAGCGGCGATCGTCGTGCTGGCGCTGATCGCGAGGAAGATTCTCGATACCGAGCGCGGCCGCTACGCTTGGCACCGGCTCAAGCTCCGGATCCCGGTCATCGGTAACCTGATGCATCAGGCGGCGCTCGCCCGCCTGACGCGCACGCTCTCGGTGTCGCTCGGCGCCGGCATGCCGATGCTCGAGACGCTCTCGAGCATCGCGCGCAGCGTCGGCAACGACTACCTCGCCGGGCGGGTGGCGCTGCTGCGGGAGGCGGTCGAGCGCGGCGAGCCGCTGGCGCGCGCTGCGGCCGCGGTCGGCATATTCCCGCCTCTGGTGCTGCAGATGATCGCGGTCGGCGAAGAGACGGGAGAGCTGCCGCCGCTGCTCGAGGAGGTGGCGGGCTTCTACGAGCGGGAAGTGGACTATACCGTCAAGGGCCTGAGCGCCGCCTTCGAGCCCGTTCTGCTCGTGTGCGTCGGGGCCATGGTGCTGATCCTCGCTTTGGGCGTGTTCCTGCCGATGTGGGACCTGATCGGCAAGGTCGGCTCCGGCCATTGACGCACGCCGCCGCGCCCTGCGACCGGTCAAGATGAGTGTGAGCTTGTTCACGGTTCCGAAGTTACGTCGCAGGCGTTCAAGGGCCGCGCAGCTCGCGTTCTCAAGAACTCCCGGCACGGGACGATACACCCGGTTACAAGGCGGAATGTTCCGCCGCGGAGAACTCTCATGCGCGCCTCAATTCAACGCGGCTTCACGCTCATCGAGCTCGTAGTCGTCATCATCATCCTCGGAATTCTGGCCGCTTTTGCCGTGCCGCGATTTATGGGCCTCGATACGCAGGCGCGCATCGCGTCCGTGAACTCGCTCGCCGGCACGCTGGCGAGCGCCGCGACCATGGCGCACGGCGTGTATCTGGCCCAGGGCAATCCCGCGAACCCGGTGACGATCGACGGCCAGGCCATCAACTTCACCAACAACTACCCCGATGCTGCGAGCATCGGCCTGCTGCTCGCCTCCGGCACCGTGACCGCCAACGGTCTGGCCGGCACCTTCACCCAGGCCGGAGGGCTCTTCAAGCTCAACGGCGCGACGACGCCGGCGCAGTGCGCAGTCCAGTACACCAACGCCGCAGCCGGCGGCGAGCCGACGATTGCGACCGTGCCGGCCGGCCTCGGCAGCGGCAGTCCGCAGGTCACCGGCGGCTGTTAAACCCACGGGCCCGCGCGGGAGCGCCAGCTCCCGCCGGGCACGCGCGCAGCCTCGGTCCGGTGTCCCCGTGCGTGGCTTCACCCTGATCGAGCTGATCGCCTGCCTGGTCATTCTCGGGATCCTGGCGGCGCTCGCAGGCCCGCGATTCGTCGGCACTCAGCCCTTCGATCAGCGCGGCTACGCCGACGAGCTCCTCGCGGGGCTGCGCTATGCCGAAGCCGTGGCGGTCGCGAGCGGCTGCAACGTCTCGTTCCACGTCGACGCTGCCGGCTATAGCGCGAATCAGCGCGCCGCGGCGGCCGCCGGCAACACCTGTGCGGCGGCGGGCGCCTACTCCAACCCGGTGATGCGGGGCGACGGCGCACCGCTTGCCGGTACCCCGCCGAGCGATGCCAACGTCGCTGCCGGCGGCACCGTGATCTTCGGTGCCTCCGGACAGGTGACCAACCCCCCGGCCCCGACGCTGGTCATCGGGCCATTCACGCTGACCGTCGACCCGGTGAGCGGCTTCGTCACGGAGCAATGAGAGGCTCACGCCGAGGCCGCCCATGCTGCGCACCTGCTCACCCGCCGGCACTCACGTCCGCGATCGCGGCTTCACGCTCATCGAGCTGATCGTGTCGATCGTAGTGCTCGCAATCGCGGTGGCCGGGGTCCTCGGGGCGCTCTCCGCCGTCTCGGTGCGCAGTGCCGAAACGATGGTGAGCGAGCAGGCGACGGCCATCGCCACGGCCTACCTCAACGAGATACTGCAAAAGCCGTTCGGTGCGAGCGATGGGCAGACCGTACGCGCATCGCTCGACGTGGTGGGCGACTACGCGGGTCTCACCAACGTCGGAGCTCAGGACCAGGCGGGCACCGCGGTGCCCGGGCTCTCCCTCTACACCGTGAGCGTCAGTGTCGGTCCGGGGGTCCTCGGGACAATACCCGCCGCCCAGGTGCAGGAGGTCGACGTCACCGTGAGCCACCCGAGTGGGGTCAGCGTGGTGCTCAGCGGCTATCGGACGCAGTACTGATGAGAGCCGCCGCGCGCCTGCAGCAGGGCTTCACGCTCATCGAGCTCGTGATCGTGATCACGGTCGGCGCCATCGTCGCGGTCTTCATGGTGTTCTTCCTCGGCACGCCGATCGATGCCTACTTCGCCCAGTCGAGCCGCGCCAATCTGGTCGACTCGGGCGACCGGGTGCTGCGCAGCGTCGCAGGCGATGTCCGCACCGCCCTCCCCAACAGCCTGCGCGTCACGGCGAGCGGCAGCGTCGCGGCGCTCGAGCTGCTCGCCACCAACGCGGTCGCCCGCTACTACGGGCCCGGCGACAAGAACTACCTGACGCCGGCGAAGGAGGCACTGGAGGAGCTCGCGATCGGGCAGCCGGACACAGCCTTCTACACCATGACCCAGTTCGCCTCACTCAACGGCAGCTACCTCGCGGTCGACAACCAGGGCTCACCCGGCGCCTACGGATTCGGCGGCATCATGACACCGCTCCCGCCGGCCTTCACCGTCACGCCCGACAACGCCACGGTCGAGGATCACGCCACCTTTTCCGGCGCGGGCTTCGACTTCGCGAACGCCTCGCCCACGCACAGCATCTTCCTCGTCTCGGGCCCGGTCTCGTACCTGTGCGACTCGAGTGCCCAGACCGTGCAGCGCTACAGCGGCTACACCATCTCCTCGGTGCAGATGGCGACCGATGCGCAGCTCATGGCGGCCGGCGCCACGCGCTCGCAGATTGCCCAGAATGTGAGCGCCTGCGCGCTCAACGTCGTCGCGGCGCCCGCCTCCGCGAAGTACGGCCAGCTGCTGATCCTCGAGGTGACGCTCACCAACAACGGCGAGACACTCCCGGTGTTCCAGGAAGCCGCGACGGAGTTCGTGCCATGAGCGGGCCGCGGGCGGCACGCGGCTTCTCGCTCGTCGTCACCCTGTTCGTCGTCCTGGTGCTGGCGGCGCTCGCCGCCTTCGCCCTGCAGATCGGCGTGACGCAGCAGCAGACGGTCAACTTCGGGCTCCTCAACGCGCGTGCCCAGGCGGCGGCGGACAGCGGCATCCAGTACGGCGCCAATCAGGCGCTGGTGGCGGCGAGCTGTCCGGCGAGCACGACGCTCAATCCGGCCGCGGTCGGCCTCCCCGGGTTCACGCTGATCGTGACCTGCAGCGCCTCCGCACACCAGATCGCCGCGAACACGTATCAGGCCTACGTCCTCACCTCCACCGCCCAGTACGGCGCCTACGGTGCCTCCGACTATGTATCGCGGACGTCGTCCCTGACGGTGAACAACGCGCCGTAAGCTGGTGGCTCCCGTTGGTCCTATTGATCGTTCTGCCTGCGCTTGTTGTGCGTTGGGTGTTCAGATATTTGTCGTCCAGGCGATCGGGGCGTTGCTGCCTAGGGAACTCGCGGGCAGCAGGGTCATCGCCAATTGCCACCCTGCCCCACCAAACTGGCGCGCCAAGTCTCATCGGCGAAAAAAGCACTTTCGGCGAGTCCCGGGTTCATCGGCACCAAGAGCTTGGCCTGTCAATTAGTAGATAAGATTCAATGACTTGGCGATCTGGCAGGATCTTGGCTTAAGTCTGTGATCACCTTCACTTTTTGTGTAAAGCAAAGTAAGGTTCACTTTACACAACTTGCTTAGTGGCTTGCCTAGTTCACTCAATGAAAGCCCCCTTTACCCCGAGTCTGCTACCACACCAGGACGTCAAGTGGGAGCCTCTAATCCCGCTCATTGGACAAGCAAATCGCGCCCTCGCCTTGTATGACGGAGTGCTTTACGGAGTTCCTAATCCGGAAGTCCTGCTTTCTCCTCTGACGACGCAAGAGGCGGTACTGTCCTCGAAGATCGAAGGAACTCAAGCGACCCTTGGTGACGTTCTGAAATTCGATGCGGGTGAAGAGCCTCGACAGGAGGCACGACGTCAAGATATTCAGGAAATCATCAATTACAGGGAAGCTCTGCGATCCGCTGAGCGCGAACTCAAAACACGCCCGTTTAACCTGAACCTACTGCTGAAGCTACATTCGATTCTGCTCGATAGCGTGCGCGGTCGCGACAAGGGAAGAGGAAAGTTCCGAACGGTGCAAAACTGGATTGGTCCCCCAGGCACGCCGATCGAAGAAGCTGCATTCATTCCGCCACCACCGCAAGCGTTGCAGGGATTGCTAGACAACTGGGAAAAGTACTATCACATGGACCGCCCCGACCCACTCGTTCAGCTGGCGGTCGTCCATGCTCAGTTTGAAATTATCCACCCATTCGTAGACGGCAATGGGCGTCTCGGGCGCATTCTCATTCCTCTGTTTCTGGCGGAAAAGGAGCTTCTTAGTCAGCCGATGTTTTACCTGTCGGCCTACCTCGACGCTCACAGAGACCAATACGTCTCAAGCCTCCGCGCGTTGGGGACGCACAAAGATTCGTGGAACGACTGGATTCAGTTCTTTCTGACGGCGCTGATTGAACAAGCAAAGCTCAACGCCGCAAAAGCGCGCTCGATAATGGATCTCTACGAGAAAATGAAGACAAGGGTAATTACGCTAACGCACTCCCAGTTTGCCGTACCGCTCTTGGATGCACTGTTTGAACAGCCGATCCTAAAAAGCAGCGCACTCGATGGCAGGCCGGGTATGCCGAGTAAGCCAATGGTGATGGCGCTGCTGGCAAAATTAAAGCAGGAAAAAATCCTGAGAGTCATTAGGCCTGGGTCGGGGCGGCGTGCGCAGATTCTCTTGTTCTCCGACTTGATCGACTTATGCGAGGCCAGTGCGGTCCAGCACAAGGGCTGAAGGTTTGCGCGGTGTTCTAACGCTTGTGCCGCCTGATTGGCTGCGTTTCCAACTCGTTGACGAGCGCTTCGTAGTCAGTCATCGCTCGAAACCTGCCTGACTCATAGCAATCGTGTGACAACTGCAGCACTGCAGCTATGCTGCAGCAGCAGGTCGCTATTCTTTCCGCAGAAGGCCCACGATTTTGCCAGCAAAGGGTGTCACGATGCGCTGCTGCTAAGCCGCTTCGCGACGGTCGAGCTCGCACCTGAGGGCTTCCTCGATCGCTTGCGGCGTCGTGCGGTAGTCATCCGCCAGCTCCTGCAGCGCGTCGCCGGCTTTGAACCGGTCAGCAAGAATCGCCGTGCGCACGCGCGTCCCGGCAAGTACCGGACGACCGAAAGCGATCGCCGGATCTATGACAACCGTCCGCTCTGGACCGCGTGACGGTTCCTTGCGAGTAAACGGATAGAGCTTGACCGGCACACCAAGCGGATCGCGCTCGACGCGCCGTAGATAGGCCTCGATGGTGTCTCGCATCGCCAGCTGTCCACTCTTGTCGACGTCGATGAGCTGAGCGATCTGTTCGACGTACAGGTTGACTCCATCGGTCGCAAACCTTGCTTCTGCGAGCGGTCGCGATAACTTCAGCCTCTTGCTGACCCAATCGAGCGCCCGTCGGAGCTTCGGGAGTGGAATGTGATGCACACGCCTCAAACCGCTAAGCACGTGCGCCTCGACCAGGTTGAGAAAGGACAGCCCTTCGCGCCCCGTGCCATCGAGCCTAATGACTCTCAGGTACCGCTTTGTCCCTGCCTCCGTGCGGTAGTCCTGGCCCGTGCACCAGGCACGCAAGGTAGTCACGGGAAGATGCAGGTAGTGCGCGGCCTCCGTGAACGTGTAGGCCGGCGTTTGGCGCACTTGTTCGGCGGAAAGAGCGGTCAACCTCTGAGCCTCCTGGCCGGATGCCTCGATAGAGTTGGCTCCCTTGTCATTCTCACATGGGGCGGCGGCGGTACATCGCTGTCTGAGTTTCTGTGCGCTTTCGCGTAGAAACTCGAACAAGGTATCTGAGCAACCTCGCCGGATACCTCGACGGACTTTCGCTGCGGGTTCCGCGATGATGTGTCATCAGTGAGAACTCGCCCCCGAAAGATCCGCTATGCACGAGAACTCCTCGGGCACAAGGCGGCGCATGTCACGACGCACTACTCGGCGGCCGATATCGGCAACCTGATCGCGGCCTCCGAGAGGGTCTGTGACCTCGCCTCCCGCAAATCTCCCGCAGTCGCCATCGTGCGTGCGGGAGGTGTGGCGGAAGTGCCTGAGAATGCTGGTGGAAAGGGAGGGACTCGAACCCTCGACCCCGGCATTATGAGTGCCGTGCTCTAACCAGCTGAGCTACCTTTCCACGAGGGGCGCGCATTGTCCTCAGGCACGGCAGGACGTGTCAAACCTGCGTCCGGCGGCCGGCGGGCGCGCCGCGCCGGGTATTGCTCGGACCCACAAAGGGCGGCAGGCTACGCCCCTGCCCGCTTCCCGGAGAGGCATCATGACATCCCGCCGTGCCGTGCTGAAAGCCGCGGCCTGGCTGTCGGCCAGCGCCGCAATGCCCGCGAGTCTTGCCGCCACTGAACCCGGATCGCTGCTGATTCTCGGCGGCACCGGCTTCATCGGCCCCCACCTCACGGAGGAGGCGCAGCGCCGCGGCTGGAAGGTGACGCACTTCAACCGCGGCAAGCACGAGCCCGGTGGGGTGGCCGGCGTCGAGACCCTCATCGGCGATCGCAACGGCCAGCTCGATGCCCTGCGCGGCCGTAACTGGGACGCCGTCATCGATGACACCGGCTACATCCCCAAGTACGTGAAGATGTCGGCGGAGCTGCTCGCGCCGAGCGTCCGTTATTGTCTCTACATCTCGAGCATCTCGGCCTATGCGGGCTTCGCCGCCCCGAACGACGTGAGTTCCCCGCTCGGCAAGCTCGCCGACCCGGAAGCCGACAAGATGACCAACGACAGCTACGGGCCGATGAAGGCATTGTGCGAGCAGTACTCCGCCGCGGCCTTCAGGGACCGCATGAGCATCGTCCGGCCCGGCTACGTCGTGGGTCCCCTCGACCCCACCGACCGCTTCACCTACTGGCCGGTGCGTGTCTCGCGCGGCGGCGAGATGCTCGCGCCCGGCACGCCGGGCGACCCGATCCAGTTCATCGACGTGCGCGATCTCACGGCCTTCATGATGACGCTGGTCGAGGCGCGCACCAACGGCATCTTCAACGCGGTCACGCCCCCGGGCGCGTTCACCATGGGCGAGCTGATCGAGGCGAGCCAGCGCGCTTCACCGAAGGCCGGCACCCGGGTGACCTGGGTGAATGAAGATTTCATTGCGGCTCACTCAAAGCCCGACGAGCTGAACCTGCCGATCTGGGCCCCGCGAAAGGGCGAATACGCGGGGGCCGCGCTCACGTCCATGGAAGCCTCGCGCCAGGCGGGACTGCGCTCGCGCGAGCTCGAGGTCACGGTGCGCGACACCCTGGCGTGGTTTCAGTCCCTGCCGGAGGACCGCCGCTCGAAGCTGCGTGCCGGCCTCGATCCGGCGAGGGAAGCCGACGCGCTCCGGGCCTGGCATATGGAACAGAGCCAGCGCCCGGCCTGACCCCCGGCCGGGGCCCGTTTTTTGGCCCCAAAAAGGCCCGTTTCCGGGCCTTTCGGCCCCGTCCCGCCAGCCTTAAGAAAGGAGGCCAAATGCCGCTATATGTCCCGAGAGGCCATGAGCTTTCAGGACCCGCGAATTCCCATGCCAGTCGCCACCCTCAGAACGTTGCGCGCCGATCAGGGCGCCCCCGTTGCGCGCCCGACCGACCCGGCGGCGCCGCTCAGCCTCACTCTGCTCGAGGGCGCGCGGGAGTGCGTCGAGCTCGCGCGTGACTCGATCGGCCGCGGCGACGACCCGCGCCGGCATCTGCGCTGGGCGATGACCCGCATCCGCAAGCTCCCCGCGGCGCTCGCGCCGCCCGGCGACGCGGAAATCCTCATCATCCTGGCCGACCTGTGCGAGTACATGTGCCGCGAGCTGCACTCGGTGCACAACTCCGCGGGCCTCGCCACGCTCGAGCGCATGTATGATCTGCTGCGCGAGATCCGCGGCGCCTGGGTGACCGACGGCGGTTCGGCCGGACCTGCCTAGGCGCCCGCCATGCCGGTGCAGGAGGTGCGCATGTTCGACGGCTCCGATACCGTCGTTCTCTACGATGAGCTCGCCTTCCAGGACGTGCTGCCATTCGCCTGGCGGCCGCTCCCGCAGGGGGCGGATCGCGAGTTGGCCGCGGGATTCATCGAGCGCAACGCGCGGCTGCTGCACGCGCGCGAGGCCCTCGATCAGCTCGGCCCGGTGGCAGTCGAGAAGCCGGACGAGAACGCGCCCAATGCGGCGGACCTGCTGCGCCTCGAGCTTAAGGTAAATCTGCTCCTCGATCTCGTCGGCCAGGTGCTGGCAACCAGCCGCCCGCGTCCGCCGGCGGTGCCGGTGCGCTTCAACGCGCAGGGCGTCGTGTGGCGCAGCTCCGGACCGCTGCCGGAGGCCGGCGCGCAGGGCGTTGCGGAGATCTACCTGCACGACGCGCTCGCCGAGCCGCTGCGCCTGCCGGGCCGCGTCAGCAGCGTGACCCCGGACGGACACGTCAAGGTGCGCTTCGTACCGGTGGGCGAGCCGGTGGCGGACCTGTTGGAAAAACTCTGCTTCCGGCGCCACCGCCGGCAGATCGCCGGCGCCCGCAACCCGCGCCGCTGAGCCGCCTCGACCGCCGCACTGCGTGATCCGGATCACGCCGGCACAGCTGTCTCTTTTCACAAACACAGATCGCTTCACAGTATTGCCGGCACGCGTTCCAGCAACATAACAGCCGCGCTCAGGTCAAGGTAGACACCCGCGAGCCAACATCGGCCGCGGGAGCACACAGGGACAGGTGTCAAGAAGAATGGTCGCGGCAGAAGTACTCGCTGGTTCATTCAACAGAACGCCGGCTTCCCCGTCAGGCAACCCAGGCACCGCGCCGGATCCACGTCCGTCGCGCATGCTGAGCGGTAATTCTCTCGCCATCCGCAGGGTCATGACGTTGATCCGCCAGGTGGCCGCGCACGACTCCACCGTGCTGCTGCTCGGTGAATCCGGGACCGGCAAGGAAGTCGCCGCGCGCACCATCCACGAGCTCAGTCCGCGCCGCAATCGCCCCTTCGTGGCGGTCAATTGCGGCGCCATCCCCGCGGAGCTGCTCGAGTCCGAGCTGTTCGGTCACGAGAAGGGCTCCTTCACCGGCGCCATCACTGCCCGCAAGGGACGCTTCGAGATCGCCGAGGGCGGCACGCTGTTTCTCGATGAGATCGGCGACATGAGCGTCGCCATGCAGGTGAAGCTGCTGCGCGTGCTGCAGGAACGCGTGTTCGAGCGCGTCGGCAACCACGTGCCGGTGTCCTGCAACGTGCGCATCATCGCCGCCACACACCGCAATCTCGAGGAGTCGATCGCCCGCGGCAGCTTTCGCGAGGATCTGTTCCACCGCCTGAACGTCTTCCCCATCGACATGCCGCCGTTGCGCGAGCGCATCGAGGACCTGCCGATGCTGGTGCGCGAGTTCATCGCGCACAACGCCGCCGAGGGCCGCGGCCACGTGCAGCTGTCCGCCGCGGCGCTTGCGGCGCTGGCGCGCCATTCCTGGACCGGCAACGTGCGCGAGCTCGGCAACCTGGTCGAGCGCCTCTCGATCGTCTGCGCCGGCCGCGTCGTCGAGGTCCGCGACCTGCCCGCGCGCTACCAGCCGAGCGAGCCGATCGAGATCGACGAGCCCGGCGCGGAAACCGCCGGGCTCGCGGCCTTCGCGGAGGCCCCGGACGCCATCGTCATCGGCAGCGAGCCGCTGGCCGAGCAGGAAGTGATGCAGATACTCGAGGCCGGGCCGGCGGAAGTGGACGCCGAAGCCGAGGCCGATGCGCCGCTACCCGCGACCGCCAGTGCGGCCGCCGTCGCCGCCGCGGTGCAGCTGCCGGCCGAGGGTCTCGACCTGCGCGCCTATCTCGCGGCCATCGAGCGCGCACTCATCGAGCAGGCTCTGGCGAGCGCCAACGGCACGGTCGCGCACGCCGCGCGGCTGCTCAACCTGCGCCGCACGACGCTGGTCGAGAAGCTGCGCAAGCTCGGCATCGGCACGGCGGAGTCCCTGACGGAAGATTGACGCTCCCGGCGGCAAGCGCCTGCCGCCATTGTGACCCGCCGCACGCTTTACCCGCCTTTCCCCGGCACGGCTCTTGCACTTCTCCCTCTGCCCGCACTGCTGAAGTGCGTGGGAGGCAAGAGATGAGCGAGAACTCAATGGATCCCCAGCCCGCCGCCGACAAGGCCGGGCGTCCCGAAGCCGAGCCGGTCGCCTGCGCGGCCAACTCGCGCCGCCTGCTCGAGCTGGCACAGCGCGTCGCGGCCACCGAATGCACGGTGCTGATCGTCGGCGAATCGGGCACCGGCAAGGAAGTGCTGGCGCGCTACATTCATCGCAACTCCCCGCGTGCCAGCCAACCCTTCGTCGCGGTCAACTGCGCGGCGATCCCCGAGAACATGCTGGAGGCGATGCTGTTCGGCTACGAGCGCGGCGCCTTCACCGGCGCGCACGCCAGCCATGCCGGCAAGTTCGAGCAGGCGCAGGGCGGAACGCTGTTGCTCGATGAGGTGACCGAGATGCCGCTCGGCCTGCAGGCGAAGCTGCTGCGCGTGCTGCAGGAGCGCGAGGTCGAGCGCCTCGGCGGCCGCAGCCCCCTGCCCCTCGACGTGCGCGTGCTGGCGACCACCAACCGCCGGCTGCGCGAGGAAGTGGCCGCGGGCCGTTTCCGTGAGGATCTCTACTATCGGCTCAACGTGTTTCCGCTCGCGATCGCACCGCTGCGTGCGCGCCGCGACGACGTGCTGCCGCTCGCCATGCAGCTGCTGGGCGCGCGCTGCCGGCCCGGATCGGCGATCCCCGCCCTGAGCGCCGAGGCGGCGCATCTGCTGCTCACCTATCCGTGGCCGGGCAACGTGCGCGAGCTCGACAACCTGCTGCAGCGCGCCCTGATCCTGGTCAACGGACCGGTGATCCTTCCAACCCACATCCAGTTCGAGCTCGCCAACGACGCTGCCGCGGAGCTCAAGCCGGCGGCCGCGGCTGCGCCCGCCTCGCTCGCCGCCTCGCTCGATGAGCGCGAGCGCGACCTGATCCTGAATGCGCTGCGCGCCGGCAACGGCAACCGCCGCTCGGTGGCCGAGGCGCTCGGCATCAGCGCACGCACGCTGCGCTACAAGCTCGCCCGGCTGCGCGAAGCCGGCATCGAAGTCCCGGTGGCGTGACGGGAGGCGCAGCCATGAGTCAGATGGAAATCGACCGCGTCCTGGCCCAGATCCGCTCGCTGTCCGCGCAGATGCGCCCGGCGGCGACGCCGGCTTCGGCACCCAAGGCGGGGGCGGTGAGCGAGTTCGCCAACATCCTGAAGAACGGCATCGACCAGGTGAACAGCCAACAGCAGCGCGCCGGCGCGCTCGCCGACGCCTTCGAGCGCGGCACCCCCGGAGTCGAGCTGCCGCAGGTGATGCTCGAGATGCAGAAGGCCAGCGTCTCTTTCCGCGCGCTCAACGAAGTGCGCAACCGCCTGATAAGCGCCTATCAGGAAATCATGAACATGTCCCTATGAAAGTAAGCCGCCATGGCCGCTGAAGCGAGTACCGTCGTCCCCGCCGCGTCCGGCGGATTTCCCGGCGGCTTGAAGCCGCTGCTGCTCCTCATCGGGGTCGCGGCCGCGGTCGCGGCCGGGCTCACGATCGCGCTGTGGTGGCGCGGGCCGACCTATAGCCTGCTGTACGCGAACCTCGGCGCCGAGGACCAGGCCCAGATCGCCCAGGCGCTCGATGCGGCGCAGATTCCCTACCGGCTGCAGCCGGGCTCGAACGCCATCGAGGTGGCCACCGAGCGCCTCACCGACGCGCGCCTGAAGCTCGCCGGCCAGGGACTGCCGGAAAGCAGCGGCGGCTTCGCCGCGCTCGACAAGGATCCGGGCTTCGGCGTCAGCCAGTTCGTCGAGGACGCCCGCTATCAGCATGCGCTCGAGACCGAGCTCGCCCGCACCATCGCGAGCCTTAAGCCCGTGGAGGCCGCGCGCGTGCACCTGGCCGTGCCGCGCCAGTCGGCCTTCGTGCGTGAGCATCGCGGCGCGAGCGCCTCGGTGTTCGTGCAGATGAAGGCCGGCCGCCGCCTCGCCCAGGAGCAGGTGCAGGCCATCATCAATCTGGTCGCCTCGAGCATCCCCGAGCTCGATCCGGCCCAGGTCACCGTGGTCGACCAGCAGGGACGGCTGCTGTCTATGCCCGACGGTCACGATGAGTTCTCGCTGCGCGAGCAGCAGTTCGACATGGCGCACCGCCTGGAGGACGACTATCGCCAGCGCGTCGAGAGCCTGCTGGCGCCCCTGGTCGGCGCCGGCCGCGTGCGTGCCCAGGTCGTCGCGCAGATGGACATGTCGGTCACCGAGGAGGCACGCGAGCAGTACCGCCCGGAGAGCCAGATCGTGCGCAGCGAGCAGACCTCCGAGCAGACCACGCGCGACGGCGGCGGCTCGCAGGGTGTCCCGGGCGCACTCAGCAACCAGCCGCCGCCGGCCGGGGTCGCCACCGCCCCAGCGGCTACCAGCGGCGCGGCCACGAGCCAGGCAAATGCGGCCAGCGGCGCGAAACCGGCTGCCGGTGCCGCCGCCACCGCAGCCACCGGCGCCGCGGGCGCGGCCGGCGCGCTCAATATTCCTTCGGCCGACAGCACCTCGAAGGAGACCACGCGCAACTACGAGATCGACCGCACGCTCGCCTACACGCGCCAGCCCGCGGGCAAGCTGAAGCGCCTCACGGTCGCGGTGCTGATCGACGATGCCCACACGCTCGACAAGGATGGCAAGCCGCACACCGTGGCCCTCACCCAGGAGCAGCTCGATCACGTCACCCAACTGGTAAAAGATGCGGTCGGCTTCGACGAGGCTCGCGGCGACGTCGTCAACGTCGTCAACTCCTCCTTCACCGAGGAGCCGGCCGCGCCCGCGGGCGGCGAGCTCGAGAAGCCCGCCCTGTGGGAGAAGCCGCTGTTCTTCGAGGGACTGAAGATCGTGCTCGGCGCCATCCTGCTGATCGTGCTCACTCTGACCGTGCTGCGCCCGCTGATGCGCAGCCTGCTCGGGACGCTGCGAGCGCCGCGCCTCGACACGGAAGCGGGCGCTGCCCCGACGCTGCCCGGGCCCGCGCCGGCTCCCGCGGTCGCGCTGGCGCACGAGCAGCAGCTGGCGCAGGCGCGCACGCTGGTGAGCCAGGATCCCAAGCGCGTCGCGCAGGTCGTCCGTGACTGGGTGGACCAGGATGCCTGAGAAGGAAGTCAACCGTAACGGCACCGAGCGCGCCGCGATCCTGCTGCTGACGCTCGGCGAGCAGGAAGCCGCGCAGATCCTCAAGCACATGAGTGCCAAGGAGGTGCAGCGCGTCGGCCTCGCCATGGCCAAGGTCAAGAACGTCTCGCGCGTCGAAGTCGAGAAGGTGGTGTCGGACTTCACCACCAACGTCGAGGCGCAGACCTCGGTCGGCGTCGGCGCGGACGAGTTCCTGCGCAAGGCGCTGGTCAACGCGCTCGGCGAGGACAAGGCCTCCGCCATCATCGATCGCATCAGCATCGGGCGCTCGACCAAGGGACTGGAAGCGCTCAAGTGGCTCGACGCCCGCGCGGTGTGCGAGCTGGTGCGGCTCGAGCACCCGCAGATGATCGCGATCGTGCTCGCCTATCTCGAGCCCGATCATGCGGCCGAGGTGCTGCAGCTGCTGCCGAGCGGCGTGCGCTCCGACGTGGTGGTGCGCATCGCCTCGCTCGACGGCGTGCAGCCGACCGCCCTCACCGAGCTCGACGACATCATCGAGAAGCAGTTCTCGGGCAAGTCCGCCGCCAAGACCTCGGTGCTCGGCGGACCCAAAGCGGCCGCCAACATCATGAACGCGCTCGAGCCGAGCCACGAGAGCGCCGTCATGGAGCAGATCAAGAAGTCGGACGAGGTGCTCGCACAGCTCATCGAGGACCTGGTGTTCGTGTTCGACGACCTGGGCGGTATCGACGACCGCAGCATGCAGGAGCTGCTGCGCCAGGTGCCCGGCGATCAGCTGCTGCTGGCGCTCAAGGGCGCCGACGAGCCGCTCAAGGACAAGATCTTCAAGAACATGTCGCAGCGTGCCGCCGAGATGCTGAAAGACGATCTCGAGTCCAAGGGCCCGGTGCGCGTGGCCGACGTCGAGGCGGCGCAGAAGACCATCCTGCAGATGGCGCGCAAGCTCGCGGCCGCCGGCACCATCGCCCTGAGTGGCAAGGGCGACGAGTACCTCTAGAGGTGGCGCATGCCACATTCACTCCTCAACGGCGTTGCCGCTGCCACCACTCACCGCGATCGCGATGACCTGGATCGCGCGGTGGTACGGCTGCTGCTGGAGTTCATCGCGCCGCATTCGATCAGCCTGCTGCACCTCGTGGACGACGCCGCGGGATCGCGCATCGAGGAGCGGGTGCACATGAGTCGAGGCGCAGCCGCACAGCGCACCGCCAACCTCACGCAGGCCACACGACAAGCTGATTTCACAGCCTGGCAGCAGCACGCGCTGCGTGGCCAGGTGGTGAGCTGCGGCGTTGGGGGGGGCCACCTCATGACGATCTTTCCCATCCACGGCGCCAGCGACGTCGTTGCCATGCTGGCGCTCGAGACCGCGGCCCCACTCCCCGATCGTACGGTCGAGCTGGTGCGCGGAATTCTGCGGATCGTCCGCAACCATCTTGCGTTACTGGACTATGGCGAGCAGGACACTCTGACGGGCCTCCTCAACCGCAAGCGCTTCGAGGGACAATTCGACCGCTTGCGGCAGCGGCTGGCGGCCGCGCCGCTAAACGCCGACGCACCGGCCACTGCGCACCGCGAGCTGCAGCGGCAGGAGCCGGGCTGGCTCGCGCTGGTGGACATCGACCACTTCAAAGCGGTCAACGACAGCTTCGGGCATCTGTTCGGCGACGAAGTGCTGCTGCTGATCAGCGGTCTGATGCGCCGTTCGTTCCGCGGCGCGGATCAGTTGTTTCGCTTCGGCGGCGAGGAATTCATCGTGATCCTCGAGCAGGCCAGCGAAGCCGGCGCGCAGCTCGCGCTCGAGCGCTTCCGCAACGCCGTTGAGACCTACCAGTTCCCGCAGATAGGCCGCGTAACGGTCAGCGTCGGCTACACCCGCATCCGGCCAACGGATATTCCGACTCTGTGCCTGGCGCGCGCCGATGCGGCGCTTTACTACGCCAAGAGCCACGGCCGCAACAACCTGCGCAACTGCGAGCAGCTGCAGGCGGCCGGCGAGCTCGATGGCGAGATCAAGTGCGGAACTGTCGATCTGTTCTGAGCGCCGCGGCCAGCGGGCCGCTGCTAACGCTCGCGCGTCAGATCCATCGACTCGGCGAGCGCGCTGACGCGCCCAGCGACCTGCCCGAGCGGCACCGTCTCCGCCGCCGCGCCGATCGCCACGGCTTCGCCCGGCATCCCCCAGACGACGCTGGTCGCCTCGTCCTGGGCGATGGTCGGACTGCCGGCCTCGCGCATCTCCCTCAGGCCCACGGCGCCGTCCTTGCCCATGCCGGTGAGGATCACGCCGATCGCGTTGCGCCCGGCCTGCTGCGCCACCGAGCGAAACAGCACGTCGACGCTCGGCTTGTGGCGGTTGACCGGCGGACCGTCGTCGAGCCGGCACACGTAGCGGGCGCCATCCCGCACCACCAGCAGATGCTGGTCGCCGGGCGCGATATAGACGTGGCCGGGGAGAATCATCTGGCCGTCCTGCGCCTCGCAGACCGTCATCTGGCAGCAGGCGTCCATGCGGCGCGCAAACGGCGTACTGAAGGCCTTGGGGATGTGCTGTGTGATGACGACTCCGGGCGCGTCGGCCGGCAGCTGCACCAGCACCTCCTTGATCGCCTCGGTGCCTCCGGTGGATGCGCCGATGGCGATGATGCGATCGGTGGTGCGGAACTGGCGTCGTGCCGGCGCCCTGGCGAGCACCGCATCGACCCCGAGGCGCGGCGCGGCCGCCCCGCCAGCGTTGCCGGCGGCCGAGCCGGTATAGGGGCGCACGCGCGCGGTGGCGGCGGCACGGATCTTGGCGCGCAGCTCATCGGCGTAGTCGGTGAGTGTCGCGGCAATGTCGATCTTCGGTTTCGGCAGGTAGTCGACCGCGCCGACCGCGAGCGCATCGAGCGTGACCTCGGCGCCGTGCTCGGTGAGCGATGAGACCATCACCACCGGCATCGGCCGCAGGCGCATCAGATTGCGCAGGAAGGTCACGCCGTCCATCTTCGGCATCTCGACATCGAGCGTGAGCACGTCGGGATTCAACTGCTTGATCTTGTCGCGCGCTACGTAGGCATCGCCCGCCGCCCCCACCACCTCGAGGGCCGGGTCGGCCGACAGCACCTCGGTGAGGATACGGCGCACGAGCGCGGAGTCGTCCACGATCAGCACACGCACGCGGGGCTTCGGGTCCGCGGCGGTGCGTTGGGTTTCGGTGGTCTGCACGGTGTTCCTTCCTGGATCAGAAGAGCTCGACGTCGCCGCCGCCGCTGTGACGCGTGAGATCGCCCTGATAGCGGCGCTCGCGCTCGGCGATGGCGGTTGCCTCCAATGGCTGCAGACGGCGCACCCGAACCTTGCCCGTCTCCGGAAAATAGATGATGCGGCGCGGATAGATGTCGCCCAGATCCTCGGCCGCGACCTTGAGCCCCTCGGATTTGAGGAAATCACGCACGAACTCGACGTTGCGCGCGCCGACGTCGGTCAGCGAGGCGAGGATGCGCCCGCCGCCGAACAGCTTGATCTCGAAGTGCTCGCGCCGCGCGCCCAGCTTCATGAGCTCGTTGATCAGGCATTCCATCGCGTGGGTGCCGTAGCGCGTCGCGAGTCCGGTCGCCGGATCCATCCAGCGATCGGAGGCGGCATTGCCGCCCGCGTCCTCGGGGAGCATGAAGTGATTCATGCCGCCGACCCCCAGGCGGCGGTCGGAGATGCAGGCCGAGATGCACGAGCCGAGCACGGTCGAGATCGCCTCGTCGTGACGGGTCACGTAGAACTCGCCGGGCAGCACCTTGGCGGTCCAGCGCGCGGTAGCCGGATCCCAGAAGCGGTGAATGCCCTGGAAGCCCGGAATGGCGGGCAAACAGGGTGGGGTGCTGGAACGAGCCGCGGCCTCCACCGTCAGTTCCTCCGGTAGATGGTCTTGCCGACCAGCGTGTACTCGTCCGAGACCCGGTAGAGGCTCTCCGAGTGCCCGAGAAACAGCACGTCTCCCGGGCGCTGCAGCCGCGCGATGCGCGCGAACAGCTCGCGCTGCGTGTCCTTGTCGAAGTAGATGACGACGTTGCGGCAGAAGATCGCGTCGAACGGGCCCTTCATGGGCAGCGGGTGCATCAGGTTGAGCTCACGGAAGGTGATCAGCTCGCGCAGCTCAGGCGTCACCGCGTAGCCCGCGGATGCGCCACTGCCGTCGCGGCGGAAGAAGCGCTCGAGCCGCTGCGCGGGCAGGCCGCGCACCCGCTCCTCCTCGTACACGCCGCGCTGCCCGCGCCCGAGGACCTCGGTGTCGAGGTCGGTCGCCAGGATCTTGATATCCCAGCGGCGCGCATCGCTCAACGCCTCGTGAATGGTCATCGCGAGCGAATACGGCTCCTCTCCGGAGGAGCAGCCCGCCGACCAGAAGCGCAGCCGCCGCGAGCTGCGCGCGCTCTCGGCGCGCGCGGCGAGCAGCTGCTCGCGCAGGTACTGGAAGTGATGTACCTCGCGGAAGAACGAGGTCAGGTTGGTGGTGATGGCGTTGCAGAACTGCACCAGCTCGTCGCTGTCGCCCCGCTCGAGGATCGCCCGATAGGCGCGGAAGCTGTCGAGGCCCAGCGCGCGCAGCCGCCGCGACAGGCGCCCATACACCATCTCGCGCTTCTGCTCGGAGAGATGTATGCCGGTGTGGGTCTTCACCAGCTCGCGCAGCGCCGCGAAGTCTTCCTCGCCGAAGCTGAACTTGCGCAGTTGCAGGTCACGGCCGGCGGCCGGGCTGGTCTCCATGTCGCACCGTCAGAAAAGCTCGCTGCTGCCTTCGGCCTGCGCGGCGCCCCCGCCGCCCGCGCCGCCGACGCCGCCGGTACGCACCAGCAGCTCGAACAGCTCGTCGTGCGAGCCCGCGGCCAGGCGCTCGCGCAGCGCCGCCAGCAGCTCCTCCCAGCGCTGCGCGCCGAAGCCCGCCATCTGCGGCAGGGGATGATCGGCGAGCCGGGTGAGGAGGTTGCGGATCACGGCCAGCTGCTGCATGAGACGGTCGTGAAACTGCAGCGCGCGCACGCACGCCGCCAGCTCGCGGCTCAGCGCCTCGGCTGCCGGCGCCGCCGCGGGGCGCAGCCCCTGGCCGAGCCGCTCGAGCGCGCTGCCGAGCTCGACCGCCGGCGTCTCGCTCTCGCGCATCGCGAACGCGAGCAGGATAGCGGCCGCTTCCGCCGAGACTCCCAGGGTCTCGCAGCGGCAGCGCGTGTCCGCCGCGGCACTGGCCATCAGGCGAGCACCTTGGTCACGATGGACAGCAGGCGGTCGGGATCGAAGGGCTTCACCAGCCAGCCGGTCGCGCCGGCTTCCCTGCCCTCCTGCTTGCGCTCGACCGTCGACTCGGTAGTGAGCATCAGGAGCGGCGTGAACCGGTAATTGGTCCGGCGCCGCAGCTCGCGCACCAGCGAGATGCCGTCCATGTTGGGCATGTTGACGTCGGTGATCACGACGTCGAACTGCTGCTTCTCGGCGACCTGCAGCGCTTCCACGCCGTCGGTCGCCAGGTCCACCTGGTGACCTCCCGAGGAGAGCGCCAGCTTCACCAGCTGGCGCATCGAGGGGGAATCATCGACTGCGAGAATCCGTGCCATAGTTTCGCTCCGCTAGAAGTCTTGCCATTCGCCGGCTGCAGCCCGGGCCTTCGGTACCGCGGCCTCGCCGCCCGGGGCCTTGCCGTTGCCACTCCAGGGCCGGTTCGGACCGCGACGCTCGGGCTGCGGCGCGGCCACCGCCGCAGGCGGCGCCGCGGCAGCGCTGGCGGACGCCGCCGGTGCCTTCGCGGCGGGCAGCGTGAAGCGCTCCATCATGCGGTTGAGCTCGCCCGCGCCCTCGGCCATCGCCTGCGAGGCGGCCGTGGCCTCCTCGACCAGCGCGGCGTTCTGCTGCGTCATCTCGTCCATCTGCATGACGGCCTTGTTGACCTGCTCGATCCCCGAGGACTGCTCGCGCGAGGCCGCGGCGATCTCGGCGATGATGTCCGACACCTTCTTGACCGAGGAGACGATCTGCTCGAGCGTCTGTCCCGACTGGGTGACGAGCGAGGAGCCATCCTCGACCTTACGCACCGAGTCCTGGATCAGACCCTTGATCTCCTTGGCGGCCGTGGCGGAGCGGCCCGCGAGGCTGCGCACCTCGGTAGCGACCACGGCGAAGCCGCGGCCCTGCTCGCCGGCGCGCGCGGCTTCAACCGCGGCGTTGAGCGCCAGCAGGTTGGTCTGGAAGGCGATCTCGTCGATGACGCCGATGATGTCGGCGATCTTCTTCGAGGCCTCGTTGATCTCGGTCATGGCGCGCACCGCCTTGCCGACCACCACGCCGCCCTTCTCGGCCTGGTCGCGCGCGGCGCTGGCGAGCTGATTGGCCTGGCCGGCGTTGTCGGCGTTCTGCTTGACGGTCGAGGTCATCTGCTCCATCGACGAGGCCGTCTCCTCGAGCGATGACGACTGTTCCTCGGTACGCTGTGACAGGTTGGCGTTGCCCTTGCCGATCTCCTCGGCGCCCATGCGCACGGCGGCGGCCGCGGACTTGATCTCGCGTACCATCTGCGCGGTGTTGTCGAGCAGCTGGTTGAGCCCGGTCGCAAGGTTGGCGATGAAGCCGGATTTGCCCTCCAGCGGCACCCGCGCGCTCAGGTCATTCTCCAGTGCGCCCTTGACGATGCCGGCGACCTCCTCCTCTACGCGAACTTCCTGGGTGCGATCCCACCATTCGACGATGGTGCCGACGCGCTTACCGTCCGCATCGCTTACCGGAGTCGCAGCGATCTTGACGACGCGGCCGCCGGCGCGGAACTGGGCGGTGTGTGTCGTCTGCAGGTTCTCGAGCAGCCCACGCTGATGGGCCGGGTTGCGGTGAAACACGTCGATGTTGGTCCCGACCAGCTTGTCGGCGTCGAAATGCGGCAGCTCGCGGCGCAGATCGTTCTGCAGATCGCGGAACAGCTGGCGCGCCGATTCGTTGACATAGACGATCTCGAGCTTGTCATCGGCGAGCGTCACGTTGGCGCCCGCCTTGTCGAGGGCCCCCCGGACGCGGGCGTTGGCGAGCGCCTGCTGTTCGTGACGCACCTGCTGCGTGCGGTCGAACCATTCAACCACGGTGCCGACCCGCTTGCCGTCCGCATCGAGCATCGGGTTGGCGATGATCCTGATGGTGTGCCCACCAACGTGCAGATCGCTGCTCAGGGTCGCGCGCAGCTCGGCCAGCCGCTGCCGCTGATGAGCCGGATTGCGGTGGAACACGTCGATGTTGGTCCCGACCAGCTTGTCGGCGTCGAAATGCGGCAAATCCCGGCGCAGGTCGTGCTGCAGCTCGCGGAACAGCTGCTGCGCGGCCTCATTCAGGTAGACGATATTCAGCTGCTCGTCCGCGACCATGAGGTTCGCGCCCGCCTTGTCGAGCGCCATCCTGACGCGCTGGTTCTCCGCAGCCTTCAGGCTCTCGGCGGCCGCGGCCGCGGTCAGCGCCGCGACCTTCTCTTCCAGATCGGCCAGATGCCGCGCATCGACCGAGACTTTGCGGGCGGCTTTGGCGCGCGCGGGTTTGTTACGCTTGACCATGAAACCAATCCTTTGAAAACTTCCTGTTACGGTTGCCGGACGCTCAGGCCGCTTGCGCGTCTGTGGCGCTCGCCACGGGCTCGACCATCTGCGAGCCGATCAGCCGGTCGATGTCGAGCAGCACCACCATGCGCTCAGCGATCGACACCAGTCCGCGAATGTGATCGGTGGCCGCGCGCGCGCCCAGGTCGGGTGTGGGCTTGACCGCGCCGGCGTCGACGTCCACGACGTCAGACACGCCATCGACCACCACGCCGAAATCGCGCCGCCCGGCCTCCGAGCGCACCGTCAGCACGATGATGACCGTGACCGCGGTGTACTCGGCCTGGGCGAGGTTGAAGCGCTTGCGCAGGTCGACGATCGGCACAATCGAGCCGCGCAGATTCAGCACCCCGAGCACGTGCGGCGGCGAGTTCGGAATCTTGGTGACCGCCGACCAGCCGCGGATCTCCTGCACGCGCAGGATGTCCACGCCGTAGGTCTCCTCGCCGAGAACGAAAGTCAGCACCTGTTGGGAGGCGACCTCGCTCCCTGCGGTCTTGGTCGGGTTCGCGTTCATACGGTGTTTCCTCGGTAAGGATGGCGGCGGATGCGTACCGTCACGCCGCCACGCGTCGGGATGTGGAACGGATCAGGCCGGGCACGTCGAGGATCAGCGCCACCGCGCCGTCGCCGAGGATCGTGGCGCCGGAGACGCCCGGCACGTGCCCGTAGTTGGTTTCCAGAGACTTGATCACCACCTGCTGCTGGCCACGCAGGTCGTCGACGAACAGCCCGACGCGCTGGCCGTCGCCCTCGGCCACCACCACCAGGCCCTCGTGGATCGCGCGCGTGCGCGGCTCGACGCCGAACAGCTCGTGCAGGCGCAGCAGCGGCAGGTAGTCGCCGCGGAAGGAGATGACCTCGCCGGCGTTCGACAGCCGATTGACCCCGCCCTCCATGATCTGCAGCGACTCGACGATCGACACCAGCGGCACGATGTAGGTTTCCTCGCCCACGCACACCGACTGCCCGTCGACGATCGCGAGGGTGAGGGGCAGCGAGATGGTGAAGCGCGAGCCGCGGCCGCGGGTACTGCGGATGTCGATCTTGCCCCCGAGCGACTTGATGTTCCGGCGCACGACGTCCATGCCGACGCCGCGGCCGGAGAGATCGGTGGTCTGCTCGGCGGTGGAGAAGCCCGGCAGGAAGATGAGCTCGAAGATGGCCTCCTCGCTCGGGGTCTCGCTCGGGCCCACGAGGCCGCGGCTGCGCGCCTTGGCGAGGATCCGCTCGCAGTCGAGCCCGCGGCCGTCATCGCTCACCTCGATGATGATGGCGCTGCCGCGATGGAAGGCCTCGAGGTGCACCGTGCCGGCGGCGGGCTTGCCGGCGGCGACGCGCTCCTCCGGCTTCTCGATGCCGTGGTCGATGCTGTTGCGCACCAGGTGCACCAGCGGATCGCCGATGCGCTCGAGGACCGTCTTGTCGAGCTCGGTCTGCTCGCCGGTCAGCTTGAGGTCGATCTGCTTGCCGAGCCGCTGCGCGACGTCACGCACCAGGCGGGGGAAGCGGCTGAAGGCGAAGCCGATCGGCAGCATGCGCACGCGCATAACACTCTCGTGCAGCTCGCGCACGTTGCGCTCGAGCTGCGCCAGCCCGCTGCGCAGCCGCTCGGCCGAGGGTCCCTCGACCAGCGCGCCGAGCTGCGCCAGCATCGACTGGGTGATGACCACCTCGCCGACGGTGTTGATGAGCTCGTCGATCTTGCCCACGCTGACGCGGATCGAGCCGGCATCGCCGGCGTTGGCGGCAGGCGTGGCGTCGGCTCTTGCCGCCGGGCGCGCCGCCGCGGCCTCCGCGGCGGCCGCCGGGGGGCTGGCTGTCTCGGCTGCGGGCGCGGGCGCGGCGGCAGGCGCAGCGGGCGCGGCGGCGGGCGCGGCAGGCGGGGCTTGGGGGGACGCCGCCGGGGCCGCGGGCTTCGCGGCGGCCGAAGCGGCGCTTGCGGGCGTGATGTGGTAGTCACAGTCGCCTTCGACCCATTCGAAGGCCTCGGCGATCTGCGCTTCGGTGGCCGCGCTCTTCAGGCGCAGCTGCCACTGCACGTAGCAGCGATGCGGATCGATCCTGGCGAGCGGCGGCACCTCGCCGACCGATGCCGTCACGCTGAGCTCGCCGAGTTCGGCGAGCGCTGCGAACAGAGCCAGCGGCTCGTTGCCGCGCGACAGCATGTTCTCGAGCGGCTTGACGCTGATCTGCCACTCGGGCAGCGCCAGCGGCGCGGCGGGAGCGGCGGCCTGGCCGGCGGGCGCCGCAGCCGCAGGGGCCGCTGCCGCCTCAGGCGCCGCTGCGACGTCGTTCTTCGCAACCGCGACCTCGAGATCAAACTGCAGATCGGCGACCTTCTGCGGGTCGAAGCTCTCCTTGCGCTGCGCGGCACGCAGCATCTCGCGCATCACATCCACCGACTTCAGCAGCAGGTCCATGACCGCCGTGGTGAGACGCGTGCGGCCGGCACGCACTCCATCGAGCAGCGTCTCGCACGTATGGGTGAAGGAGGCGATGTCGGAGAAATTGAACATGCCGGCGCCACCCTTGATGGAGTGCGCCACGCGGAACACGGTGTTGATGACCTCGGGATCGGGCGCGCCGACGTCGAGCTTCAGCAGCGCCGCCTCCATCGACTCGATCGCCTCGAAGCTCTCTTCGAAGAATGCCTCGTGGAATTGGGCGAGATCGATGCCCATGACGGCTCAGCCGGCGGGGGCCAGCGCCAGGTCGCGGCTCAGCCCGAGCGCACGCGCGGCGCGCAGCAGCGCGTCGCTGCAGTCGAGCCATACGACCGCACGCTGCTCCGCCTTGCGGTCGTTAAGGAACGCGACCAGCAGCTGCAGGGTCGCCGTATCGACGCGCTCGACCTGGGCGGCATCGATATATACGGGGGACGAGTGCTCGATGTGCAGCAGCAGCTGCCCGAGCAGCTGCGCGGCGTCGCGGATGGTGCACTGCGGCGGCAGCCGCAGCACCGCGTCGGGCTTGATGGCCGCGGTGGGACCAATCGTGGCCGCAGAACTCTTGTCGCCGCCGGTGCTCATCAGATTCCTTTCATCGCCACGCCCATGGCGAGCAGCTCGTCCACATCCTGTTGTCCGTCGACCGTGCTGACACTGACCCCGGGGATCGCGGGACCTAAGCCACGGGAGGTGTCCTCCTCCTCGGCCGGCGCCTGGCGGTTTCCCGACACGGCGCGGTCACTGCCCTGCACGAGCCGTGCCAACTCGTCCTCGAGCTGAGCCACGAGCTCGATCACCCGGCGGATGATCTGACCGGAGAGGTCCTGGAAGCCCTGCGCCATCAGCACCTCGACCAGATTCGTCTTGACGGTTTCGCCGTCGGCATGCGCGGCCACGAAGTGGCTCTCGAGCCGCGTGAGCAGCTCGTGCCAGTAAGGCGATGCGGCCCCGCTCTCGCGCGCCTCCCTGCATTCCGCCCGCAGCGTGGCGGCGGCAGCGGCGGTGCGCGTCACCAGGGGGGTCGAGCTCTCGACCAGGTCCATCGTGCGGTGGGCCGCCTCGTCGGTGAGCCGCAGCACGTGGTCGAGCCGGGCGCGCGCGTCGGGAATCTCCTTGCCGGCGAGGCGCAGCAGCCGCGGATCGAGGCGGAACTGGTCGAGTGCGGAGCGCAGCCGTTGGTCGAGCTGGCGCAGCGAGTCCCACAGGCCGCTCTCGCGCATGCCGGTGAGCGAGTCGACAGCCGCGAGGAAACGCGGCTCGTCGCCAGCCGCCAGCGCCTGTTGCAGGGCGAGGCACACCTCACCCCACTGCTGTTGCAGTGTCGCGGACATGGGTGTCGCACTCATGCCGCCGGGGCCAGCATCTTCTCGAGCTTCTCGGCGAGCACCTGCGCGGTGAAGGGCTTGATGACGTAGCCGTTGACGCCCGCCTTGGCCGCTTCGACGATCTGGTCGCGCTTGGCCTCGGCGGTCAGCATCAGCACCGGGAGCTTGGCGAGCTTGGGATCCGAGCGCACCGCCTTCAGCAGGTCGAGGCCGGGCATTCCCGGCATGTTCCAGTCGGTGATCAGCACGTCAAAGGGCTCGGCCTGCAGCATCGGCAGCGCCGTCTTGCCGTCGTCGGCCTCCTGCACGTGGGCGTAGCCGAGATCGTGCAGCAGGTTCTTGACGATGCGCCGCATGGTGGAGAAATCGTCGACGACGAGGAACCGCAAATCCTTGTTCATAAGCTTCCTCACTACCCGTTACGGCGCTCGCGGTGCCCGCGGGACTCCGTGTGACGCCGTTCAAGAAAAAAGCCGTTGGTGCGCGATGTCGCGCAACAGGAAACATCGGCGCTCAGGGGGGAATCTTGAGTTGGGCGCGCGGTCCCGCCGCGACGGCGCGCCGTCGCTCGGCGGCGAATCGCAGTGCGGCATGCGGGCTGTTTTTCCGCGCGGGCGGCAGATTCTTGCCGCGCACCGGTATTCGCTCACGCTGCAGTGAGGCTCCTCGACCGCCGCGGCGATTCCTTTAGGCGAAAGGCACGATGCACTTCACAGTTCTGCGAGCGGGCTTCCCTCAGCATAGCTTTTGCATGGCAGGGAGCAGGTTCGAGTGAAGGAGCACAGCTATGTCTGAGCCGCGTGGAGGTGGCGCGCAGGCGCGCATCGCGGCCATGCCCGTCGAGCGCTGGTCGTTGCCGGCGGTCGAGGGACCCCTGGCGAACAGCACGCGCGACAAGCGCGCCGCGCAGGAGTCCGCGCGCGGCTACGAGGCCGGGCTGGCCCA
Organism: Steroidobacteraceae bacterium; assembly: GCA_035624075.1. GTDB lineage: Bacteria > Pseudomonadota > Gammaproteobacteria > Steroidobacterales > Steroidobacteraceae > 13-2-20CM-66-19. The sequence continues at coordinate 5,922 of DASPSF010000132.1, read as the reverse complement.
CGCCCAGGCGGAGATGGCCCCCCGGGCGGAGGAGCTCGCCGCGCGCGTGCGCCGCCTCGACAGCATGCTGCAGCTCCTGGCCGCACCGCTCAAGGCCATCGACGACCAGGTGGAACAGCAGTTACTCGAGCTGGCCTTCGCCGTCGGCAAGCAGCTCGCACGGCGGGAATTGAGCGCCGCCCCGGCGCAGATCGTCGCGATCCTGCGCGAATGCCTGGAGCAGCTGCCGCTCGCCGCGCGCGAGGTGCGCGTACACCTGCACCCCGAGGATGCGGCGATCGTGCGCGAGCGTCTGGCGGCACCCGCAGAGGAGCGCGCCTGGAGTCTCGTCGAGGACCCGACGCTCGCGCGCGGCGGCTGCCTGGTGCGCAGCGACAACTCCCAGATCGACGCCCGGTTCGAGAGCCGCGTGCACGCCGTGCTGGCCAGCGTGCTCGGCGAGCAGCGGGCGCCGGAGCGGGCCGCCGCGCCCGCCGACACCGGAAACAGCGAGTGAGCGGCGAGGTCGCAGGCGAGCGCGCCCGGGCCTGGCGCGAGCGGCTCGGCCGGCTCACGCGCCGGGTCGAGGCCACACCCCCGCTCGCGGTCGAGGGCTCCCTCACCCGTATGGTGGGGCTCACGCTCGAGGCCGTCGGCTGCCAGGCCTCGATCGGCGATCACTGCGAGCTGATCGCGCGCGACGGCTCGCGCATCGAATCCGAGGTCGTCGGCTTCGCCGGCGATCGCCTGTTCCTCATGCCCACCGGCGACAGCCACGGGCTCGGACCCCAGGCGCGGGTCATACCGCGGCCGGGGGCAGGGCTGGTACCAGTCGGCCCGCAGCTGCTCGGGCGCATCATCGACGGCGCCGCTCAGCCGCTCGATGCCCTGGGGCCGCTCGATTGCGAGGCGCGCGTGCGCCTGGCCGGCAAGCCCATCAATCCCCTCGCCCGCGAGCCGCTCTCCGAGCCGCTCGACGTCGGCATCCGCTCGATCAACTCACTGCTCACCATCGGCCGCGGACAGCGCATAGGACTCTTCGCCGGCAGCGGCGTCGGCAAGAGCGTGCTGCTTGGCATGATGGCCCGCTACACCAAGGCGGACGTGATCGTCGTCGGCCTGATCGGCGAGCGTGGCCGCGAAGTGAAGGAATTCGTCGAGCGGATCCTCGCTCCCAAGGATCGCACGCGCGCGGTGATCGTCGCCGCCCCGGCCGACAATCCGCCGCTGATGCGCCTGCACGGCGCCTGGGTCGCGACCGCGGTGGCCGAGTACTTCCGCGATCAGGGCAAGAGCGTGCTGCTGCTCATGGATTCGCTCACCCGCTTCGCGCAGGCGCAGCGCGAGATCGGGCTCGCCATCGGCGAAGCGCCGGCGACCAAGGGCTTTCCGCCTTCGGTTTTCGCCCGGCTCCCCGCGCTGGTGGAGCGGGCCGGCAACGGACCCGCGGGCCGCGGCTCGATCACCGCTTTCTACACCGTGCTCACCGAGGGCGACGACCAGAGCGATCCGATCGCCGACTCCGCGCGCGCGATCCTCGATGGCCACATCGTGCTGTCGCGCCGCATCGCCGAGACCGGCCTCTATCCGGCGATCGACGTGTCCGCCTCGATCAGCCGCGCCATGCACGAGATCACCTCTGCACAGCACCAGCAGCAGGCACAGCTGTTGCGCCGCGCGCTCTCGACCTACGAGCAGCACCGCGACCTCATCAGCCTCGGCGCCTACGTGCGCGGCAGCGATCCGCGGGTCGACGCCGCCGTCGCGCTCTGGCCGCAGATCCAGCAGTTCCTGCAGCAGGACATCGGCAAGCGCGTCGATTTCTCCGCGAGCCTCGGCGCGCTCACCGCTCTCACGGCCGAGCCCGCCGCCCCCACCGACTCACCCAAAACAACCAAGGGATAAACCGTGCCACGGATCAGGCAGCTCAAAACCGCCCACGGCGTGCTCGAGACCGACGAGCGGCGCAAGGCGCAGACGCTGGCGACTGCTGAGCGGTCGGTGCATGAGAGCGAGGCCAAGCTGGCCGAGCTCGGCAGCTACCGGGACGCCTACGTGCGCGACTTCGCCCTGCGCGCGGGCGGCGGGATGAGCGCCGCGCGCGCGCGTGACTACCAGGCTTTCCTCGCGCGACTGGACGAGGCGCTGCGCGAACAGTCCGAGATCGTGACCCGGGCGCGCGCCGCGCGCGCCGAGCTCCTCGCCAAGTGGAGCGGCGCCGCCCGGCGCTCGGCCGCGGTCGACCGCGCATTGAAGCGCGGCCTGAGCGAAGAGCAGCGCCGCCTCGACCGGCGCGAGCAGGTCGATGCCGACGAGCGCGCCCAGGGCCGCTGGTCCGGAGGCAAGCACGGTGCCCGCTAACAGCCTGCCCGCCGCGGGCGCAAGCGCCCCGGCCAGCTCTGGCAGCGCCGAGCTGACCTCACTTCGGGCCGCGCCCGCTCGCCCTCAGGCGACCGCAGCGCTGGGCCAGGACTCGACCCAGGCCGGCCCGGAAAGCGCCCCAGCGCATGCCGCTCCGGCAGCAACAGCCGCATTGCCCGCCGCTGCCGCAACGGCGGGTGCCGGCGCCGGCTCGAGCTTCGAAGAGACGCTCGCCGCTTCCATGTCCGCCTCCGCGGTCCCGGGGCAAATCGCTGCCGGAACGCCCGTGAAGAGCGCCAGGGGAAAGCCGGCCGATCCGAAGGATGCCAAGCCATCGGAAGCGCAGAGCCCAGGCAGCGCAGCGCCTGCGGTTCAGCCGCTCTCGGGCGCTGTCGCCGCTCAAGCCTCCTCTCAGGGCACCTCCGCAAACACACCCGCTGCGAGCGCGGACTCATCGTCCGATGCCGACGACGACGCCCAAAGCGCGCCGCCTGCCGCGGCCAGCCTATCGGGCAGTCGCGCCGCGGTTACGCCGGTCATTACGGCGGCGCTCACGCCGCCAGGGCAAGCCGCTCAGCCGCGCGCCAGCGAGCCCGGCGTCCTCGGCGAGGACCCGCATGTCTCGGCCGCCGCACCGGACTCCGGCGGCGGCTCCACCGCGCCGGTCAGCGCGCCGTTCCACGCCGCGCTGCAGAGCGCACTGTCGGCTGCCAGCCGGCTCGATGGCGCCTCGCAACCCTCCGCCGCGAGCCAGCCTGCCGGCACGACGAGCGATAGCGCCAGCGCAAATGTTGGCTTGCCCGCCGCGGCGGCGGCGGCCGGCACGGCACAGACCGATGCGTCCGCCGCGCCGCCGGCCGGCGCCCCCGCGACGGTACAGGTGCATACGGAGGTCGGCAGCGGTGGCTGGGCCAACGAGCTCGGCACGCGGCTGCACTGGATGGCGAATCAGGGCGTCGGATCCGCGTCGCTGCGCCTCACGCCCGAGCAGCTGGGTCCCGTCGAGGTGAAGATCTCCGTGCACCAGAACGCGGCGAGCGTCTGGTTCAGCGCCACGCAGCCCGACACCCGCAGTGCGCTCGAGCAGGCATTGCCGCGCCTCAAGGAGCTGTTCTCCGCGCAGGGGTTGAATCTGGCGCAGGCCGGCGTCTCCGATCAGTCGGCGCGCTCGACTGCGGGCGAACAGCAGAGCCCGGCTGAGAGCCCGCGCGCTGGCACCGCGCGCGAGCTGAGTGCGACTTCGGTCACATCCGCCGCGCGCTCTCACCAGGGTCTGATCGATACCTACGCCTGAGCGCCTCGGGGCCGCGCGCAGCGCCGCTGCCGCCAACTTTCCGTCGCCTGGCGCCCACTGCGACGCAGCTCACGCTTCTCTTGCCGCCGAAAACCCTTGCCGGTTCTCGACTTAGCGCGAATCCGCTCGATTGGCATGCGCGTTGCACTGAAGCAGGCGTCAGTGACGCTGTAAAAGATGAGGAGTTAAGCAAGGATGGCCGCTCAGATCCCGGTACTCGAGGCCGCCGACAAGACCGCCGCCGCGCCGCAGGCCAAGGGCCGGGGCAAGCTGTTGCTCATCATCGTGATTCTCACGGCCATCGTATTGCTCGGCGCCGGCGTCGGCGCCGCATGGTGGCTCACCTCCGGCAAGCATCCGGCGGCGGCCGCCGCCAAGGAGCCGCAGGCCGCGCCGCCCCCTCCAGCCGGCCCGCCGCTGTTCCTCGCGCTCGATCCGCCGTTCGTCGTGAATTTCGACGCCGAGCAGGCGGTGCGCTTCCTGCAGATCGCGGTGCAGCTCGAGACGCGCGACCCGGCCACGGTCGAGCTGCTGAAGACCAATGACCCGGTCGTGCGCAACGACCTGCTGCTGCTGTTCGCCAACCAGAAGTACACCCAGCTCTCCACCCGCGAGGGCAAGGAGGCGCTGCGCACCCAGGCCCTCGAGAGCGTGCGCAAGGTGCTCGGCCAGGCCGGTGGCCACCCCGAGCGGCTCGAGGCCGTGTACTTCACCAGCTTCGTGATGCAGTAAAGGACCGCAAGCCGTGGCTGCCTTGGGTGAAAAGGTACTCGACCAGGCGGAAATCGACGCCCTGATTCACGGCGTCGACTCCGGAGCGGTCAACACCGACCCGGGCCCGGCCCCGGGCGAGGCGGTCGCCTACGACTTCGCCGAGCAGAAGCGCATCGTGCGCGGCCGCATGCCGACGCTCGAGATGATCACCGAGCGCTTCGCGCGCCTGTTTCGCACCAGCGTCTACAACCTGCTGCGCCGCTCGCCCGAAGTCGCCGTGCACCCGCTGCAGATCAAGAAATTCAGCGAGTACACCCACACGCTGCACCTGCCGACCAGCCTCAACATGGTGCGGATCAATCCGCTACGCGGCATGGCGCTCGTGGTACTCGACCCGAAGCTGGTGTTCGCGGTGGTCGACAATTTCTTCGGCGGTGTCGGGCGGCACGCCAAGATCGAGGGCCGCGAGTTCACCGTCACCGAGCACCGCATCATCCACATGGTGTTGCGCAGCGCCTTCGCCGACCTGCGCGAGGCCTGGTCGCACGTCGCCGACATCGAGGTGGAGTACCTGCAGTCGGAGGTCAATCCCCATTTCGCCAATATCGTCTCGCCGTCGGAGATCGTGGTGGTGACCTCTTGCCACGTCGAGCTGAACGGCGGCGGCGGCGACCTGCACATAACCATGCCCTACTCGATGATCGAGCCGCTGCGCGACGTGCTGGACGCCGGCATGGCCAGCGACCGCCGCGAGAAGGACACGCGCTGGACCAACCTGCTGCGTGGTGAGATCGAGGATGCGGAGGTGCAGCTGAAGACGCTGCTCGGCCGCACCCAGGTGACGCTCGAGGATCTGCTCAATCTCAAAACCGGCGACATCCTGCCGTGCGACTTCGGCGGCAAGGTGACGCTGCTCGCCGAGGATGTGCCGCTGTTCCGCGGCGGCTTCGGCCTGTCCCGCGGCCAGCAGGCCGTCAAGATCGAGAGCCGCGTGCGCCGCATGGGCGCGCCACCCCCCGATTCCCTGAACTTCAAACCCGAGAGCCGTAAATGAACGCCAACGCCGATGCGGTCCAGGCCGCCGAGTTCGAGCAGATGCAGGACGAGGGCCAGCCGGCCACGGGCGACGTCAATCTCGACGTCATCCTCGATGTCCCCGTCACGCTGTCGATGGAGGTCGGGCGCACGCGCGTGCCGATCCGCAACCTGTTGCAGCTCAACCAGGGCTCGGTCATCGAGCTGGAGCGCGCGGTGAGCGAGCCACTGGACGTGTTCGTCAACGGCACACTCATCGCGCACGGCGAGGTGGTGGTGGTAAATGAGAAGTTCGGCATCCGCCTGACCGACGTCGTCAGCCCGGCCGAGCGGCTGCGCAAGCTGAAGTGAGCCGATGTTCGCCGCCCCGCAAACTGCTCCGGCCGCGCACGCCGGCGGCCTCGGTGGCCTCGGCGAGGTAACGCTGGCACTGCTGCTGGTGCTCGGCGCGATCTTCGCGCTCGCCTGGGCCCTGAAGCGCGTACGCGCCTTCGGCTCGCGGGTCGGCGCCGCCGTCGACGTGCTGGCGCAGCTGCCGC
>DASPSF010000114.1:0-24965 GCA_035624075.1 Steroidobacteraceae bacterium | reverse complement strand
GTACTCGGCTCGACCGGCTCGGTCGGGGAAAGCACGCTCGACGTGCTCGCCCGCCACCGTGGGCGCTTCAGCCTCATCGCCATCGCCGCGCACCGCAACGCCGGCAAGCTCGCCCGCCAGGTGCTCGAGTGGCAGCCCGCTTACGCCGCGCTCGCGGACGAGAGCGCGGCGCACGAGCTGGCGAGCCTCATCGGCGCCGGCGCTCCGCGTACCCGGGTGCTCGCCGGCCCCGGCGCGCTCGAGGAGATCGTGCAGCTCGCCGAAGTGCAGTGCGTGATGGCGGCCATCGTCGGTGCGGCGGGACTGAAGTCCACGCTCGCCGCGGCGCGCGCCGGCAAGCGGCTGCTGCTCGCCAACAAGGAATCGCTGGTGATGGCGGGACCGCTGCTGCTCGAGGCGGTACGCACCGCGGGCGCGACGCTGCTGCCGATCGACAGCGAGCACAACGCCATCTTCCAGTGCCTGCCCGCCGGGTCGCGGCCCGGGGTCGCGCCGCCGGGCTTGAGGCGCGTGCTGCTCACGGCCTCCGGCGGCCCGTTCCGTGCAACGCCGCGCGAGGCGCTCGCCGCGGTGACGCCCGAGGCCGCGTGCGCCCACCCGAACTGGGTGATGGGCCGCAAGATCTCGGTGGACTCGGCCACGCTCATGAACAAGGGCCTCGAGCTCATCGAGGCGTGCCTGCTCTTCGGCCTCACGCCCGCGCAGGTGGAGGTGCTGGTGCACCCGCAGAGCATCGTGCACTCGCTGGTCGAGTACGTGGACGGCTCGATGCTTGCCCAGCTCTCGGCCCCCGACATGCGCACGCCCATCGCGCACGCGCTTGCCTGGCCAGAGCGCATCGACTCCGGTGTAGAATTCCTCGATCTGCTCAAGGCCGGCCGGCTCGACTTCCAGGCCCCGGATTACGACCGCTTCCGCTGTCTCGCGCTCGCCCAGGCGGCGGCGCGCGCCGGGGGGCTGCATCCGGTGCTGCTGAACGCCGCCAACGAGGTGGCGGTGCAGGCATTTCTCGAGCGGCGATTGAACTTTCCCGGCATCGCCGCGGTCATTGAGGCGGTGGTGGAACGGGGTGCCGGCGGGCCGATCGGAGGGCTCGAGGATGTTCTGGCCGCCGACGCCGAGGGCAGACAGCGGGCCTGCGAGCGCATCGTCGGCATAACGAGAAGTGAGTCGGTGAGGGGCGCTCACGCATGAGCCTGTTCTGGTATGTATTGTGGTTCGTGGTTGCCGTGGGGCTGCTGGTCACGGTGCACGAGTTCGGCCACTTCTTCGTCGCCCGCCGCCTCGGCTTCCGGGTGCTGCGCTTTTCGGTCGGCTTCGGCAAGCCACTCATCAAGTGGACCGCGGGCCCGGACGCCACCGAGTATGTGATCGCCGCCGTGCCGCTCGGCGGCTACGTCAAGCTCCTCGATGAGCGCGAGGGACCGGTCGAGGCCGCCGACCTGCCACGCTCCTTCACCCACCGCCCGCACTGGCAGCGCATCGTGGTGCTGCTCGCCGGACCGGCGAGCAACATCCTGTTCGCGGTGCTCGTACTGTGGGGCATGTTCTGGCTGAAGGGCGTGAACGAGGTGAAGCCGGTGGTCGGGGACGTCACCACGGGCTCGGTCGCCGCCGTGGCGGGCCTCAGGAGCGGCGACGAGATCCGCGCGGTCAATGGCGCCGCCGTGGGCGGCATGCGCGATGTGGTGTTCGATCTCCTCGATGCGATGAGCGCACGCGGCGAGGCGGATCTCACGGTCCGCGGGCAGGACGGAGCGCTACGCAGCGCGCGGCTGGCGGTGGGCGACGCCGATACCCGCCGGCGCCTCACCGAGCCGTCGGAGCTGATGCGCGGGCTGGGTTTCGATTTCTGGCCGCCGATCCCGGCGGTGATCGGCAAGGTCGAGTCCGGCGGACCCGCCGCGCGCGCCGGCCTCGCCGCCGGGGACCGGATCGTGTCCGTCAACGGCACGCCGGTCGCCAACTTCCACGACCTCATCGCGCTGGTGAACGCGCGTCCCGGCGAGCAGGTGACCATCGACTACAGCCGCGGCGGCGTGGCCGGCAGCGCCAGCGTGCAGGTGGCGAGCGATGAGGCGAGGGGCAGGCACATCGGGCGAATCCACATCGATCCGCCGCCGTTGCCGAAGACCTATCCCGAGTCGATGCGCGTGCACATCGCGCTGTCGGCCGGCGGAGCGCTCGCGCATGCCACGGATGAGGCCTGGAACATGACGGTGCTGCAGGCGCGGCTGTTCTGGCGCATGGTGCTCGGGCGGGTGTCGCTCAAGAACCTGAGCGGCCCGCTGTCGATCGCCGAGTTCGCGGGAGAGTCGGCCGAGGCGGGCGTGTCGGCGTTCCTCGGCTTCCTGGTGCTGATTTCCCTGTCGCTCGGTTTCCTCAACCTGCTGCCGATCCCGATCCTCGACGGCGGGCAGATCGCCTTTCAGCTGGTCGAATGGCTGAAAGGCAGCCCGCTCTCGGAGCGCACTCAGGCGTTCGGACAGCAGCTGGGAATCGCGCTGCTCATCGTCCTGATGGGTGTGGCGCTGTACAACGACATTGCGCGCCAATTCGGTTGAGTGGTTCGCGTCGGGCCGCGTTGCGGCCCAAGACTCAAGCTGAGGGCCGCGAGGCCTGCAGCTCTCGAATAATGCAAGTGAGGCGCCCAGGGGGGCGCGAAGGGCAGACTACTTGGGTGTTGAAGCATGAAACTGCGCGTCGCTTTGGCCGCGCTGGCACTCCTGGTGCAGGCCGCGGTCGTGTTCGCGCAGGGCGCGCCGGACGCCGACTTCACCGTCGGTGACATCCGCGTCGAGGGCCTGCAGCGGGTCTCCGAAGGCACGGTCTACAACTATCTGCCGGTCAACATCGGCGATCACCTCACCGCCCAGCGGGTGCGCGAGGCGATCCGCGCGCTGTACACGACCGGCTTCTTCCGCGACGTGCAGCTGCGGCGCGACGGCAATACGCTGGTGGTGGTGGTGGCCGAGCGCCCCTCGATCGAGAGCTTCGAGATCACCGGCAACAAGGACATCAAGACCGAGGACCTGCAGAAATCGCTGCGCGGTGTCGGGCTGGCCACCGGCAAGACCTTCGACCGCTCGGTGCTCGAGGACGTCACCCAGTACCTGACCGATCAGTACTTCGCGCGCGGCAAGTATGGCGTGCGCATCGATACCAAGGTCGAGGAGGAGGCCGGCAACCGCGTCAAGGTCAAGGTCGACATCAAGGAAGGCAACCGTGCCAAGATCCGCCAGATCAACATCGTCGGCAACAACACGCGCCTCAAGCCGAAGGACATCCTCGACGCCCTCGAGCTGAAGACGCCCAACTGGCTCTCCTGGTACAAGCAGGACGACCGCTATTCGCGCGAGTCGCTGCAGGGCGACCTGGAGAAGGTGCGCAACTTCTACATGGACCGCGGCTACGCCAACTTCCAGCTCGAATCGACCCAGGTGGCGATCGCGCCCGAGAAGGAAGACATCTTCATCACCGTCAACGTCGACCCGGGCCAGGTCTACAAGATCTCCTCGATCAAGCTGGCCGGCACCTTCGTGGTGCCGCAGGCCGAGCTCGAGCGGCTGGTACTGGTGCATCCGGGCGAGATCTTCGACCGCAAGCTGATCACTTCCTCGCAGGAGCTGATGCAGAACCGCATGGGCCGCGACGGCTACGCCTTCTCCAAGGTCGAGCCGGTGCCGACCGCCGACAACACCAATCACACCGTCGCGCTCACCTTCTTCGTCGATCCCGGCAACCGCGTGTACGTGCGCAACATCACCTTCTCGGGCGTCACCCGCATCAACGACGAGGTGCTGCGCCGCGAGCTGCGCCAGCTGGAAGGCGGCTGGCTGTCGAACGTGGCACTCGAGCGCTCCAAGCAGCGCATCCAGCGCCTGCCGTACGTGAAGTCGGTGGAGTTCGAGACCACGCCGGTCGCCGGTGTACCCGACCAGGTGGACGTCAACTACAAGATCGAGGAGGGCCCGGCCTCGCAGCTCTCCGGCGGCATCGGCTACTCCGAGACCTACAAGTTCCAGCTCAACGGCAGCTTTGCCGACGCCGACTTCCTCGGCTCGGGCGAGCGCGTGGCGATCGAGCTCAACGGCGGCGCTTTCAGCAAGGTGTACACGGTGGCGTGGACCAATCCCTACACCACCATCGACAATCTGCAGCGCACCATCTCGATGAGCTACCGCGACGTCACCCAGTTCGTCTCCTCGTCGTCGAACTTCTCCTCCGAGACTCTCACCCTGGGCCCCACCTGGGCGTACCCGATCACCGAGACCATGTACCTGCGTTTCGGCGCCGTGTTCGAGTCGTCGCAGCTGCTCACCAACTCGCTCACCAGCGCCGAGCAGGCGACCGAGTGGGTACAGGAGAACGGCCATCCCTACATGCGCCTGGCGCACGACGACGCCAGCAACAACGAGTACGTCTTCTACGGCTCGAACTTCAAGAACCTGCAGGGGGTGTTGGGCTGGGACTGGGACACGCGCAACCGCACCCTGTTCGCCGACCACGGCATGCACCAGGCGATCAGCCTGTCCATGACCACGCCGTCGAGCGACGTCCGCTACTACGTCACCAACTACCAGTTCATCAAGTACGTTCCGGTGTGGCACGGCTGGACGCTCTCGTTCCTCGAGGGCATCGACTACGGCGGGCCGCTCGGCGACACGACTGCGATCCCGCCCTATCGCCAGTTCTTCGGCGGCGGGCCGGACAACGTGCGCGGCTTTCGCGAGAGCCTGCTCGGCCCGCGCGATCAGTTCGGCAACCCCTACGGCGGCAACATGCGCATCACCAGCCAGAACGAGCTGATCTTCCCGATGCCCTCCAAGTGGGCGCAGACCGCGCGCGTCTCCATGTTCTACGACATGGGCGGTGTCTACGAGACCGGCAACAAGATCCAGTTCTTCGGTCCCGACAACATCACCCCGGAGTCCTACCACTTTGATGGCTACTCGAGCCTGAAGCGTTCGGTCGGCGTGTCGGTCACCTGGCTCGCGCCCATCGGGCTCTTCCGCTTCAGCCTCGGACTGCCGCTGAACGCCAAGCGGGGCGACGGCGTGACCACCTGGGGCGATGAGACGGAAGTCTTCCAGTTCTCGGTGGGACAGGCGTTCTGATTTAGGCGATACTTAGCGTTTACTTCGCGGCCGCCCTCAGGGCCGCGGCATTGCAATATTTCCAGCATACGAGGTGGGTGTTCCGTGAATTGTTCGATCAGCAGTCGGGTGGCGGGATGGATCGTGGCGGCGGCGGCGCTCACCGCCGTGGTGCCGGCGTGGGCCGATCCCAAGATCGGGGTCGTCGACCCGCAGCGGCTCCTGCAGGAGTCCCCGCAGGGCAAGGCCGTGCAGGATTCCATGCGGGCGGAGTTCGCGCCGCGCGAGCGCACCCTGCAGGCGCAGGCCCAGGCCATCAAGGCCAAGCAGGAGAAGCTGCAGAAGGACGGCGCGACCATGACCGACGAGCAGCGCCTGCGCGCCGAGAAGGACCTGCGTGACGGCGAGCGCGACTTCGAGCGCGCCCGCGGCGAGTTCCAGGACGACATCACCGCGAAGCGCAACGAGGAGATGTCCCGGCTGCAGCGCACGCTCGGCGAGGAAGTGCGCAACTACGCCAAGGCGCAGAACTTCGACGTCGTGCTGAGCGGCGAGGCGGTGGTGTACGCCACGCCGGCATACGACATCACCCCGGCCATTCTCACCGCGCTGCAGGCGCGCGCCGCGGCGGCGCCCGCTGCCAAGCCGGCCACGCCGGCGGCGACTCCGGCACCGGCGACCACGCCGGCGCCGAAGAACAAGTAGCGTTCGAGGTAACACCCCGGGAGTCGACGCTCGCCATGTCCGTCTCGCTGGGTGAGCTCGCGGTCCGCTTCGGTTGCGAGCTGCGGGGTGACCCGGAGGCGCGCGTCGAGCACGTCGCGACGCTCGCCAATGCGGACGGCAGCGCGCTCGCGTTCCTTGCCAACCCGCGCTACCGCCCGCAGCTCGCCAGCACGCGAGCCGCGGCGGTGGTGCTCAATCCCGAGGCGGCCGCGCTCTGCCCGACGCATGTGCTGCTCGCGGATAACCCCTACGCGACTTATGCGCGCATCGCCGCGCTGCTGCATCCGAATCCGGCCGCGCCTGCCGGGGTGCATCCGACGGCGCTGATCGCTGCCAGCGCCCGCATCGACCCGTCTGCCCACATCGGCGCCGCGAGCGTGATCGGCGAGCGCGCCGTGATCGGCGAGCGCTGCGTCATCGGTCCGCACTGCGTGCTGGAACAGGATGTGAAGCTCGCGCCCGATGTGCGCCTGGCGGTGCGCGTCACGCTGCATCGCGGGGTCGAGGTCGGCGCGCGCACCGTGCTGCAGTCGGGCGCCGTGATCGGCGGCGACGGCTTCGGCTACGCGCCCGAGCACGGCACCTGGGTGAAAGTGCCGCAGGTCGGCGCGGTGCGCATCGGCGCGGACGTCGAGATCGGCTGCAACACCACCATCGACCGCGGCGCCATCGAGGACACCGTGATCGAGGACGGGGTCAAGCTCGACAACCTCATCCAGATCGGACACAACGTGCGCGTCGGTGCTCACACCGCGATCGCCGCCTGTACCGGCGTCTCCGGCAGTACCACCATCGGCAAGCGCTGCATGATCGGCGGCCACGTGGGCTTCGCGGGACACATCAACATCGCCGACGACGTCGTCGTCACCGGCTTCTCGGCGGTCAGCCGCTCGATCGCGAGCGCCGGCGTATACTCCAGCACCATTCCGTTCGAGGAGGCACGCACCTGGCGGCGGCTGGTCGGGCGCTTCAAGCGCAGCGGCCTGCTCGAGGAGCGTGTGCGCAAGCTGGAACGCAAAGAGGACTCATGAGCGAAGTCGTCCAACTCGACATGCAGGCGATCCTCGAGCGTCTGCCGCACCGTTACCCGTTCCTGCTGGTCGACCGGGTGCTGGAGTGCCGCCCGGGCGAGAGCATCCGCGCGTTGAAGAACGTCACCTACAACGAGCCGTTCTTCCCGGGCCATTTCCCCCATCGGCCGGTGATGCCGGGCGTGATGATCATCGAGGCGCTGGCCCAGGCCGCCGGGATCCTGTGCTTCGTGACCGCCAACGTGATTCCGGACGAGGAGACGCGTTTTTACTTTGTCGGCATCGACAACGCGCGCTTCAGGAAGCCGGTGCTGCCGGGCGACCAACTGATACTGACGGCGCAGCTCGAGCGCTCGCTGCGCGGCATCTGGAAGTTCTCGACCGCCGCGCTGGTCGGCGACAAGGAGGTCGCGCACGCAGACATGCTGGTCACGCCGGAGTCCGGCAAGTGATCGACCCGCGCGCGCTGGTGTCCCCCGAGGCGCGCCTCGCCGCGGACGTCCAGGTTGGCCCGTTCAGCGTCATCGGCCCCGGCGTCGAGATCGGCCCGCGAACTGTTGTGGGTCCGCACGCGGTGATCAACGGCCCGACCACCATCGGCGCCGACAATCACGTGTTCCAGTTCGCCTCGATCGGCGACGCGCCGCAGGACAAGAAATATCGCGGCGAGCCCACCAGGCTGGTCATCGGCGAGCGCAACGTGTTCCGCGAGTTCTCGACCGTCAACCGCGGCACGACCCACGACAAGGGCGTCACCAGCATCGGCGATGACAACCTCTTCATGGCGTGCTCGCACGTCGCCCATGACTGCGCTGTGGGCAGTCACACGGTGTTCGCCAATGGCGCGGTCCTCGGCGGCCACGTCGAGATCGGCGACTGGGTCATCCTCGGGGGACTGTCCGCCGTGCACCAGTTCGCCAAGGTCGGCGCGCATGCCTTCATCTCCGGCGGCGCGATGGTGCGCGAGGACGTGCCGCCCTACGTGATGGTCCAGGGCGACCCGGCGGAGCCGTATGCGGTCAATTCTGAGGGCCTGAAGCGCCGCGGCTACACCGAGGAGCAGATTCGCGCCATCCGCGGCGCCTACCGGGTGCTCTACCGCTCGGAGCTGAAGCTCGCCGACGCCCTCGCGCGCCTGGCCCCGGTGGCCGCGGATCGCCCCGAGATCAAAGCCTTCGTCGACTTCATCCAGGCCTCCACCCGCAGCATCGTGCGATGAGCGCGCTGCCGCTGCGCCCCGCCGCCAGCGCGGCGCCGCTGCGAGTCGGCATCGTCGCCGGCGAGCACTCCGGCGATCAGCTGGGCGCGGCGCTGATCGCGGCGCTGCGCGAGCGCGTGCCGGTGCTCGAGTGCTTCGGGGTCGCGGGGCCGAAGATGGCCGCGGCCGGCTGCGAGGCCTGGGCAGGCGCGGAGAGCCTCGGCGTCATGGGCCTCGTGGAGGTGCTGCGCGACCTGCCGCGCCTGCTGCGGCTGCGCGGCGAGCTGGCGGCGCGCTTCACCGCCGCGCGCCCCGACGTGTTCATCGGTATCGATTCCCCCGAATTCAATCTCGCGCTCGCCGCTCGCCTCAAGCGTGCCGGCATCCGCTGCGTCCAGTACGTCAGCCCGCAGGTCTGGGCCTGGCGGCAGGGGCGGGTGCGCACCATTGCCCGCGACACCGACCTGGTGCTCTGCCTGCTGCCCTTCGAGAGCGAGTTCTACGCGCAGCATGCGGTGCGCGCCGAGTTCGTCGGCCACCCGCTCGCCGATCAGATCCCGCTCGAGGTGGATGCCATCGGGGCGCGCGCGGCTCTCGGTATCGAGCCTCGAGCCCGCGTGATCGCGCTGCTGCCCGGCAGCCGGCTGTTCGAGGTCGCCCAGCTCGCCGCGCCGTTCGCGGCGGCGGCGGGCCGGATCCGCGCCCAGCGCCCGGAGTTTTTGTTTCTGGCGCCCATGGCCTCACCGGCCGTTCGTGAGTGTTTCGAGAGGCAGCTGGCGCAAGCGCCTGAGAAAGCGCTGATTCGGGTGGTCGACGGGCAGGCGCAGCGGGTGCTGGCGGCCGCGGATGCGGCGATCGTCGCCTCCGGCACCGCGACGCTGGAGACTCTCCTTTCGGGAAAACCGATGGTGGTGGCGTATAAGGTGAGCTGGCTGACGAACTTCGTAGTGCGTACCCTCGGGCGCGTGAAAGTGCCGTACTTTTCCCTGCCCAATCTCCTGGCCGGGCGGCGGCTGGTGCCGGAGTTCTCCCAGGGCGCCGTCACCGGCGAGGCCCTGAGCTCGGCGCTGCTCGCCGAGATCGACGACCCCGCGCACGTCGCCGCGCTGCGTGAGGAGTTCGCGCGCATCCACCGCGCCCTGTGCCGCGGCGGCGCAGGGCGCGCAGCGGATGCGGTGCTCGAATGCGCCGGGCGCGCGGCCCTCGCGCCATGAGAGCACGCGCACGCATCGCCGGGGTGGATGAGGCCGGCCGCGGGCCGCTCGCGGGCCCGGTGGTGGCGGCGGCGGTCATCCTCGATCCACGGCGCCGCATCCGCGGGCTCGCCGACTCGAAGATCCTGCCGCCCGAGGAGCGTACGCGCCTCGCCGGGCTGATCCGTGCCCGCGCGCTCGCCTGGTCGGTCGCGTGGGCCGACCGCGACGAGATCGACGCGCTCAACATCCTGGAAGCGACTCTGCTCGCGATGCGCCGCGCGCTGATCGCGCTGCCGGTCTGCCCGACGCGCGTCCTGATCGATGGCAATCGCTGCCCCTGCCTGGAAGACCTGAGCCTCGGGTGCAGCTTCGAGGCGATCGTCGACGGCGATGCCACCGTCGCCGCGATCAGCGCCGCCTCGATTCTCGCCAAGACGCATCGTGACGCCATGATGCAGTCGCTCGATGCCTGCTATCCCGGCTTCGAGCTCGCCCGCCACAAGGGCTACGCCACGCGCGCACACCTTAAGTCGCTGCGCCGGCACGCGCCTTCGCCGCTCCATCGCCGTTCTTTCAGTCCCATGCGCCGGGGCTCCTGCTAGCGATGTCGCCCGGCTTCATTCACCTGCGCCTGCATAGCGAGTATTCGCTCAGCGACAGCGTCGTGCGGGTGCCGGAGCTGGTCGCCGCCGTCGCCGCCGCCGGCATGCCCGCCGTCGCCGTCACCGACCAGAACAACCTGTTCGCGATGGTGAAGTTCTATCGCGAGGCGCTGCAGGGAGGGGTCAAGCCCATCGTCGGGGTCGACCTCACCGTGCGCGAGGAGGGCGAGCGGCGCGAGCCGACCCGCGTGACGCTCCTCTGCCAGAGTCAGGAAGGCTACCGCAACCTGGCGCGGCTGCTGTCGCGCGCCTATCTCGAAGGCCAGGAGCGCGGGGTGCCGCGGCTCGAGCGCGAGTGGCTCTCGAGCACGAGCCTCGCGGGCCTGATCGCGCTCTCCGGCGCCACCGAGGGAGACGTGGGGCGGGCGCTGGTGAACGGCCGCGAGGCGGACGCCGAGCGCGCGCTCGAGCGCTGGCACGCGCTCCTGCCCGGGCGCTACTACCTGGAATTGCAGCGCCTCGGCCGCCAGTTCGAGGAAAGCTACATCGCCGGTGCGGTGGCGCTCGCGGCCCGGCACCGCCTGCCGGTGGTCGCCACCAACGACGTGCGCTTCCTCAAGGCCGAGGAGTTCGAGTCCCACGAGGCGCGGGTCTGCATCCACGACGGCGCGCTGCTCGCCGACCCCGCGCGCGTGCGCCGCTACACCCGCCAGCAGTACCTGCGCAGCCCCGCCGAGATGTCGGCGCTGTTCGCGGATCTCCCGGAGGCGCTCGCCAACTCGGTCGAGATCGCGCGCCGCTGCAGCCTGGAGCTCAACCTGGGCGAAGCGCGCTTGCCCCAATACCCGGTGCCGGCAGGCCTCACCACCGAGGAGTTCCTGCGCTCGGAAGCCGCGCGCGGGCTCGGGCAGCGCTTCCCGGCGGGCGTCGCCGCTGCCTACCGCGAGCGGCTCGCGAGTGAGCTCGCCGTGATCTGCCAGATGGGTTTCGCCGGCTACTTTCTGATCGTCGCGGACTTCATCCGCTGGGCGCGCGAGAACGGCGTGCCGGTCGGCCCCGGGCGCGGCTCGGGCGCGGGCTCGCTGGTCGCCTACAGCTTAGGGGTCACGGACCTCGATCCGCTCGCGCACGACCTGTTGTTCGAGCGCTTCCTGAACCCCGAGCGCGTGTCGATGCCGGACTTCGACATCGACTTCTGCATGGAAGGCCGCGACCGCGTGATCGAGTACGTCGCCGGCAAGTATGGCCGCGAGCGCGTGTCGCAGATCATCACCTACGGCACCATGGCGGCCAAGGCGGTGGTGCGCGACGTCGGGCGGGTGCTCGGCATGCCCTATGGCTACGTCGACCGCATCGCGAAGCTCATTCCCTTCGAGCTCGGCATCACCCTCGATGCGGCGCTCGAGAAGGAGCCGGAGTTGAAGCGCCTCTATCAGGGCGAGGACGAGGTGAAGAACCTCATCGACCTGGCGCGCTCGCTCGAGGGCCTCACCCGCAACGCCGGCATGCACGCCGGGGGTGTGGTCATCGCGCCCTCGGTGCTCACCGACTTCACGCCGCTCTACTGCGATGCCGCCGGCGGCAGCGTCGTCACTCAGTTCGACAAGGACGACGTCGAGGCGGCAGGCCTGGTCAAGTTCGACTTCCTCGGCCTGCGCACCCTCACGATCATCGATCGCGCGGTGCGGCTCATCAACGCGCAGGGCGCGGCCGCCCCCGCGGGCTCAGCGCCGCTCGAGATCGGCGCGCTGCCGATGGACGATGCGCCGACCTATGCGCTGCTCAAGTCCTGCCGCACCACCGCGGTATTCCAGCTCGAGTCGCGCGGCATGAAGGACCTGATCCGTCGCTTGCAGCCGGACTGCTTCGAGGACATCGTGGCGCTGGTGGCGCTGTTCCGCCCGGGCCCGCTGCAGTCGGGCATGGTCGATGACTTCATCAATCGCAAGCACGGCCGCAGCGACGGGCCGATCGACTATCTGCATCCCAGCCTCGCGTCCGTCCTCAAGCCCACTTACGGCGTGATCCTCTACCAGGAGCAGGTGATGCAGATCGCGCAGACGCTCGCCGGCTATACGCTCGGCGGCGCGGACCTGCTGCGGCGCGCGATGGGCAAGAAGAAGCCGGAGGAGATGGCGCAGCAACGCTCGGTGTTCACCGCCGGGGCGGTGGCGCGCGGCGTGCGCGAGCGCCTGGCCGAGCACATCTTCGATCTGATGGAGAAGTTCGCCGGCTACGGCTTCAACAAGTCGCACTCGGCCGCCTACGCGCTGCTCGCCTACCAGACCGCCTACCTCAAGGCTCATCACCCGGCGGCGTTCATGGCCGCCGTGCTGTCGGCCGACATGGATCACACCGACAAGGTAGTGACCTTCATCAAGGAATGCAGCGACATGGGGCTCGAGGTGCTGCCGCCGGACGTCAACGCCTCGCGCTACGAGTTCGTCGCCGACGGCGAGCGCCGCATCCGCTACGGACTCGGCGCGGTCCGTGGCGTCGGTGCCGGTGCGGTCGAGGGCCTGATCGGCGAGCGCGGCGCGCGCGGACCGTTCGTGAGCCTCGAGGATCTTTGCCGGCGGCTGGATCTCACCAGGGTCAACCGCCGCGTGCTCGAGGCGCTGCTGCGCTCCGGCAGCCTCGATGCGCTCGGCGCCAACCGCGCGACCCTGATGGAGCGGCTGGCGAGCGCGATGCAGCTCGGCGACCAGAACACGCGCGCGCACGCGGCCGGGCAGGATGACCTGTTCGGGGGCCTCGCCGCGGTGGAGCCGCCGCCGCTGCCGCAGAGCGGCGCGACGCTTCCGGAGTGGAGCGAGGCGGTGCGCCTCGCCGGCGAGCGCGAGACCCTCGGTCTCTATCTCACCGGCCACCCGCTGCGGCGTTTCGAGGCGAGCCTGGCGCGCTTCGTCTCGCATCGCATCGGCGACCTGGTCGGCGACCGGCCGGTGGCGGGGCTCGAGCCGGCGCGCTTCGGCGCGGGCAAGCCCGTCACCGTCGCCGGCCTCATCGACGAGGTGAAGAAACGCGGCCCGCGGGTGATCCTGACGCTCGACGACCGCACCGGCCGCCTCGAGGTCATGCTGTTCGAGGAGACCTGGCAGAAGCACCGCGACCTCATCGTCAAGGACGCGCTGGTGCTGGTGGAGGGGACGCTGCGCTTCGATGAGTTCAGCGACTCATGGCGGCTGGCCGCGCGGCGCGTCAGCGAGCTCGAGCGGCTGCGGGAGCAGGAGGCGCGGCGCGTGGTGCTGCGCTGCTCGCAGGCCGACCTGCCGCGCCTCAGCGAGCGTCTCGCCGCGATCCTCGAGCCCTGGCGCCCCGGGCCCTGTCCGATCACCATCGAATACGCCACCGCCTCGGCCCGCGGCGCACTCAACTTAGGTAACGAATGGAGCGTGCGCGCCTCCCGCGAGCTGCTCGAGCAGCTCGAGGGCCTGGTGGGGAGCGGCGCGCTCGAGGTGCTGTACGCGGCGCCGCTGGAGGGCTTACTTGCGCAACCGTCGGCTCCTTACGTAACCTGATAAGTTCATGGCCGTTTCCTTCCTGGATTTCGAACAGCCGATCGCCGAGCTCGAAGCGAAGATCGAGGAGCTGAAGCACGTCACCTCGGAATCCGCCGAGGTCAACCTGCAGGACGAGATCGGGCGGTTACAGGCCAAGAGCCGCCAGCTCACGCAGAGCATCTTCGCCAACCTGACGCCGTGGCAGATCACGCAGCTCGCGCGCCATCCGCACCGGCCCTACACCCTCGACTACACGGCGGCCATCGCCGGCGAGTTTCACGAGCTGCACGGCGACCGCATGTACGCCGACGACCAGGCGATCGTCGGCGGTCTGGCGCGCATCGACGAGCGCGCCGTGGTGCTGATCGGCCACCAGAAGGGCCGTGACACCAAGGAGCGTGTGCGGCGCAACTACGGCATGCCGAAGCCCGAGGGCTACCGCAAGGCGCTGCGCCTCATGCATCTGGCCGAGCGCTTCGGTCTGCCGCTGGTGACGCTGATCGATACCCAGGGCGCATACCCCGGCGTCGGCGCCGAGGAGCGCGGCCAGAGCGAGGCGATCGCACGCAATCTCTTCGAGATGTCGGTGCTGCGCGTGCCAATCGTCACCGTCGTGACCGGCGAGGGCGGCTCGGGCGGGGCGCTGGCGATCGGGGTGTGCGACCGGCTCCTCATGCTTCAGTACAGCACCTATTCGGTGATCTCCCCGGAGGGCTGCGCCTCGATCCTGTGGAAGAGCCAGGAGAAGAAGGAGGTGGCGGCGGAGTCGCTCAACCTCACCGCCGACCGGCTGCAGAAGCTGGGACTCGTCGATGAGGTGATCGAGGAGCCGCTGGGGGGAGCCCACCGCGACCCCGCCACGACCGCCGCGCGGCTGAAGGCTGCCCTGATCCGCCACCTCGACGAGCTGGATGCGCTGCCGCGCGATCAGCTGCGGGCCGCGCGCGCTGCCAAGATCGCCTCCTTCGGCGTGTTCTCCGAAAACGCGGCCTGACCGCTGGCCAAGGCGATGGGGCGAAAGCCGGAGGAATTCGGCGCGCGCTGGCTCGGCAGGCGCCTCGGGGAGCTCCTGCCCGGCTTCACGGAGCGCGAGCTCTGCGTCGCCTTCAGCGGCGGCGCGGACTCGACCGCGCTGCTCGCGGCGCTGCGCGCGCTGCGCCACCAGCCGCGCGCGCTGCGCGCCGTGCACGTCGATCACGGACTGCACCCGGATTCGCGCTCGTGGGGTGAGCGCGCTCTCGAGGTTGCGCGGGCCCTGAGCGTGCCGTGCGAGGTGCTCGAGGCCAGGGTGACGCGCACGCGCGGCGAATCGCCCGAGGCCCGCGCGCGCGCGGCGCGCTACCGGCTGCTGGCCGGCACGCTCAGACCCGGCGAGGTCCTGCTCACCGCCCATCACGAGGACGATCAGCTCGAGACGGTACTGCTCATGCTGCTGCGCGGCGCCGGGGTCGCGGGACTTGCCGCGATGCCCGCCCTCGCGCCGTTTGCGCGCGGCCTGCTGGCACGGCCGCTGCTCACCCGCTCGCGTGCGGAGCTGGTGGCTTTCGTGCGGCAGGCGGGCCTGCCTTACGTGGAGGACCCGAGCAACCGGGATGAGGCGCCGGATCGGAACTTCCTGCGGTGGCGCGTGCTGCCGGTCGTGCGCGAGCGCTGGCCGGGCGTCGCGGCGACCGTGGGCCGCACGGCGCGTCATGCCGCCGAAGCACAGCAGCTGCTCGAGGGCCTCGCGCAGGCCGACCTCAGCGCGGCACGGCACGGCCAGTCGCTGGCGGCGAGCGCTCTGCGGGTGCTTCCGCCGGAGCGGCGGCGCAACGCCCTGAGGTTCTGGATCGCCGACCGCGGCTTCTCCGTCCCGCCGACGGCACGGCTCACCGAGATCGCCGGCCCGCTGCTCGCGGCACGGGCCGACGCGCAGCCCGCGGTCGAGTGGCCCGGAGCACGGCTCGAGAGGCAGGCCGGGCTCCTGACGCTGCGCCCCGCAGTCGCCGCGGCCCGGAAGGGGGGCGGAGGCGGGTCCTCGCTGCCGCGAGAGATGGCCTGGGACTGGCGTACCGACCCCGTCTGTCCGCTGCCGGGTAGCCTCGGCCAGATCGAGCTGCGGGCCGATGCGCACGGGCCGGTCAATCTCGGCGCACTTCCCGCGCGGCTCACGATCCGCTGGCGCCGCGGCGGCGAGCGGCTGAGCGTAGCCCCGGGCGGACCGCGGCGTACGCTGAAGAGCCTGCTGCGCGAATCGCAGCTTCCGCCAGCCGAGCGCGCACGGTTGCCGCTGGTCTACGGCGGCGCCCGGCTGCTCGCGGTCGCCGACCTCTGGCTGGACGAGTCCGTGCAGGCCGGCCCGCGGGCCCGCCGCCGCGCACGCCTCGTGTGCACCTCGCCGAAGTGCTAAGCTGCTGGCCCGTCGTCGATCTGCCCTTTTCTCCTGGCAGCGACCACATGCGACGGGTAATCCTGTAAGAGTTATGACGCGTTTCGTATTCGTCACCGGCGGCGTCGTGTCCTCCCTGGGCAAGGGTATTGCCTCCGCCTCGCTCGGCGCGATCCTCGAGGCCCGGGGCCTCAAGATCGCCATGGTCAAGCTCGATCCCTACATCAATGTAGACCCGGGCACCATGAGCCCGTTTCAGCACGGCGAGGTGTTCGTCACCACGGACGGCACCGAGACCGACCTCGACCTCGGGCATTACGAGCGCTTCGTGCGCACCACCACGGGGCGCAACAGCAACTTCACCACCGGCCGGATCTACGAGCGCGTGATCGCCAAGGAGCGGCGCGGTGACTATCTGGGTGCGACCGTGCAGGTCATTCCCCACATCACCGACGAGATCAAGCGCTGCATCAAGCTCGGCGCCGACGGCGCCGACGTCTGCATGGTCGAGATCGGCGGCACGGTGGGCGACATCGAGTCGCTGCCGTTCCTCGAGGCCATACGCCAGCTCGGAGTGGAGCTCGGGCGCAGCAACTGCGTCTATATGCACCTGACGCTGGTGCCGGTGATGGGCGCCTCGCACGAGGTCAAGACCAAGCCGACTCAGCACTCGGTCAAGGAGTTGCGTGGCATCGGTATCCAGCCCGACGTGCTCCTGTGCCGCTGCCGCCAGCCACTGCCCGAGGAGCAGCGGCGCAAGATCGCGCTCTTTACCAATGTCGAGGAGCGCGCGGTGATCTCCGCGGTGGACGCGGACGACATCTATCGCATTCCGATCCTGCTGCACGAGCAGGGGCTCGACGACATCGTGGTCGACAAGCTGCGCCTCACCGTGCCCGCCACCGAGCTCGCCGAATGGCGCCACGTCGTGAGCGCCAAGGCGAATCCGGACGGCCAGGTCGACATCGCCATGGTCGGCAAGTACGTGCAGATCCGCGACTCCTACCTCTCGCTGCACGAGGCGCTGATGCACGGCGGCTTGAAGAGCCGCACGCGGGTCAACATCCACTACATCGAGTCGACCGACATCGAGCAGCACGGCACCCACATGCTGAAGGGGATGGATGCGATCCTGGTGCCGGGCGGCTTCGGCGAGCGCGGCATCGAGGGCAAGATCCAGGCAGTACGCTTCGCGCGCGAGCAGCGCGTGCCGTACCTCGGGATCTGCTTAGGGATGCAGGTCGCGATCGTCGAGTTCGGCCGGCACATGCAGGGCTTCGCCGACGCCAACAGCACCGAGTTCAACCGCGCCACCCCGCACCCGGTGATCGCACTGATTTCCGAATGGCAGGACCAGGTGCACGGCGCGCAGACGCGCACCGAAGGCTCCGACAAGGGCGGCACCATGCGCCTCGGCGCCCAGGAGGTGCTGCTCGGGGCCGGCACCCGCGCCCGCGAGCTCTACGGGCGCGACGTCATCATGGAGCGGCACCGGCATCGCTACGAGTTCAACAACAACTATCTCGAGCGCTACCGGCAGGCCGGTATGCGCTTCTCGGGCTTCTCGCGCGATGGGCTGGTGGAAGTGATCGAGCTGCCGAATCACCCGTGGTTCGTCGCCACGCAGTTCCACCCCGAGTTCACCTCCACCCCGCGGGACGGGCACCCGCTGTTCACGGGCTTCATCCGCGCCGCGCGGGCGGCACGCGCCGCGCAGCTTCCGCAGGCCGCCGGGGCGTGATGGATGCCATGCGGCTGGCAGGACACGAAGTCGGAATCGAACGGCCGCTGTTCCTCATCGCGGGTCCATGCGTCGTCGAGACCCAGGCGCTCACCGAGGAGATCGCCGGGCGGCTGAAGGAGATTACCGGCCGTTTACGGGTGCCGTTCGTCTTCAAGGCCTCGTACGACAAGGCGAACCGCTCCTCGCGCGCCTCCTTCCGCGGGCCCGGCATCGACGCGGGGCTCAAGGTTCTCGAGCACGTCAGGAGCCGCATCGGCGTCCCGGTGCTGACGGATGTGCACGAGGACACGCCGCTCGCCGAGGTGGCGGCGGTGGTCGATGTGCTGCAGACCCCCGCGTTCCTCTGCCGCCAGACCAACTTCATCGTCAACACCGCTTCCCAGGGCAAGCCCGTCAACATCAAGAAGGGCCAGTTCCTCTCGCCATGGGAGATGCAGAACGTGGTCGACAAGGCGCGCTCGACCGGCAACCAGGCGATCCTGGTGTGCGAGCGCGGCTTCTCCTTCGGCTACAACAACCTGGTGTCCGACATGCGCTCGCTGTCGATCCTGCGTGAGACCGGCTGCCCGGTGGTGTTCGACGCGACGCACTCGGTGCAGCTGCCGGGCGGGCAGGGCACCTCCTCCGGCGGACAGCGCGAGTTCATCCCGGTGCTGGCGCGGGCGGCGGTGGCCGCCGGGATCGCGGGACTTTTCATGGAGACGCACCCCAGGCCCGAGGAAGCGCTCTCCGACGGACCGAATGCCTGGCCGCTCGCGCGCATGGAGCCGCTGCTGACGACGCTCACCGAGCTCGACCGTGCGGTCAAGACAGCGCCTTTCGAGGAGTCACTTTTATGAGCCGTATCAGCGATGTCACGGGCCGCGAGATCCTGGATTCGCGCGGCAACCCCACGGTCGAAGTCGACGTGCTGCTCGATTCGGGCACGCTCGGGCGCGCCGCCGTGCCCTCGGGCGCCTCCACCGGCACCCGCGAGGCGGTGGAGCTGCGCGACGGCGACCAGCGCCGCTACGGCGGCAAGGGAGTGCTCAAGGCGGTCGAGCACGTCAATACGGTGCTCAGGGGCGCCGTCGTCGGCTCGGACCCGCGCGATCAGGCCGCGCTCGATGCGCGCATGATCGAGCTCGACGGCACCGAGAACAAAGGCAGGCTGGGTGCGAACGCCATCCTCGGCGTCTCGCTCGCCGCGGCGCGCGCGGCGGCGGCGGACGCCCGGCTGCCGCTCTACCGCCACCTGGCGCAGCTTGCGCCCCGGCAGCACGAGCCGGTAATGCCCGTGCCGCAGATGAACATCGTCAATGGCGGCGCGCACGCCAACAACAGTCTCGATGTGCAGGAGTTCATGATCCTGCCGGTGGGAGCCCCGAGCTTCCGTGAGGCGTTGCGCTACGGCGCCGAAGTGTTCCACACGCTGAAGAAGCTGCTGGCCGACCGGGGCCTGTCGACCGCAGTCGGCGACGAGGGCGGCTTCGCTCCGAGCCTCGAGTCGAACGAGGCGGCCCTCGGCCTGATCCTCGAGGCGATCGAGAAGGCCGGCTACCAGGCCGGGCGCGACATCTATCTCGGGCTCGACGTGGCGAGCTCGGAGTTCTTCCGCGACGGCCGTTACCACCTCGAAGGCGAGAACCGCGCCTTCACCCCCGCCGAGTTCGCCCGCTACCTGGCGGACCTCGCCGCCAGGTACCCGATCGTCACCATCGAGGACGGCATGAGCGAGGCCGACTGGGACGGCTGGGGCGAGCTCACCCGCCTACTCGGGGGGAAGCTGCAGCTGGTGGGCGACGACATATTCGTCACCAACACCCGGATCCTGCGCGAGGCGATCGAGAAGCGCATCGCCAACGCGATCCTCATCAAGCCCAACCAGATCGGCACCCTCAGCGAGACGCTCGCCTGCATCGACATGGCCGACAAGGCGCGCTACGCCTCGGTGATCTCGCACCGCTCGGGCGAGACCGAGGACAGCACGATCGCCGACATCGCGGTGGCGACGCCTGCCACCCAGATCAAGACCGGCTCGCTGTCACGCTCCGACCGCATTGCCAAGTACAACCAGCTGCTGCGGATCGAGGCGGAGCTCGGCAAGGTGCGCTTCGCCGGCCGGGACGCCTTTCCGGCGAGGTCCTGATGGCCTTCGCGCACGCGGCGCGGTCTGCTACGCTGTCCCTCCCATGAAGTGGCTCGCCGCCGCGCTGGCTGTCGTCCTCGTCCTGCTGCAATACCGGATCTGGGTCTCCGACAACGGCGTGCGCAAGGTCGAGCGGCTGAAGCAGGCGGTGGCCCTGCAGCAGGCCGAGGACGCCCAGCTCGTCGAGCGTAACCGCCAGCTCGCCGCCGAGGTGCGTGATCTGAAGACCGGGATGGATGCGCTCGAGGAGCGTGCCCGCAGCGATCTCGGCATGATTGCCCGCAACGAGAGCTTCTACCAGGTAGTGCCCGCGCGCCCGGCCGCCACTTCTTCTTCGCCGACGCGGACCGCGGCCCGCTGAGTCAAATGTGGCAGGGGCGCCTTCCGCTGAAAGCGCCGCAGGCGACTTTCAGCCAATGAAATATTACCTTGTCATGCCCGCCGCGGGCTCCGGCCGGCGCTTCCAGGGCGATATCCCCAAGCAGTACGTACCCCTCATGGGGCGCAGCGTCATCGAGTGGGCGCTGGCGCCATTCCTCGGCGATCCGCGCTGCGCACACGCCGTGGTGGTGATCGCGGAGTCGGACTCGACCTGGCACCGCGTCGCATCGCGCCTCGGGAGCGAGCGGCTTGCGGCAACCCCCGGGGGCGGTGAGCGCAGCGTCTCGGTGCGCCGCGGCCTCGCAGCACTCGCCGAGCGTGCCGAGGCGGTCGACTGGGTGCTGGTGCACGATGCGGCACGGCCCTGTCTCGATCCGCGGGACCTCGAGCAGCTGCTTGACCGGGTGACGGCGCACGGCCAGGGCGGGCTGCTCGCGATCCGGGCCGCGGATACGCTCAAGCAGGCGCAGGCGGACCCGGACCCGCGTCAGGGCCCGACGGTCGCACGCACCATCGACCGCGCCGACCTGTGGCGCGCGCTGACGCCGCAGATGTTCCGCTTCGGTCCCCTGTGCGCTGCGCTGGATGCGGCCCAGGCCGCCGGGCGCATTCCCACCGACGAAGCGCAGGCGATGGAGTGGGCCGGTGCGACTCCGCTGCTGGTCGAAGGCAGGTCGACCAACCTGAAGCTCACCACCAGCGAGGATCTGATGCTCGCCGAGGCGGTGCTGCGCTCGCGGAGGCAGACGTGAGGATCGGATCGGGCGTCGACGTGCATGCCTTCGGTCCCGGCGATCACCTGATGCTCGGCGGCGTGCGCATCGCGCACACCCGCGGCGTGGTTGCGCATTCGGACGGAGACGTCGTGCTGCACGCCCTGTGCGATGCCTTGCTCGGGGCGGCCGGGCTCGGCGACATCGGCCAGCACTTTCCCGACAGCGACCCGCGCTGGAAGGGCGCCGCCAGCGCGCACTTCGTCACCGCGGTGCTGGCACAGCTGCGCGCACGCGGGCTCGCCGTGGTGAATGCCGACCTCACCGTGATCGCCGAGACGCCCAGGATCGGTCCGCACCGCGAGGCGATCTGCCGCGAGGTGGCGCGGCTGCTCGAGGTAGCGGTCGAGCGCGTCAACCTCAAGGCGAC
Source organism: Steroidobacteraceae bacterium (assembly GCA_035624075.1). Lineage (GTDB taxonomy): Bacteria > Pseudomonadota > Gammaproteobacteria > Steroidobacterales > Steroidobacteraceae > 13-2-20CM-66-19. Next base: position 3,849 of record DASPSF010000114.1, on the reverse strand, counting down.
GACGACCGAGCGGTTGGGGTTCCTCGGGCGCGGCGAGGGCATCGCTGCCCAGGCGGTCGTGCTGATCTCCGAGGCCTGACCGTGAGCGGCGGCGGCACGGATGCGGCGCGGGCCGCCGCGCTCAACTCCCCGCGCGCGCATGGCGCGCCGCTGGCCGCGGCGGTGCTGCGCGAGCGCGCGGAGGACTTCCTGGTCGAGGAGGAGCTGGGCTTCGCTCCCGCCGGCGCAGGCCCTCACCTGCTGCTCAAGGTGCGCAAGACCGACGCCAACACGCCGTGGGTCGCGCGCGAGCTCGCGCACCTGGTGCGCTGCCGGCCGCAGGAGGTCGGCTATGCCGGACTCAAGGACCGCCGCGCGGTCGCCATCCAATGGTTCTCGGTTCCGCGCCCACGGACGCCGCTCGACCTCGCCTCCGTGCGCGGCCAGGGTTACGAAGTGCTCGAGTCGCACGCGCACAACCGCAAGCTCCCCCGCGGCGCGCTCGCCGGCAACCGCTTCGCGATCCGCCTGCGTGCCACCGCGGGCGAGGGGAGAGAGCTTGCCGAGCGGCTCGCGCCGCGGCTCGCACTGATCGCTGCGCGGGGGGTACCGAACTACTTCGGGCCGCAGCGCTTTGGGCGCGACGGCGCGAATCTCGCGCTCGCAGGTCGCGAGGATCCGGCGCGCCTGCCCGCCGCCGAGCGCGGCTTCGTGCTCTCGGCCGCGCGCAGCGTGGTGTTCAACGCCCTGCTCGGTGCGCGGGTCGGCGATGGCAGCTGGGAGCGGCTGCTGGCCGGCGACCTCGCGAGCCTGGACGGCCGCGGCAGCTTCTTCTCCGTCGCCTCGGTCGATGAGACGCTCGCGGCGCGTTGCGCGCGCCTCGAGATTCATCCCACCGGGCCCCTGTGGGGAGCGGGTGAGCCGGCAACCGGCGCCGGAGTGCTCGGGCTCGAGATGCGGACCGGCGCCGAGTTCGCCGCCGAGTGCGTGCTGTGTGCGGCGGCCGGCATGGCGCAGGAGCGGCGGAGCCTGCGCCTGCGCGTGGCGGACCTCACGTGCGAAGCCGAGGCCGGCGCCGTGGTGCTGCGCTTTCGGCTCACGCGCGGCAGCTTTGCGACCGCGGTGCTGCGCGAGCTCGTCGAGGCCTAGGCATGGCCGCGAGAGGCTCTCTGCGAGGGTCCCCGGAGGCAATGTTCAATGACTATTGAACTCTGGCTCCTTAAGGCCTTCTATCGGGCCTCCCGGAGGCAATGTTCAATGACTATTGAACTCTGGCTCCTTAAGGCCCGCTATTGGGGCTCCCGGAGGCAAAGCTCAATGACTATTGAACTTGTGTCCCGGGGGACATCACGCGCGCGCGCCCTAACCCAACAACACGTACACCGCGCCGGTGCCGCCGTCGGCCGGTCGCGCCGACACATAGGCCAGCACCGCCCCGGTGCGGCGCAGGACCGCGCTGACCGCGGCCTTGAGCACGGGTCCGCGGTGGCCGGAGCGCAGCCCCTTGCCGTGCACGATGCGCACGCAGCGAACGCCGCGCTCGAGCGCGTCGATCAGAAACTGCCGCAGTGCGTGCTTGGCCTCGGCGACCGTGAGCCCGTGCAGATCGATCTCGCGCTCGATCTTGTAGTCACCGCGCCGCAGCCGGCGCACGACGGAGGGCTGCACGCCCGGCCGGCGGTACACCAGCTCCTCCCCGCCGGCGAGTGCGGGATCGTGGGGATCGGTGGCGAGGCTTTCCTTGAGCACGGCGGCGCGGTCGGCGCGCGTGAAACGGGCGGCGGCGCGGGGCCTGGGTTTGCGCGGGGCATGGGTGCCGCCGGCGAGAGGCTTGACGCCGCGCACCGCATCGCGGAACAGGCGCGCTGCCTCGCTCGCATCGTCTGAGTCGTCGTCCCCGCCCGGCTGAGACACCTTACCTCCGCCCGCAGTCATTAAAAGTATATAGTCACGCGCTCCCTCGAATAACGACCCAAGTGAAGATCCTGGTCAGCAACGATGACGGCTTTCGCTCGGAAGGCATCCGCCGCCTGCGCGAAGCGCTGACGACGCTCGCCGAGGTGACCGTGGTCGCCCCGGACCGCAACAAGAGCGGGGCGAGCAACTCGCTCACGCTCGATGTGCCGCTGCGCGTCTACGAGTCCGAGCCGGGTGTGTACTTCGTGCCCGGGACGCCGACCGACTGTGTGCACCTGGCGATTTCGGGCCTGTTTGATTTCGAGCACGACATGGTGGTCTCGGGTGTCAACGACGGACCGAACCTCGGCGACGACGTGCTCTACTCGGGGACGGTGGCCGCGGCGCTCGAGGGCCGCTTCCTCGGCCTGCCGACCATCGCGGTGTCGCTTTGTACCGGAGGCGGGGGCGGGGGCCACTTCGCCACCGGCGCCGAGGTGGCGCGCCTGCTGGTTGCGCAGCTGCTGAAGAAGCCGCTCGAGCCGGCGCTGATCCTCAACGTCAATGTGCCGGACGTGCCGCTCGGCGCGCTGCGCGGCTTCCGCGCCAGCCGCCTGGGTTACCGGCACCGCTCGGAGGCGGTGATGCGCGCGCAGGATCCGCGCGGCCGCCCGGTATTCTGGATCGGGCCGGCGGGAGCCGAGCAGGATGCCGGGCCCGGGACGGACTTCGACGCGATTGCCCGCGGCTTCGTCTCGGTGACGCCGCTCCAGGTCGATCTCACCCGCCACGGCGCGCTGCCCGGCGTTACCGACTGGCTGGAAGGCATCGATGACTGACCTGCGCCTCACGGGCATCGGCATGACCTCGGCGCGCACCCGCGATCGCCTGGTGCAACGGCTGCGCGAGCAGGGCATCGCCAACCTCGCGGTGCTCGACCGGATCCGCAACGTGCCGCGCCACATCTTCGTCGACGAAGCGCTCGGCAGCCGCGCTTACGAGGACACGGCGCTGCCGATCGGTTTTGGCCAGACGATCTCGCAGCCCTACATCGTGGCGCGCATGACCGAAGCGCTGCTCGAAGGCGGCCCGGCCGGTGGCGGCCCGCTCGACAACGTGCTCGAGGTCGGCACCGGCTGCGGCTATCAGACCGCGGTGCTCGCGCCGCTCGTGACGCACCTCTATACGATCGAGCGCATCGAGCCGCTGCTCGCGCGGGCACGCGAGCGGCTGAAGGAGCTCGGCGTGAGGAACGTCCGCTTCCGCCACGGCGACGGCTCTCTCGGCTGGAAGGCTCACGCGCCGTTCGACGGCATCCTGGTGGCGGCCGCGCCGCTCACCGTGCCCGATGCGCTTCTCAAGCAGTTGAAGGTCGGCGGCCGGCTGATCGTGCCGCTCGGGCCGGAAGGTGAGCAGGAGCTCGTGCGCTTCACGCGCCGCGAGCAGCGCACCGAGAGTGAGTCCCTCGGCGCCGTCGCCTTCGTGCCCCTTCTCGGCGGCACCACCTGACGAGGCTGGACCTGGTTTTAGAAATGATCGATATATCTATTATAAGTAATTGTATTTAGTACAAAAAATATCAAAACAACCACGCTGTGTAATACATCCTGCACAGGGATTTCCCGGGAAAGAACGCTGCCCGGCGTGAAAAACCCTTGCATGTCAAGGAGCTTGCGCCGGTATCTGCGACGTGTTTACATGCACGCCCTGTCTCTCGACGACGACAGGTTACGCGGAGGGCCATCAGCAGAAGGCACAGGGAGGAGGGAGTCGCAACAACAGCAATAACGTTTCCTAAGAACAATAAGAACAGTGCAATTGTTCGAGTCTGTCAGCTTCGAATGATTGTTTGGTTGGTTGAGCCTCCCCCTGTGTCTTCTGCCGATCGTCTTCCGCTGCGGATCCCTACCGCAGAAACAACCCCGCGGCCACGCGCCGCTCCTCCTGCACCAGCACGTTGAACGTCCGGCACGC
>DASPSF010000093.1:0-3889 GCA_035624075.1 Steroidobacteraceae bacterium | reverse complement strand
CCACCGCGCTTGATCCAGCATTCGAGGTGCTTCGAGAGCGCGTTGACCACCGAGACACCAACGCCGTGCAGGCCGCCGGAGAACTTGTAGGTCTTGTCGGAGAACTTTCCGCCGGCGTGCAGGCGGGTGAGGATCAGCTCGGCGCCCGACACCTTCTCCTTCGGGTGGATGTCGACCGGCATGCCGCGGCCGTCGTCGGCAACTTCCAGCGAGTTGTCCTTGTAGAGGACGACGTCGATCTGCCTGCAGTAGCCGGCGATCGCCTCATCGACACTGTTGTCGATGACCTCGTGCGCGAGGTGATTGGGGCGCTGGGTGTGGGTGTACATGCCCGGCCGGCGGCGGACGGGCTCGAGGCCGGAGAGGACCTCGATATCGGAGGCGGTGTACGACTGACTCATCCGCTGTGCATCGTGCGTTTACCACCCTGAGCGCGCGGCGCGAATATTACCAAATGCGGAACGCAGCCGGCCCGGTTGCCGGCGGCCGTCAGTCGAGATCGGCGAGCAGCGCCGCGCGCACCGCGGCTGGCACTGGCTCGACCGAGTACCGGTAGTGCTCGTGGTCGATGCCTGCGCCGAGGGCCGCGCCCGCACGCAGCGCGCCGATCATCGCCGCATCGAGCTCGAAGCGCAGGAAATGCACCGCGGAGGTTTTCTCCTCGTTCTCGCGCGGCAGATCCTCGTCCGCGATGGCGAGGACGCGAGCGTGCCCGGCGACCTGCACCCAGCAGCGCGCCTCGACGCCGCGGAGCTTGGCGAGCTGCGCCCGCCGCTCCTCGGGCTGCGCAAACTCGATGAGGAGCGTCACCTTCCAGTTGCCCCCGTCCGGGATCAGCGGATTGTAGGCGGCCAGCTCTTGCGCGATTCCCTCCGGCTCGAAGATCCGCTCGACCCGCAGCATTTCCTGGATCTGGTACTGGATGGTCAGGCGGTCCTCGAACGACCAGGTGGTGTTGGGTCCGACCTGGAGCTGCCGGTCGCGCTTGTGTTCGAGCACCCGCGCACGAAATGCCGTGCGCTCGCGGGCGTACTGCTCGAGGCTCATGAGGTCCGTGGGTCCGAGCTTCACAGGCCGTACGCCATCCGCAGCAGTGTGAGTGGGTGCTCAGGCTCGCGCGGCTCCTCGAGCCCGCTCTCGATCTGCCGACCCGCCATGGGGCAGTCGCTCGCATAGTGATCGGGGTGGGCACTCTCGACCCTCTGCATGACGGGGCGCCCGATCTTCACCGAGGCGGCGCGGAAGCGCTGCTTCACGCCGTAGGTGCCGTTGTGCCCGGAGCAGCGCTCGATCGGCTCGACCGTCGTCCCGGGAACGAGCGCGAGTGCCTCGCGGGTCTTGAGCCCCAGGTTCTGCACCCGCAGGTGACAGGGCACGTGGTAGCTCACCTTGCCGAGCGAGCGGGTGAAATCGGTGCGCAGGAGACCGGCGCGATGGCGCAGCATCAGGTACTCGAAGGGATCGAACATGTGCTCGGCCACCGCCCGCACCTCGGCGTCCTGCGGGTACATGAGCGGCAGCTCCTGCTTGAACATGAGCACGCAGGAGGGGATCGGCGCCACCAGATCGAAGCCCGCCGCCACGGCCTCGGCGAGCAGCGGGATGTTGTGCTCCTTGAGCCTTGCCACCCCCTCGAGGTCGCCGAGCTCGAGCCGCGGCATGCCGCAGCAGCGCTCGCTCGGCAGCAGCCGCACCTCGATGCCGTTGTGCCTGAAGACCGCGACCAGGTCCTCATCGAGCGAGGGCGCGTTGCGGTTGCCATAACAGGTCGTGAAGAGCGCCACGCGGCCGGTGGTGTCGGTGGTCGGTTGGGCTTGCCCGGCCGGCGGCTGCCCGCCGCCCTGCGTCGTGCCAAGTCCCGAGAGGCGCGAGCGGGCGCTGCGGGAGTGGTACTTGGGGATCGGCGCGGTGCGGTCGACGCCGAGTGTCTTCTCGAGCAGCGCCCGGCCGACCGTGCTCGCGTTGACCGCGTTCACGAGCTCCACCACCACCGGAATCCCGGCGATGCTCCCCACGGCGTCGGTGGCGGCGAGCACGCGCTCGCTCAACTTCAGCTCCCCGTCGCGGGCGCGCACCGCTTTGGCGCGCAGCATCAGATGCGGGAAGTCGACGTTCCAGGGATGCGGCGGCACGTACGGGCACTTCGTCATGAAGCACATGTCGCAGAGGTAGCAGTGGTCGACGACCTCCCAGTAGACCTGCTTCTCGACGCCCGCGACCTCGCCGTCCGGCGACTCGTCGACCGCGTCGAACAGCGTCGGAAAGGCGTTGCAGAGGCTGAAGCACCGGCGGCAGCCGTGACAGATGTCGAACACCCGCTCGAGCTCCTTCTCGAGCGCGGCGTGATCGTAGAACTTCGCATCCCGCCACTCGAGAGGCAAACGCGTCGGCGCCTCGAGGCTCCCCTCGCGCGCGCCGGGCGGCGGCGTGGGCGTGCTGCTCATGAGCTGCGCGTCGGCCCCGCCCCTTGAGCGGGCGGGTCCGATGCGCTGGTGTCCGGTCAGATAGCTTCGAGGGCCTTCGTGAAGCGATTGGCGTGAGAGCGCTCGGCCTTCGCGAGCGTCTCGAACCAGTCGGCGATCTCCCCGAATCCCTCTTCGCGCGCGATCTTCGCCATCCCCGGGTACATGTCGGTGTACTCGTGAGTCTCGCCGGCGATCGCGGCCTTGAGATTCTGCCTGGTCTCGCCGATCGGGAGCCCGGTTGCAGGGTCGCCCACTGCCTCGAGGTACTCGAGATGGCCATGGGCATGCCCGGTCTCGCCTTCGGCGGTGGAGCGGAACACGGCCGATACGTCGTTGAAGCCTTCGACGTCGGCCTTCTGGGCGAAGTACAGATAGCGGCGGTTGGCCTGCGATTCGCCGGCGAACGCGTCCTTCAGGTTCTTTTCCGTCTTGCTGCCTTTGAGATTCATAGGATCCTCACTTAGACTCGGTCTAACGACGGGCTGGGACTGTATCGCTGCCCGGCGAGGGACGTCAATCCGCAATTACCGTGGGGAAACGCGCGTTGACCCTCGGCGCCGGTGCTGTGTAACGTTGCGCGCCCTCGACGAAGGAGACCCATTGGCCCGCGACAGCAAAGCCCCGGACTTCGAGCAGGCGCTTGCCGAGCTCGAGGGGCTGGTCGAGCGGCTCGAGCACGGCGATCTGCCGCTCGATGAGGCTCTGAAGGCCTTCGAGCGCGGCGTGGCGCTGACGCGCCAGTGCCAGGCGTCGCTCCAGGCCGCCCAACAGAAGGTCGAGATTCTCCTCAAGCGCGGCGTCCGGGCGGAGATCGAGCCCTTCGAGGAACCCGCGGACGCCGGAGCCGGCGCACCCGACGCGCCCGAGTGATCAGCGCTGCCGTGAACGACGCCCGTCCCGCCGCCGACTTCGGGGTGCGAGTCGCCGACTGCCAGGCCCGCATCGAGCGGGTGCTCGATGAGGTGCTCCGCCTCCCGGACCCCGGTACCGCGCGGCTGCGCGATGCCATGCGCTACAGCACGCTCGCTGCCGGCAAGCGCCTGCGCCCGACTCTCGTGTACCTCACGGGCGAGTCCTTCGGTGCGCCGCTCGCGCGGCTCGATGCGCCCGCCGCCGCGGTCGAGCTCATTCACGTCTACAGCCTCGTGCACGACGACCTGCCGGCGATGGACGACGATGACCTGCGCCGTGGCCGCCCGACCTGCCACCGCGCCTACGATGAAGGCACCGCGGTCCTCGTGGGCGATGCGCTGCAGGCGCTCGCCTTCTCGGTGCTCGCGCACGAGCCGATGGCCGGCACCGCTCCCGAAGCGCGACTCGAGATGATCCGCGTGCTCTCGCGCGCCATCGGCACCGGCGGCATGGCCGGCGGCCAGGCCGTTGATCTCGAGGCGGTCGGCAGGACACTCCCGGTCGGCGCCATC
>DASPSF010000085.1:0-26306 GCA_035624075.1 Steroidobacteraceae bacterium | reverse complement strand
CGCGCAGATGCTAAGATCGCCGCCGCGCGCGCTCCTCAGGCGCCAGCATCGCGCCCGCGCGGCGTGCGGCAAGGAAGATCTGCGCAGCGGATGAGTCAGTCGTACACCGCTTCCGACATCGAGGTCCTCTCCGGCCTCGAGCCCGTGCGCCGGCGGCCGGGCATGTACACCCATACGCAGCGCCCCAATCACCTCGCCCACGAGGTGATCGACAACAGCGTCGATGAGGCGATCGCCGGGCACTGCAGGCAGATCGACGTCACCCTGCACAAGGACGGATCGCTCGAGGTCGAGGATGACGGCCGCGGCATGCCGGTCGACATCCATCCGAAGGAGAAGGTGAGCGGCGCCGAACTCATCCTCACCCGCCTGCACGCGGGCGGTAAGTTCTCCGACAAGACCTACAAGTTCTCGGGGGGCCTGCACGGCGTGGGCGTGTCGGTGGTGAACGCGCTGTCGAAGCACCTCGAGTGCTGGATCAAGCGCGGCGGCAGGGAATACAACATCAGCTTCAAGGACGGGAAGATCGCCACCAAGCTCGAGGAGATCGGCACGGTGGGCGCGCGCAACACCGGCACCACCATCCGCTTCTGGCCGGACCCGAAGTTCTTCGACTCCGACAAGTTCTCGGTGCCGCAGCTGAAGCACACGCTGAAGGCCAAGGCGGTGCTGTGCCCGGGACTCAAGGTCACCTTCAGGAACGAGGCCACCGGCGAGAAGGACGAATGGTTCTACACCGGCGATCTCGGCGCCTATCTGGTCGAGGAGCTCGAGAAGCTCGAGCGCATCCCCGCCGAGCCCATCACCGGCACGCGTGCCGATGACAACGATGCGGTCGACTACGCGCTGTGCTGGGCGCCGGACGCGGAAGTCTCGATCGGCGAGAGCTACGTGAACCTCATCCCGACCCCGGAGGGCGGCACGCACGTCAACGGGCTGCGGGCCGGCGTCGCGCAGGCGGTGCGTGAGTTCTGCGAGTTCAGGAACTTAGTCCCCCGCGGCATCAAGCTCACTCCGGAGGACGTCTGGGACAAGGCGAGCTACGTGCTGTCGGTGAAGATCCACGAGCCGCAGTTCGCCGGCCAGATGAAGGAGCGCTTAGGCAGCCGCGACGCCGCGCCGCTGGTCGAGGGCTTCGCGCGCGACTCGCTCGCGCTCTGGCTCAACCGCCACCCCGACGCCGGCGAGCGCATCGCTCAGTTCGCGATCGCCAACGCCCAGGAGCGCGCCAGGGCCGCGCAGAAGGTGGTGCGCAAGCGCATCGCCGGCGGCCCCGCGCTGCCCGGCAAGCTCGCCGACTGCGTGAGCCAGGAGCCGAAGCGGAGCGAGCTCTTTCTGGTCGAAGGCGACTCCGCCGGCGGCTCCGCCAAGCAGGCGCGCGATAAGGACTTCCAGGCGATCCTGCCGCTGCGGGGCAAGATCCTGAACACCTGGGAGGTCGATGCCGGTCAGCTGGCCGCGAGCGAAGAGGTGCACAACATCTCGGTCGCGCTCGGGGTCGACCCGGGTTCGACCGACCTCAGTTCGCTCCGCTACCACAAGATCTGCATCCTCGCGGACGCCGATTCCGACGGGCAGCACATCGCGACGCTGCTGTGCGCGCTTTTCCTGAGGCACTTCCGCCCGCTGGTGACCCACGGCCACGTGTATGTGGCGATGCCGCCGCTCTACCGCATCGATGCCGGCCGCCAGGTGCTGTACGCGCTCGATGACGGCGAGCGCGATCAGCTCCTGAAGAAGATAGAGAAGGAGAGCCCGCGCACCCGTCCGAGCGTCACCCGCTTCAAGGGCTTAGGGGAGATGAACCCGGCGCAGCTGCGCGAGACCACCATCGACCCGCGCACCCGCCGCCTGGTGCAGCTCACCATCGAGGGCAAGGACAAGACCGACCAGCTCATGGACATGCTGCTCGCCAAGAAGCGCGCCGCCGACCGGCGCGAGTGGCTCGAGGAGAAGGGCAATCTCGCCGAGGTGCAGGTATGACGGGCCCGCCCGAGAGCGGCGAGCTCAACTTCGAGGGCATCGAGCGCCAGCCGCTCGGCACCTTCACCGAGAAGGCCTACCTCGACTACTCGATGTACGTGATCCTCGACCGGGCGCTGCCCGCGCTCGGCGACGGGTTGAAGCCGGTGCAGCGGCGCATCGTCTACGCCATGAGCGAGCTCGGGCTGTCGGCGGTCGCGAAGCACAAGAAGGCGGCGCTCACCGTCGGCGACGTGCTCGGCAAGTTCCATCCGCACGGCGACACCGCCTGCTACGAGGCGATGGTGCTCATGGCGCAGCCCTTCGCCTACCGCTATCCGCTCATCGACGGGCAGGGCAACTGGGGCTCGCAGGATGACCCGAAATCCTTCGCCGCCATGCGCTACACGGAAGCCAAGCTCACACGCTACGCCGAGGTGCTGCTCGCCGAGCTCGCCGATGGCACCGTCGACTGGGTGCCGAACTACGACGGCTCACGCGAGGAGCCGGCGTGGCTGCCGGCGCGGCTGCCGAACCTGCTGCTGAACGGCACCACCGGCATCGCCGTCGGCATGGCGACCGACATTCCGCCGCATAACCTCAGGGAAGTCGCCGCCGCGGCCATCCACCTGCTCGAGGAGCCGGAGGCCACGACCGCCGCGCTCATGAAGCACGTCAAGGGGCCGGATCTTCCGACCGGGGCGGAGATCATCTCGCCGCGCGCGGATCTGAAGGAGTTCTACGACCAGGGCGTCGGCGCATTCAAGGCGCGCGCCACCTGGGAGGTCGAGGAGGGCAACGCCGTCATCACCGCCTTTCCCTACCAGGTATCGCCGACACGCGTGATGGAGCAGATCGCCGAGCAGATGCGCGCCAAGAAGCTGCCGATGATCGACGATCTGCGCGATGAGTCGGATCACGACAACCCGACGCGCCTGGTGCTGGTGCCGCGCTCGAACCGCGTCGACCTGGTCGAGGTCATGAACCACCTGTTCGCGACCACCGACCTCGAGCGCAACTACCGCGTCAATCTCAACATCATCGCCCTCGACGGCCGGCCGCGGGTGATGGGCCTGAAGGAAATCCTCACCGAGTGGCTCGAGTTCCGCACCCGGACCGTCACGCGCCGCCTCGAGCACCGTCTCGAGAAAGTCGGCAAGCGGCTGCACATCCTCGACGGGCTCCTGATCGCCTTCCTCAATCTCGACGAGGTGATCCGCATCATCCGCCGCGAGGAGGAGCCGAAGCCGGTGCTGATGAAGCGCTTCAAGCTCTCGGACGAGCAGACCGAGGAGATCCTCAACACGCGGCTGCGGCACCTCGCCAAGCTCGAGGAAATGAAGATCCGCGAGGAGCAGAAGACGCTCGCCGCCGAACGCGAGGAGCTCGAGGGGCTGCTCAGATCCAAGGCGAAGCTCAAGAAGCTGATCGCGGCCGAGATCAAGGCCGACGCCGACAAGTACGGCGACGAGCGGCGCACCAGGATCATCGAGCGCGAGGCGGCGCAGGCGATCGATGAGACCAGCCTGATCCCCAACGAGCCGGTGACGGTGGTGCTCTCGAAGGGCGGCTGGGTGCGCTCGGCCAAGGGTCACGAGGTCGAGGTGGCGACGCTCTCCTACAAGGGCGGCGATGCCTTCCAGGCCTTGGCGCGCGGACGGAGCCTGCAGAGCGCGGTGTTCATCGACAGCACCGGTCGCACCTACACGCTGCCCGCGCACTCGCTCCCCTCGGCGCGCGGCTATGGCGAGCCGCTCTCTGGACGCCTCGATCCGCCCGACGGGGCGAAGTTCGCCGGCGTCATGATCGGGGAGCCCGAGGACCTGTGGCTGCTCGCGAGCGATGCCGGCTACGGCTTTACGGCGCGCTTGGAGGACCTCGTGACCGACCGGCGCGCCGGCAAGACGGTGCTCTCCGTCCCCGAGAACGCGCAGGTGCTCGCGCCCGCGCCGGTGCCCTCGGCCGACTCGCTGGTCGCGGCGGTGAGCAGCGAGGGCAAGCTGCTCGCCTTCCCGGTGAGCGAGGTACCGGAGATGCCGCGCGGCAAGGGCAACAAGCTCTACGACATCCCGGGCAAGAAGGCGCGCACGCGCGCCGAGCTCATGACGGCCATCGCAGTGGTGCCGCCGGAGGCGAGCCTCGTGCTCTGGTCGGGCGAGACGCAGAAAGTCATCGAGTGGCGCGATCTCAAGGATTACCTCGGCCAGCGGGCGCAGCGCGGCGCGGTGCTGAAGCGCGGCTGGCCGCGCAAGATCGAGCGCATGGAGGCGCAGCTGCCGGCGGCGAGTGCGCCGAAGGCGTAAAGGAGTCCGTGCGATACCAGGCACATGAATGTGCCGCCGCTGCAATTCAAACTACCGCCCGGCGCTTAAGACGACTTCCTCGGGCTCGTTGACGAAGTAGCCCTGGATGAACTGCACGCCGAGCTGCCAGAGCACCGCCATGGTGTTGGCATCCTCGACGCGCTCGCCGATCGTCTGCACCGAGCGCTTCTGCGCCGCATCGACCAGCGCGCGCACGCGCTGCTGCAGCTGCGGATCGGCGGCGAGCCCCTGGATCACCGCGCCGTCGATTTTCACGAAGTCGAGCGGGATGGACTCGAGCATGCCTAAGCTGTCACGCCCGCCGCCGAAGCTCTCGAGCGCGAAGCGGAAGCGCCGCTCGCGCAGCGTGCCCGCCAGCGACTTCACCTGCGTGACGTAGCTCGCGGCGCTTTCCTCGGTCACCTGGAAGCAAAGGCGTCCGGGCTCGGCGCGGCTCGAGCGCAGGTGGTTGCCGAGCCAGTCGAGGAAGGAGTCGTCCTTGAGCGTCTCGCGCGACAGGCGCACGAACAGGCACTCGGGCTTTTTCTGCGCCGCGAACGACAGTGACGCCCCCACCACCCAGCGGTCGATGTTCTTCATCAGATCGTTGCGCGCGGCGGCCGCCATGAATTCCGAGGGCAGCACTTCCTTGCCCTGCGTGTCGATCATGCGCACCAGCACGTCGAACATCCCCGGGTCCTCGCCCCGCAGGCTCGCGATCGGCTGCTGCACCAGCCGGAAGCGGTTCTCCATGAGCGCGGCCTTGATGTGCTTGACCCACACCTTGTCGTAGGACATTACGCGGCTCTCGGTGTCGGCCTGGTCCGAGGCGACGCTCTGGTTGCCGCCGCGCGAGCCGGCCTTGCGGCAGGCCTCGAGGGCATCCGCCACCACCGCATCGAGCGCGGCGCGCGCCGGCGATACGGTCGACAGTCCGATCGAGCAGGTCACCGACACCGCCTTGTCGCGGATGCGCATGACGTGTTTCTGCACGCGCGACAGCAGCTGCTCGGCCCAGGCATTGATGTCGTTCTCGTTGCCGCGCTCGAGCAGCACCAGGAACAGCATGCCCCCGAGCCGTCCGATCAGCTCCTTCGGCCGCACCGTCTCGCGCAGCAGCCGCACGAACTCTGCCACGACATCCTCGCTCGCGGTCACGCCGAGGACGCGCTCGAGGGTCGCGAACTTGTCGAGCTTCACGATTGCGAGGCAGCGCACTCCGCCCGAGGGGCGGGTCACAAGCCGCTCGCCGAGCGCCTGCAGCAGCTCGCGCCGCGGCAGCAGGCCGTAGGCATCGATGACCGTGGCCGGGCCCTCGACGGCCCGCGGCTCGGCGGGCTCCGCCCTGGCGCGCGGCGCCGCCGGCACGACCAGCCGCACGGAGGGCTCGCCCTCGTGCTCGCCCATGGCGAGGGCGATCTCGACCGGCAGGATGCTGCCGTCGGCGGGCAGGGCGTTGGCCCTGAGGGTATGGTCGCCGCTCCAGCGTCCCTGCAGACACGCGGCGAGCGCGCCGCGCAGCGCCGGGTGCGACGACTCCTCGAAAAGGTCCATCACCGGCTGACCGGCGACCCCCTCCTCGACGCCGAACAGCTCGAGCCACGCGGGGTTCGCGTCGGTGACGATGCCTTCCTGCACCTGGATGATCGCGTCGTTGGAGCGCTCGAGCACCGTGTCGAGCTGGCTGCGGGCATCCTGCGCGGCGCGCACGGCCGCATCGAGGGTGCGCCGGGCACGAAAGGTCTCGAGCTCGCGCATCATCACCGCCTGCAGGCGGTCCGGATGGGCGAGCGAGGCGAGGTCGCGCGCGCCGAGCACCAGCGCCTGGGCGATGGCGGCCTCGTCGGCGTCCTGGGCGAGCGCCAGGATCGGCACCGTGGGGGCGATCTGGTCGCGGATGGCGATGACGGCCTCGAGCTCCTCCTGGTCAGCCATCACGTGCACCAGCAGCTCGGGATTGATCTGGGCCAGCGCATCGCCGAGGTCCCGCAGCGCCGGAATCCAGGTGCAGTGAGCCGGCTCGCCTGCGCGGCGCAGCATGCGGTTGATCGCCTCGACCGGATCACGCGTGGCGCTGAGCACGATGAGCGGAACGGCGCTCGGCTCCATCTCGCAAGCCTCCCTGGACTTAACACAAGCAAAAGCGGCTGGATTCTAGCACCGGGGGGAAAGGCCCCCGCGTGAGCGACCTCGCGGAAAAAAGCGCCCGCGGGCTTCGCTGGCGGCCTCGGGGCGATGCCGCTATCATACGCGGCCCTTTTCGACAGGGCGGCAACATCCTGCCGCCTCAAATTTCACGGGATCCGAGAATGGCCAGCTATACCACCAGTGAGATCCGCTCGGGTCTCAAGGTTCTGCTCGACGGCGACCCTTACGCGGTGGTCGAGAACGAGTTCGTCAAGCCCGGCAAGGGCCAGGCGTTCAACCGCATCAAGGTGCGCAACTTGAAGACCGGCCGCACGATCGAGCGCACCTTCAAGTCGGGCGAGTCGCTCGAGGCCGCCGACGTCGTCGACATGGACATGCAGTATCTCTACCAGGACGGGGACTTCTGGCACTTCATGGTCCCGGAGAGCTTCGAGCAGTACACCGCCGGCAAGTCGGCCCTCGGTGACAACGCTCAGTGGCTCAAGGACGGCGTGGTGTGCATCGTGACCTTGTGGAACAACGTGCCGCTGGTCGTCACCCCGCCGCCCCACATCGAGCTCAAGGTGGTGGAGACCGATCCGGGGCTGCGCGGCGACACCGCCACCGGCGGTCAGAAGCCGGCGAAGCTCGAGACCGGCGCCGTGGTGCGGGTGCCGCTGTTCATCAACGAGGGCGAGACGATCCGCATCGACACGCGCACCGGCGAGTACATCTCGCGCGCCAAGCAGTAGCCGTCTAAGCGCGCGCCGCACGCGAGAGAGCGTGCGCGCGCCACAGCCCTTCCGCCGCGTAGAGCAGCAGCGCCGCCCAGAGCAGCGCAAATCCGGCGGCGCGCGCCCCCCCGAAGGTCTCGTCGAGGAACAGCACACCGCACAGCAGCTGCAGGCTCGGCCCGATGTACTGCAGCACTCCCACGGTCGAGTACGGCAGGCGCCGCGCTCCGTACGCAAAGAGAAACAGCGGCACCGCCGTGAAGATGCCGCTGCCGATCAGCAGTGCGGCGATCCTCGGCCCGTCGTGGCTGAAGGCCGCGACCTGGGTCGCCTCGCACCAGGCGATATAGGCGAGCGCGAACGGCAGAAGCAGCAGCGTCTCGGTCGCCAGCCCCGGCAGGGCGTCGACGCTGATCACCTTCCTCACGAAGCCGTAGAGCGAGAAGCTCGAGGCGAGCGCGAACGCGATCCAGGGCGGCCGCCCGGCCTCGACCGCGAGATAGATCACGGCGATTGCCGCGAGGGCAATCGCGCTCCATTGCACGGCGTTCGGGCGCTCGCGCAGCACCAGCACCCCGAGCAGTACGTTCACCAGCGGATTGATGTAGTAGCCGAGGCTCGACTCGACGATGTGATGGTGGGTGACGCTCCAGACGTAGACCAGCCAGTTGCAGGTGATCAGGCACGCCGAGGTCGCGAGCCCGGCGAGCAGCCGCGGCTTGCCGAGCGTCGTCGTGAGGCAGCCGAGCTCGGCGCGCAGCAGCAGCACCCCGATGAGCAACAGGCACGACCAGGTGATGCGGTGCGCGACGATCTCGAGTGGCGGCACGCCGCTCAAGGGGTGGAGATAGACCGGGAACAATCCCCAGATCGTGAAGGCGGCGACCCCGGCGGCGAGTCCCCGGGGTGGGAGGCGGGCAGAAGTCATGCGGAGGACGCGCTGCTCATGCGCGTCAGGCTCGCCCGGTCGGGAAGGCGAGCACCGCGTCGATGTGCTTCGCTCCGAGGGCCAGCATCAGCGTGCGATCGAAACCGAGCGCCACACCGGAGCAGTCCGGGAGCCCGGAGCTAAGCGCGGCGAGCAGCCGCTCATCCGGCGGCCGCACCGGCTGCCTGGTGCGCTGCCGCTCCGCGTTGTCGCGCTCGAAGCGCGCGCGCTGCTCGGCGGCCGACTGAAGCTCATGGAAGCCGTTGGCGAGCTCGACACCATCGCAGTAGAGCTCGAAACGCAGCGCCGCGCGCGGATCCGCGGGATCGAGGCGCGCGAGCGCCGCCTGAGTTGCGGGATAGCCGTGGATGAAGGTCAGCGCGCCATGGCCTAAGCGCGGGCCGACCCTGACACCCATCAGGAACTCGAGGAGCTCATCGCGGTTCGCGCCGGGCGACTTGAGCCCGAGGCGGCGCGCGGCCTCGAGCAGCTCCGCCTCCGCAGCGGTGAAGGGATCGAGCGCGAGCTCGCGCACGAACGCCTCGCGGTAGCTCAAGTGCTCGCTGCGCCGAGCGGCGCCGGCGGGGCCCAACAGGATGCGTACCAGCGTCTCCACCTCGTCCATGAGGGCGGTCAGCGTGAAGCCGAGGCGGTACCACTCGATGAGGGTGAATTCCGGGTTGTGCAGCCGTCCGCGCTCGTTGCCCCGAACCACGTGGCAGATCTGGTAGATGTCGCGCCGGTGCGCGGCCAGCAGCCGCTTCATCGCGTACTCGGGCGAGGTATGGAGGAAGAGCGGCACTTCCGCTCCTGCGGCGCCTCTCTCCCCGCCGAGCCCGACGGTGGCACTCGCGATGTGCACATCGCTCACCGGCGAGTTGACGATGAGCGGCGTATCGACCTCGAGCACGGAGCGCGCGGCGAAGAATTCCCGGGCGCGCGCCAGCAGCGCCGCCCGCTCGCGCAGCGCCTCGAGCGTCGCGCTCGGCCGCCAGTCCTCGCCTGGGCTCATGGTCATACAAGCCGTGCCAGGGCCTGACCCATGCGGACCGGGGCGCCGGGGACGAACTCGCCCAGCCACTCGCTGCGTCCGGGCGGCAGCAGCAGGATCACGGTCGACCCCATGTTGAAGCGCCCCATCTCGGCACCCTTCTCGAGGGTGAGACTCGTGCGCACGAAGTCGAGCGCGAGATTCCCGCGGACACGCGGGCTGCGCGGGGTGACATCACCGTGCCAGACGGTCGACATGCTGCCGACGAACAGCGCTCCCACGAGCACCAGCCCGAAGGACAGCGTCCCGTCCGCGAACACGCACACGACGCGCTCGTTGCGCGCAAACAGCCCCGGCACCTGGGCCGCCGTGGTCGCGTTCACGCTGAAGAGATCGCCCGGGACATACCAGGCGGCCTGGAGCGTCCCGGCGAGCGGCATGTGGATGCGATGGTAGTTGTGCGGGGCGAGATAGAGCGTGGCGTACGCGCCGCCGCGGAACGCCGGCGCCCAGGAGGGCGCGGCCTCATCGAGCAGCGACTCGAGCGTGTAGCTGAGCCCCTTCGCCTGCACCAGCGATGAGCCGTCGGTCCGCCCGATCTGGCTCACGGTGCCGTCGACCGGCGAGACGAGCGCCGTAGGCGATGCGTCCACGGTGCGTGCGCCGGGGCGCAGCGCGCGCGTGAAGAAGGCATTGAAGCTCGTGTACTTGCGCGGGTCCGATTCCTCGGCCTCGCCGAGGTCGGGGCGGTAGTTGACCACGAAATTGTCGATCAGCGCGTTCTTCACCCACGAAAGCTGCACCCGCGCGAGCCAGTGCACCACGCCCGAGAGCAGGTGCTGCGGCAGGAGGTACTGGAGGCCGACGAACAGCCGTGCCCCGGGGTCGTCGGCGCTCATGTGGGATGGCGTGCGGCCGATGGCGAGAGGTAGGGCGCCGCGCGGCGCAGGTCCGCAGCGAGCGCGGGCGCCTCGAAGGGTGGGGTGAAGATCGCCTCGATCCCGCGCGCATCGACCAGGAAGAGGACCGCCGAGTGATCCATCGTGTAGTCGCCTCCCGGGAGGTCGACGCGGTTGACGGCCACCGCGAAGTTCTTCGCCACTTTGAGGATCTCTTCGGGCTTGCCGGTGACGCCCTGGAACGTCGGGTCGAACACATGCGCATAGAGCCCGACGGCGGCGGGTGGGTCGCGCTGCGGGTCGATGCTGATGAACACCACCCGCAGTGAGGGCAGTGCCGCCTGCTGCAGGGCTTGCGCGAGTTTCACCAGGGTGGTGGGGCAAACGTCCGGGCAGCGCGTGAAGCCGAAGTAGACGAGCGTCGGCGCGCTGGCGAGATCGGCGCTGGTGTAGGGCTTACCCGCCGCATCGATGAGCTCGAAGCTCTCGATCCGCTTCGGACTCGGCAGCCACGTGCCGCTTGCCAGCACCGGAGTTTCCCTGTCAAGTTGCCGCGCGAGGAAAAAGCCCCCGAGCGCCGCACAGGCGGCGAGGGCGACCACGCCGAGGACCCAAGTCCGGCGGCGTCTGACGGCACTCACGGTGCCCACGGTGCTCATGAGCGAATTATTTCATAGGAGTGTGTGAGGGCGGATGACAGGAGCATCTAAGTCCAGACGGCCGGCCGGCCGGATTCCTCCTCTCACCGTGCGCTCCCTCATCGCGCGCGGCGCCCGGCGACTGAAGCGGGCGCGCGTCTTCTTCGGCCATGGCACCGACAACGCGTGGGATGAGGCCGCGAGCCTGACGCTCCATGCACTCAGGCTTCCGCACGCCGCGGACGCCGCGCTCTACCGGCGCCGGGTGAGCGCTGCGAACGCCGCACGCGCCGCGCAGCTCATCGGGCGGCGCATCGCCGAGCGTGTCCCGGCTCCTTATCTCACCGGCGTCACCTGGTTCGCGGGCCTGCCGTTCACGGTCGACTCGAGGGTGCTCGTGCCGCGCTCGCCGCTCGCGGAGCTCATCGAGCGGGGCTTCGCGCCGTGGGCGGACCCGAGGCGCGTGCGGCGCATTCTCGATCTCGGCACGGGCTCGGGCTGCATCGCGATCGCCTGCGCCAGGGCGCTGCCGGCGACCAAGGTCGATGCCGTCGACATCTCGGCCGCAGCGCTCGAGGTCGCACGGATCAACGTGCGCCGCCACCGCCTCGCGCGGCGCGTGCGGCTCATCGAGTCCGACCACTTCGGCGCGCTCAAGCGCCGCACCTACGACATCATCGTCGCCAATCCCCCTTACGTGGGCGAGCCTGAGATGAAGCGGCTCCCCGCCGAGTACCGGCACGAGCCGCGCCTGGCGCTGGCTGCGGGCGCGCGCGGGCTCGACTCGGTGGAGGTCATCCTGCGCGAGGCGCGCGAGCACCTGCGGGCCCGCGGGCTCCTCATCGTCGAGGTCGGCAACACCGAGAGCGCGGTGCGGCGCGCGTACCCGAAGCTGCCGTTCCTGTGGCTTCAGTTCGCGCGCGGCGGCGGCGGGGTGTTCCTGCTGACGCGTGAGCAACTCGTGGCACACTAGGCTCCCATGTCTGGGAACACCATCGGAAAGCTTTTCACCGTCACCACCTTCGGCGAGAGCCACGGGCCGGCGCTCGGCTGCATCGTCGACGGCTGCCCGCCGGGGCTCGAGCTCACTGAGGCGGATATTCAGCAGGACGTGGACCGCCGCCGCACCGGCACCTCGCACTTCGTGAGCCAGCGCCGCGAGGGCGACCAGGTGCGCATCCTCTCGGGGGTCTTCGAGGGCCGCACCACCGGGACGCCCATCGGGATCCTCATCGAGAACACGGATGCGCGCTCGCGCGACTACGAGCGCATCAAGGACCGCTTCCGCCCGGGACACGCCGACTACACCTATCAACAGAAGTACGGCGTGCGCGACTACCGCGGCGGCGGGCGCTCGAGCGCGCGCGAGACGGTGATGCGCACTGCGGCCGGTGCCATCGCGCGGCGTTACCTGGCGGCGAGGCTCGGCGTGCGCATCTACGGTTACCTGAGCCAGGCCGGCCCGCTCACGCTCTCTCCGGTCGATCCCGCGTTCGCGTATCAGAACCCGTTCTTCTGCCCGGACCCCGCGCGCGTGGGGGAGCTCGAGCAGCTGATCTGGAAGACGCGCGAGGCCGGTGACTCGATCGGCGCGCGGATTACCGTGATCGCGAGCGGTGTTCCGCCGGGCCTGGGCGAGCCAGTGTTCGACCGGCTGGATGCCGACATCGCGCACGCGCTCATGGGCATCAACGCCGTGAAGGCGGTCGAGCTCGGCGCGGGCGTCCGCGCGGCCGCGCAGCGCGGCAGCGAGCATCGCGACGAGCTCACCCCCGGCGGGTTCCTGAGCAATCACGCCGGAGGCGTACTCGGCGGCATCTCCTCGGGGCAGGACATCGTCGCGCACCTGACCTTAAAGCCCACCTCCAGCATCCAGGTGCCCGCGCGCACCATCGACGTCGCCGGCAACGCGACCGAGATCGTCACGACCGGCCGGCATGACCCGTGCGTGGGGCTGCGTGCGACGCCGATCGCCGAGGCGATGCTCGCGATCGTCCTCATGGACCACTACCTGCGCCACCGCGCGCAGAACGCCGACGTGAAGTCCCCGACCCCGGTGATTCCGGGAGCCCCGCGCAGCTAGATTTGCCGCTAGTCCTCGGGTCGCCCGCAGCGAGATGTGGCGGCGATCACAGTTCCAGCCTGGGGACAGCGTGCCGGGCACCGTCCGAGGCGAAACAGGACACAGTTTATGTCCTAAGAATCCGTAAAGATCCCGGTTCTGCACGGGGATTCAAATCGAGGACTGTGCCCGACAATGTGCGCCGAAAAGCCGCGATCGACGGCAGCGGGAGACTCAAGGCTTTGGGTTGTAAGCCTATTTAAGTTATATTGCCGCCCAATTCGTGGTGGACTCGCAACTTATCGTCCATCCGCTTGTTTCTACAAGACATTTCAAATGACTCCTGCCGGGGTGCCCTGATGTTCGCCAAACGCTCAAGCCGAGCGCTGGCATTGCTGCTGGCTTTGCCGTCGGCGGCCTTTGCCCTTGGTCTCGGAGACATTCATCTCAACTCGGCGCTCAACTCTCCGCTCGACGCCGAGATCGAGATCACCGACGTCGCACCGGATGAGGTCGCGACGCTGCGGGCGAGCCTGGCTCCGCGCGAAATCTTCTCGCAGAACGGAATCGACTACCCCACGTACCTGACGAGCGTCAGGCTGAGCACGGCGGACACCTCCGACGGCCGCCACATCATCAGGGTCAAATCGACGGACCCGGTCACCGATCCTTTCATCACGCTCCTGATCAACGTCACCTGGTCGCACGGGCAGCTGGTGCGCGAATACACCATGCTGCTCGATCCGCCGGTGTACACGCCGAATCAGTCCGCGGCGGCGAGCGCCCCGGTCGCAGCGCCTGTGACCAGTGCCGAGACGCGTGCCGGGACGATCACACGCAGTGAAGCTGCGGCTCCTGCAGCCGCCGCTCCCGCAGCTGCGGCTCCCGCCCCCACCGAGCCCGCGGCGGCCGAGGCGGCACAGGCCGCAGCCCCAGCCGAGGCTCCGGCACCGACACCCACACCCACACCGACACCGAGCGCACCTCCCGCGCACACCAAGAGCGCGCCGCCTCCGAGCGCGGCGGCGGCTCCGGCGCCCGAGACCGCGAACGCAAGCCCCGCGCCGGCCGCAGCGTCTGCTGAGCCGGGCGCACAGGGCGCCAACACGGATCACACCGTGCAGAAGGGCGAGACGCTCTCTGAGATCGCTCGCGGCGTGACCGGTGCGACCACAAACAACGCGCGGACCCGCAGCTGGATGCTCGCCATCTATCAGGCGAACCCGAAGGCCTTCGAGCAGAACATGAACCTGCTGCGCTCGGGCTCCGTGCTGCGCCTTCCGGACGCAGCCACCGCGGAGGCGATCTCGCCCGCGGACGCAACCGCCGAGATCAACCGCCAGACCGCCGCGTGGCGCTCCAGCGCAGCGCCCGAAGGGGCTGCCGAGGCGGCCGCAGCACCTGCCGCCGCCCCGGGCTCGCAGCCCGGCCACCTTCGACTGGTGACACCATCGGAGGGCGCCTCCGCCGGTACCGGCACCGCGGCGAACAGCGCCGAAGTCAGCGAGCTCAAGGGCCGTGTGCAGACCCTGGAGGGGCAGCTCGCCGAGTCGAAGCGACTCCTCGACCTGAAGAATCAGGACCTCGCGCGGCTGCAGTCGGAGCTCGCCGCAAAGCAGGCGGCCGCCAAGGCGCCGCCGCCGGCTCCGACGCCCACACCCGCGCCGACTCCGGCCCCGCCGCCCGCCAAGCCTCCGGTCGCCCAGGCGGCGCCGCCGCCGCCTGCACCCGCGCCGGTTGAGAAGCCTGCACCTGCGGTGCCGCCGCCTCCTCCGGTCGCCGAGGCCGCGCCTCCGCCGCCTGTCTCCAAGCCTCTGCCGAAGCCCCTGCCGGCCACCAAGCCCGCACCGGCACCGGCCGAGAGCGGCTCGATTCTCGATACCATCATGGGCTACTGGTGGGTGCTCGCGCTCGTGGCGCTCGTGCTGGCGGTCGTCGCGGGCCTCAGGTTCCTGCGCGCGCGCCGCGCCTCGGAATTCGATGACTCACTCGGCCGCCTGGCGGTTGCCGCCGTGGCCGGGGGAAGCGCCGCCGGTGGTGCGTTGGGCGGAGGCGGAACCGCGCGCGGATCAGGCGGGTTCGAGGCCCCAACCATGCGGGCGATGCCGCTCAGCGAGCCCGAGTCCGAGGTCTCCGACGTCGTCGTCGAGGAGACGGGCACGCACGAGCGGCCACGGATCGCGGCGGCCGGTGCCGCGCCGCCGCCGGCGGCAGCGAAGCACGTCACCGCCGATGACACGATCAGCAGCGAGACGGCGATCAATCTCGACCAGGGCGATCCGCTCGCGGAAGCCGACTTTCACATGGCCTACGGCCTCTATGACCAGGCCGCTGACCTCATCCGCATCGCCATCGGCCGCGAGCCGGGGCGGCGGGACCTGAAGCTCAAGCTCCTCGAAGTGTTCTTCGTCTGGGGCAACAAGGAGCAGTTCCTGCAGACCGCGCACGAGCTCGCGCAGACGCGCTCGGAAGCCGCGCCCGGCGAGTGGGAAAAGATCCTCATCATGGGCAAGCAGCTCGCCCCCGAGGATCCGCTGTTCTCGGGCGGCGCGGCCTTCGGCGGCGCAGCCGCGGGCGGCGTGGACCTCAACCTCGAGGGCGGCCAGAGCCGGGTCGACTTCGACCTGCTCGGCGAACCGGTGCCGACCGACGGACAGGGCGTCGATCTCGACATCGGTGCCGCCGTCGGCGAGGGCACCGCACAGATGACCGAGGCGACGACCGGGGTCACCGATCGCAACCTCACCGTGCTCCAGGGCGGTGGTCGCGGCGATGCGGCCGTCACCGGCCAGACGCGGCAGATGACCGCCAAGATGCGCCAGCAGACCGTGGACACCGAGGGTCCGACGGTCGAGCAGCCCACGCTGGACGAGCCGGACGACCGCACGGTCCGCGCGAAGATCGAGCCGCGGGTACGCAGCGGCGCCGATCAGACGGCCGAGCTCGCCATCGACGATCTCGGACTCGATTTGGGCCAGGTCGACACCCAGGAGCAGCCGATGCTCGGCGCCGGCGCCGATGCGCCCACCCTGGTGGCCGGGCTCGATGAGAAGACGCGCAAGACTCTCGAGGACACGGCCAATCAGGCCAAGACCTCG
This sequence comes from Steroidobacteraceae bacterium, assembly GCA_035624075.1. Taxonomy (GTDB): domain Bacteria; phylum Pseudomonadota; class Gammaproteobacteria; order Steroidobacterales; family Steroidobacteraceae; genus 13-2-20CM-66-19. The sequence goes on along the minus strand of DASPSF010000085.1, from coordinate 10,564 downwards.
ACCACGGGCCAGTGGCAGTTCGACCAGGACGAGCTCGAGAGCGCGCTGACGCAGGCGGGCCCGCTCCAGGACGGCTCGCAGACCTCGCGCCTCGCGCAGCTGCGGGGCGATACGGTCGACATCGACGTGAGCAGCAGCGCCACCACCGGCACCCATCCGGACCTGCGTGCCGCGGGCGTGGATCTCGATCTCGGCACCGGCACCTACCCCCCCGGCAACGGCGGCAAGCTCGACCTCGACGTCGGCACCGCGACCGTGCCGGATGCCGCCTTCGCGGCGACGCAGAGACTCGCCAACGAGGACCTGGCGCTGCCCGACCTCGAGCCCGTGACGATGAGCGAGGTCGGCACCAAGCTCGATCTCGCCCGCGCCTACATGGACATGGGCGATCCGGACGGCGCGCGCAACATCCTCGAGGAAGTCATGACCGAAGGCTCGGCGGCGCAGAAACAGGAAGCGCAGCGGCTGATGGAGTCATTGCCGGGATAGCGGTGATTAGTTGATTGGCTGAAACCGCCTGCGGCGGTTTCAGCAGGCCTGTAGTCAATAGGCTGCAAGCGCCTGCGGCGCTCGCAGCAGGCCAGTCGCCCAACGGGAGCGCGCACGCGGCCAAAAGGCGCGACTTTTGGCCGCGAATAAAGGGCGAGCAACAACAATGAATCGAATAGCCGTCGGCATCGAGTACGACGGCTCAGCCTTCGCCGGCTGGCAGAGCCAGCAGTCGGTCCGCACCGTCCAACAGGTCCTGGAGAAGGCGCTCGGCGCCATCGCGGCCGAGCCCGTGAGCCTGGTCGCCGCCGGACGCACCGATGCGGGCGTGCATGCGCGCGCGCAGGTTGCGCACTTCGACACGCACGCCGAGCGCAGCGCGCGCAGCTGGATCCTCGGCGCCAACACCGAGGCGCCCGCGGATGTCGCCGTCTCCTGGGTGCTGCCGGTGCCGGCGCATTTCCATGCGCGTTACTCGGCCACGGCGCGCGTCTACCGCTACCTGGTCCTGAATCGCACGGGGCGCTCGGCCCTCCACGCCGCGCGCGCTGCGTGGGTGACACGCGCGCTCGATGCCAACGCCATGGCGGAGGCGGCTGCGCTCCTCGTCGGCGAGCATGACTTCAGCGCCTTTCGCTCCTCCGAATGCCAGGCCAAATCGCCCGTTCGGCGTCTGACGCACCTGTCGGTCGAGCGGCGCGGCGACTGGATCGTCATCGAGGCAGTGGCCAACGCCTTCCTCCATCACATGATGCGCAACATCGCCGGCCTCCTGATCGCCGTCGGCAAGGGCGACGAGCCACCCGGCTGGGCGCGCACCGTGCTCGAGGGACGCGACCGCACCCGCAGCGCCGCCACCGCGCCCGCCGCGGGCCTCTATCTCTGGGAGGTGCTCTACCCGACGGCCTTCGGCCTGCCGGCTCCGGCGCCGGAAGGGCCCCCGGGCGCCGATCAGCTATGATCGAAGCGCCGCCTGAAACTTCTGCGATGCAGCAAGAGTTCCCCCGATGACCTGGTTCGAGAAGATCATGCCCTCCCGCATCAAGACCGAGCGGCGTACGCGCTCGGTGCCGGAAGGGTTATGGCTCAAGTGCCCGGCCTGCGATGCCGTGCTCTACCGGGCGGAGCTCGAGCGCAACCTCTATGTCTGCCCGAAGTGCAGCCACCACATGCGCATCCGCGCGCGCGAGCGCCTCGAGCGTTTCCTCGATCAGGGCGCAATCGGGGAGATCGGAGCGGCGATCGCACCGGAGGATCCGCTCAAGTTCCGCGACAGCAAGCGCTACCGCGACCGCCTCACCCAGGCGCAGAAGGCGACCGGCGAGAGCGATGCGCTGGTGGTGCTCGCAGGGGCCCTGCATGGATTGCCGGTGGTCGCCGCCGCCTTCGAGTTCCAGTTCCTCGGCGGCTCGATGGGGTCGGTGGTCGGCGAGCGCTTCAAGCGCGGCGTCGACTTCTGCATCCAGGAGCGGCGGCCGTTCATCTGCTTCTCTTCGAGCGGCGGGGCGCGCATGCAGGAGGCGCTGTACTCGCTGCTGCAGATGGCGAAGACCGCCGCTGCGCTGTCGCGCCTCGCCCAGGCGCACCTGCCCTTCATCTCGGTGCTGACCGATCCGACCACCGGCGGGGTGTCGGCGAGCCTTGCGCTCCTCGGCGACCTGAATCTCGCCGAGCCGCGTGCGCTGATTGGCTTCGCGGGCCCGCGCGTCATCCAGCAGACCGTGCGCGAGACGCTGCCCGAGGGTTTCCAGCGCGCCGAGTTTCTGCTCGAGCACGGCGCCATCGACATGATCATCGACCGGCGCGACATGCGCGACCGCATCGCGGCGCTGCTGCGGCTGCTGCTCAAGCTCCCGGTCGCAGCCGCCTGAGAGCGCGCGCCGCGCGTCCACGCCAGGCCTCTCCATGCCGACGCGCACGCTCGCCGAGTGGCTCGCGCTCCAGGACTCGGTCCACCCGCGCAGCATCGACCTGACTCTCGAGCGGGTCACGGAAGTCGCCGGGCGCCTCGGAATCGCAACCCCCGCATTCCGCGTTCTCACCGTCGGTGGCACCAACGGCAAGGGCTCGGTCGCCGCCCACGCCGAGGCGCTGCTCTCCGCCCTCGGAACGCGCGCCGGGCTTTTCACCTCGCCCCACCTGGTCCGCTACAACGAGCGCATCCGCGTGGGCGGCGAGGAGGCGAGCGATGCGGAGCTCATCGAGGCGTTCGAGCGCATCGAGGCGGCGCGCGGCGCGACCACGCTGACTTTCTTCGAGTACAACACGCTCGCGGCGCTGCTGGTGTTCGTGCAGCGTGCGGTCGAGGTCGCGGTGCTCGAGGTGGGTCTCGGCGGCCGGCTCGATGCCACGAACTTAGTCTCCGCCGACGCTGCCGTGGTGGTCTCCGTGGGGCTCGACCACCGCGAGTACCTCGGCGAGAGCCTGGAGGCGATCGGAGCGGAGAAGGCCGGGATCTTCAGGGCCGGCCGCCCGGCCGTGCTCGGCACCGCCGACCTGCCCGCGAGCGTCTTCGCGAGGATCGCCGCACTCCCCGCCCGGCCGCTCGTGGCCGGCCGCGATTTCACTTTCGAGGTCGCCGGGGCGCGCTGGAGCTACCGGGGGCCGGGACTCGCCCTCGAGGACCTCGCGCCGTCGGCGCTGGCGGGCTCGATCCAGTACCGTAACGCCGCGACCGCCATCACCGCCGTCGCGGCGCTCGCGGCGGCGGTGCCTCTCGCGGCACCCCTCGAGCGGCACGCAGTCAACACGGCGCTCGCGGGCGTCCGCCTCGCGGGCCGCTTCGAGATCGTCCCGGGACCTGTCGAGTGGATCCTCGACATTGCGCACAACGAGCCCGCCGCGCGCGTGCTCGCAGCGCACCTCGAGGAGCGGCCGCTGCCCGGTGCCGGCAGGGGACGCACCCTCGCGGTGGCGGGCGTGCTCGGCGACAAGGACGCGGCGGGGATCGCGGCTGCACTCGCCCCCCTCATGGACCACTGGATCGTCTGCGCGCTCCCGGGCGCACGGGGCGGCAGCGCCGCCTCGCTCGCCGAGCGCATGCAGCTGCGGCCGAGCGAGGTCACGCTCGCCGGTTCGGTCGAGGAGGGATGCGCACGAGCGCGCGCGCTCACTCGCCCGGGAGACCGCGTCGTGGTGTTTGGTTCATTCCACACCGTCGGGCCGGCGCTCGAGTGGCTTCGGATATACTAACTGCGGTCTCCGCGGCCTTGGGTTTCTCCGCTTCGCCCCCATCGTGGACACTCTGGTGAAAGAACGGCTGACGGGCGCAATCATTCTCGTGGCCCTGATCGTCGTGCTGGTGCCCGAGTTGCTCAGCGGGCCGATCCGCCCGGCCGCACACGCACGCGCCCCGGCGTCGTCGGCGGAGGAACCGCCATTACGCTCCTACACCATCAATCTCGCGGACGAATCCCACGGGGGCACGGGCTCGCTCGAAATGCAACCCTCGAGCGTGCCATCGGCGCCGGCCCCGGCGGCCGAGCCGGCCGCTCCCTCGAGCAAACCTCAGCCGGCGCCCGCCGCGGCCCACAGCGAGCCCGCCACGCCGCCCGGCCCCGCAGCGTCAACTCCCGCAGCGTCAACAGCGCCGCCGCCCCCCGCGGCAAATCCCGCAGCGCCGACCGGTACCGGGGCTTATGTCGTGCAGCTCGGCAGCTTCGCGAGCCGTGCGAACGCCGACCGTCTGGCGAAGCAGCTGCATGGGCTCGGTTACCCGGTCAGCGTGTCGCGGAGCACCAGCGGGCGGCGACTCTATCGCGTGCTGGTGGGACCGGCCCGCGACCACGCGTCCGCGGAGCAGATGGCCTCGAAGCTGCGCACGCAGGGACACGCCGGGACGGTCGTGCCGAACTAGCGCCGGCCCCGTGCGACGCAGCGCTCGGCACGCGGCGAGTTGCTCTTGTACAATTCGCAGCGCGTGCAACGAGCGCGCGAGCGTCCCTCCGCAATGACTACGCCGGACTACATCATCATCGCCGCGATCCTGATCTCGGCTCTCATCGGCGCTGCCCGGGGACTGCTGCGCGAGGGGATTGCGCTCGTCACCTGGATCATCGCGCTGATTCTCGCCTGGCATTTCTCCGACCTCGTCGAGCCGCACCTCGGCGGGGTGCTGTCGGCGGCGGCCGTGAAGGTCTGGGTGGCGCGCCTGATCGTCCTCGGGACAGCGCTCCTCATCGGCGCGCTGATCGGCGCCGTGGTGACCCAGTTCGTGCGGCTGTCGATCTTCAGCGGCATGGATCGCCTGATGGGCTTCGCCTTCGGCGGGCTGCGGGGACTGCTGCTCTTGGGCATCTTCGTGATGCTCGGCCAGCTGCTCAGGCTCGACCGGGATCACTGGTGGAGCGAATCGCATCTCATCCCGGTAGGCGAGTCGATCGCGAATGGCGTGCGGTTTCTGGTGGGCGAGGGCGCGCAGCCGCACAGCCGGGATCTCCAGGTATGAGGAGCTAGGAGCCTAAGCCATGTGCGGCATCGTCGGCATCGTCGGCACCAGCGCGGTCAACCAGCGCCTGTACGATGCGCTCACGGTGCTGCAGCACCGCGGCCAGGACGCTGCCGGCATCGCCACCTCGGGCGAGGGCGAGCTCTACGTGCGCAAGGGCAGCGGACTGGTGCGCGATGTCTTTCAGCAGCATCACATGCTCGAGCTCAAGGGCAACGCCGGCATCGGCCACGTGCGCTACCCGACCGCAGGCTGCGACAGCGCTTCCGAGGCCCAGCCCTTCTACGTCAACGCGCCCTACGGCATCTGCTTAGGCCACAACGGCAACCTCACCAACGCCGGCGAGCTCGCCGAGATCCTGATCCACGAGGATCGCCGGCACCTCAACACCACTTCCGACTCCGAGGTGCTGCTCAACGTCTTCGCCTCGGAGCTGCAGCGCGTCGGCACGGCGCGCATCACGCCGGCGGACGTGTTCGCGGCGGTGAGCGCGGTCTACCGCCGCTGCCGCGGCGGCTACGCAGTGGTCGCCATGGTCATCGGCCACGGGATCCTCGGCTTTCGCGATCCGAACGGCATCCGCCCGCTGGTGCTCGGCGAGCGCCGGACGGCGCGCGGCACCGAGTGGATGCTGGCCTCCGAGAGCGTGGCGCTGGATTCCCTGTCGTTCCGCCTGGTGCGCGACGTGGCCCCGGGCGAGGCCGTGTTCATCGACGAGGCGGGGAGGCTGCACGCGCAGCAGTGCGTCGCCACGCAGCGCCACACGCCCTGCATCTTCGAGTACGTGTACTTCGCGCGGCCCGACTCCAAGATCGACAACATCTCCGTCTACCGCGCGCGCATGCGCATGGGCGACCGGCTCGCCGACAAGATCCTGCGCCAGCGCCCCAACCACGATATCGACGTCGTCATCCCGATCCCGGACACGAGCCGCACCTCGGCGCTGCAGCTCGCGCAGCGGCTCGGCGTCAAGTACCGCGAGGGGTTCATCAAGAACCGCTACATCGGCCGCACCTTCATCATGCCGGGGCAGGACGAGCGGCAGAAATCGGTGCGCCGCAAGCTGAACGCCATCGATCTCGAGTTCCGCGGCAAGACCGTGCTGCTGGTCGATGACTCGATCGTGCGCGGCACGACGTCTGCGCAGATCATCGAGCTCGCGCGCGAGGCGGGCGCGGCCAAGGTCTACTTCGCCTCCGCCGCCCCGCCGGTGCGCTTCCCGAACGTCTACGGCATCGACATGCCGGCGGCGAGCGAGCTGGTGGCGAGCGGCCGCACGGTCGAGGAGGTCTCGAGCCTCATCGGCGCCGACTGGCTCGTGTACCAGGACCTGGACGATCTGATCGCCGCCTGCAAGCACGAGGATGCGCGCATCGAGGAGTTCGACACCTCGTGCTTCTCGGGCGAATACGTCACCGGCGATGTGACGCCGCAATATCTCGAGCGCCTGCAGGACGAGCGCTCCGATGCCGCCAAGCTTGCCCGCCGCGAGCGGCGCAAGCTCAAAGTGGTGCGCGGGAGCTGAGCTGGGTGCCCAGAGCGACCCGCGGCGCGAATTACTGCTGAATCTTCTGCAGGCGGCGCTCGGCTGCGTCGACGGACGGCGCTGCGTGCGCGAGGCCCTGACCGGCGGCGGCGCCGGCGAGGCGCTCGAGTCACAGCGCCCCGTCTGGCTCGCCGCGGTCGGCAAGGCCGCACCCGCCATGGCGCTCGGCGCCTACGACGCGCTTGGGCGTCGGATTGCCCAGGCGCTCGTCATCACCCGCGAGGGTCACACCCCGCCGGAGCTCCTGCGAGCGCCCGGCGCCGAGGTCGTGGTCAGCTCGCACCCGGTGCCGGATGAGCGCTCGCTCGCGGCCGGTGCGCGGCTCCTTCAGTGGGTTGAGGCGCTGCCGCGCGAAGCGCAACCGCTGTTCCTCGTCTCGGGCGGCGCCTCGAGCCTCGTCGAGGTGCTGAAGCCCCCCACGACGCTTGCCGACCTCGAGAGCTTCACGGCGCGCGAGCTCGCCGCCGGGACTGCGATCGGCGAGCTCAACGCCAAACGCAGCGCGCTCTCGCGCATCAAGGGAGGGCGGCTCACCGCGAGGCTCGCCGGCCGGGCGGCGCGGGCACTCTACGTGTCGGACGTGCCGGGGGATGATCCCAACGTGATCGGCTCAGGTGTTTTAGGCACCGCGAGCGAGGGCGAGGATCGGGTCGAGCGGACGGTGGTCGCCTCCGTCGAGCGTGCGGTCGAGGGAGCGGCGGCGGCGGCGCGTGCGCGCGGACTCTCGGTGCACGCGCCGGGCCGGCGTTTCGACGGCGATGCGCTGCGACTTGCGGCGCGCTTCGCGCATGAGCTCAGGCTCTCGCCAGCCCAGGTTTGCGTGTGGGGCGGGGAGTCGACCGTGCAGCTGCCGGCAAATCCGGGCCGGGGCGGGCGCAACCAACACCTGGCGCTGGCCGCCGCGAAGCTCATCGCGGGCAATGCCGACCTGATGCTGCTCGCCGCCGGGACCGACGGCACCGACGGGGTCACCGAGGATGCCGGCGCGCTCGTCGATGCCGAGAGCTGCGCGCGCGTCGCGGTCGATGGGCTCGACGTGGACGAGTGCCTCGCCCGCGCCGATTCGGGCACCGCGCTCGCCGCGAGCGGCGATCTGGTGCACTTGGGGCCCACGGGCACCAACGTCGGGGACCTGGTGATCGGGCTCAAGCTCCCACCCGAGACGGCCGGGGGCGCTCCGGGCCCGCATGGCGGCCCGCGGGCGCGCGTGCTGTAATCGCGCCCCCATGCGGGTGCTCCTGATCGAAGAAGACGCGCGGCGCTGCGCGCAGATCCGCGAACGGCTCACGGCGTGGCGCCCGCAGGCGAGCCTCACGGTCCACCACCCGGTGTCGCAGGGCCCGCTCGCGCCCGAGTTCCTCGCGCAGGGCTACGATGCCGTGCTGCTCGCCGACCAGTGGCCGGGCGGACAGGGACTTCAGTGGGCGCGCGAGCTCGCCGGCCGGGCCGGTTTTGCGCCCATCGTGCTGCTGCAGCAGCGCGCCGACTCGGCGGCGGCGAGTGAGACGGCGGCGCTCGGCGGCTGGTCGGTGACGGGCGAGGATCTCGACGGCGAGGAGTTCCGCCGCGTGCTCACGGCGGCCGAGCAGCGTGCGGCTCACGCGCGTGCGGTGTGGCGCTCGAGCCAGGCGGGACGCGAGTCGCAGCGCTTCGGCGATGCCTTCGTCCGCGGCTACCGGCGCATCCGGCGCCTGGCCGCGGGCCGACTGACCGACCTGTACGTCGGCGAGAGCGAGCGCGAGGGGACACTGGTCGCGCTCAAAGTGGCGCGCGACCGGCAGGACGAGCGCGAGCCGGTCGACATCTTTGCCCGTTTCCTCCAGGAGTACGAGCTGGGGCAGCGCATCGAGGGCGCCGGCGTCGCGCGGCTCCACGATCTCGGCATCAGCGATGAGCACGCCTGGCTCGTCATGGAATACTTTCCGCTCGGGGACCTGCGTCGGCGCATGCGGGCCCAGGCGCTGAAGCCCCGCGAGGCGCTGCTCTATGCCATCGAGATCGCGCGCTCGCTCGAGCGCGTGCACGCCGCTGGCGTGCTGCACCGGGACCTGAAACCGGGCAACGTCATGCTGCGCAGCGACGGCAGCATTGCGCTCATCGACTTCGGCCTCTCCAAGGACACGGCGCTCAAGGTGGACGCGACCGACGGCGGCACCATCTTCGGGACGCCTCACTACATGAGCCCGGAGCAGGGCCACGCCGAGCCGATCGACGCGCGCAGCGATCTCTACAGCCTCGGCGTGATGCTGTTCGAGATGCTCACCCGCGAGAAGCCCTTCCGCGCCGAGAATCCCATGGCGATTGTCTACAAGCACCGCAAGGAGCCAATCCCGGCGCTGCTCGGGAGCTGCGCGGCGCTGCAGCCGCTCATCGAGCGGCTGCTGGCGAAGGCGCCGGCCGACCGTTTCGCGAGCGCCGCCGAGGCGGCGCAGGCCATGACCCGCGCACTCGGTGAGTGGATCGCACGGGAGGTGCGCGCGTGAGCGCCCCGGAATCGATCCTCGCCGCGCCGACACCCGAGGCCTGGGTGCTGGCAGCGGCGGCGCGCCTGCCGCAGCTGCTCGTCGATCACGCCAACTGCGAGAAGAAGGCGGCCTCCAGCGCCATGGCGTTGATCTTCGCCTACCCCGAGGACACCCCGCTCGTGCTCGCGCTCTCGCGCCTCGCGCGCGAGGAGCTGCGGCACTTCGAGCAGGTGCACCGCGCGATGAGTGAGCTCGGGATCAGCGTGGCGCGCCAGCGCCCGGGCCGCTACGCGCAGGAGCTGCGGCGCGCGCTGCGCACCTCGCACCCGGAGCGCAAGCTCGATCTGCTGCTCGCCGCCGCGCTCATCGAGGCCCGCTCGGCCGAGCGCTTCGCGCTGCTCGCCGGCCGGCTCCCGCAGCCTCTCGATGCGCTCTACCGTGAGCTCGCAGCGTCCGAGGCCCGGCACTTCGAGCTCTACCTCGGGTTCGCGCGCGAGCGCGCCCCTCTCGAGTGGCGGGCGCGTCTCGCCGAGCTCTCCTCGCGCGAGGCGGAGCTCGCGACGGCGCCCGACACGGAGCTGCGTTTTCACTCAGGGCCGCCACTGGCGGTGAACTAACAGTTTGTTACAAGCCTCGAGGCACGAAATCTGGCGTCCGGTGTCTCTACGCCCCAGTATCCTCGCTTGCCGCAAGAGGCTTTCGCCATGAACGACCGTCCGCACCTTCTGATCGTCGACGATGACCGCGAGATCCGCGGACTCCTGGCCCAGTACCTCGAGAAGCACGAGTTCCGCACCACGGCGGTGGCGGACGGCAAGGAAATGCGCCGCGTGCTCGACCGCTCGCACGTGGACCTGCTGGTGCTCGATCTGATGCTGCCGGGGGAGGATGGACTGTCGCTTTGCCGCGAGCTCCGCGGCCGCTCGCAGCTGCCGATCATCATGCTCACCGCCCGTGGCGAGGACGTCGACCGGATCGTGGGACTCGAGCTCGGCGCCGACGACTACGTCGCCAAGCCGTTCAACCCGCGCGAGCTCCTCGGGCGCATCAAGGCGGTGCTGCGCCGCTCGGCGCACGCCCCGCGCGACCCCTCACCGGAGACGGTGCGCTCCTTCAGCTTCGGCGGCTGGAAGCTCGACACCATCACCCGCACACTGACCGACGCCGAGGGCAAGGACGTGGCGCTCAGCGGCGCCGAGTATCGGCTGCTGGCGGTGCTGCTCGCCGCGGGCAATCGCGTCCTCACGCGCGCGCAGCTCACCGAGCTCCTGCGTGGGCGGGACGCCGATCCCTTCGACCGCAGCATCGACGTGCGCATCAGCCGGCTGCGGCAGATCCTCGGCGACGATGCCCGCGCCCCGCAGATCATCAAGACCGTCTACGGCGAGGGGTATGTGGTCGGCGTCAGCGTCGAGAGCCAGTGAGCCCGTGAGCCCCTAAGAAGTCCGTGAGCTCTGAAAGGTGCGCCTGAGTCTCTGGCCGCAGTCACTCCTCGGCCGGCTGATCGCCGTGACCGTGCTCGCGGTGCTGGTCGCCCAGGCCGTGGGGCTCGTACTGATCGCCGGGGAGCGCGAGAGCTTCGTGCTCCAGAGCAGCGTGCGCGAGTGGACGCGGCGA